>CAYOQM010000281.1:0-3527 GCA_964406065.1 uncultured Verrucomicrobiota bacterium
CCACTGTTCGGGGTGGGGGTGGTGATGGCGACGAGCGGGGTGGGGACGAGGTTGTCGATGGTGGGGGGGGAGGCCGGGCCGACCGTAGCCGGGCCGACGAGGGCGACGGCCTCGGTGTCGTCGTTCACCGAGCCAGCGGCAGAGACTGCGGCGATGGCGGAGGACGGGTCGAACACTTCGGGCACGGTGTTGCTCATTTCGTTGCCGCTGATGAGCCAGCGGACGTTGGTGGCACCGGGGGTTTTGGTGTAGATCTGGGCGGCGGGGGCGGCCGTAGTGACGGTGTCCCAGACGCCGGTCCAGTAGCGCGTTCCCGGTTGCACGGCGGTGAGGCCGCTGACGATGCCGTTGACCGACTTGGTATTCAACGGGGCCTTGCCAGCGGCGAGGCGGATCCCACCGGTGTCCCCGGCGAGGTCCGCCGGCGCAGTCACCCGCTGGTCCTGGCCGGCGGTTTTTTGCAACTGCCCGAGGGCGATGATCATCGCCAATCGTGCGTTGCTGCGGGCGATGGCAATGGCGGAACCCTGGGCCGAAGTGCGGAGCGCAATGGACGATAGCGACAATAGTCCGACTGCAAGCAGCGTCAACAGGACCATCAGGCTGAGGGTGATGACCAAGGCAAAACCGCGGTCTCGATCCGGCAGGTGCATTTTTGTTAGGTTTTTCATGGCAGTTTTAGAAGTTGTGCACGTACTTTGTACACACAGAGTAAGAGACTAGGCCGATGGCGCAAGCGGAAAATTGAAAAACTGCGAAAAAAACCAAAACCTGCAAAAATTCCAGGCACTTGCTGTAGCGGCGGCGATGATTTCACGGCGGTAAGGGGGATTCTTGCCGGGCTGCGGAAAGCGGTGGATTGCCGCGGCGGCGGAGTTGCTCGACGCACTGACCGAGGAGGGCTTGGTCGAGTTCGTGGACGTTCACCCCGGTGCCGAGGTCTTGCAGCAGGAGGACGGTGAGTTGGCCGCCAAGGTGCTCGCGAAACTCATCGAGGCCGGTGAACACGCAGCGATGGCCGGTGGCATCGGTCCAGTCCAGCGCCGGGTGGTAAGTGGCGAGCCCGAGACCATCGAGCACCCGCAGGATGCGGTCGGCGGCGGCGGGTTCGAGCAGGCCGGAACGGACCGAATAGAGGGTGTCGAGCGCCAGCCCGATGGCCACGGCGGGCGCGTGCAGCAGCGCGTAGCCGGTGAGGGATTCGAGTTTGTGCGCGGCCCAGTGGCCGAAATCGAGCGGGCGGCTGGACCCGGATTCGAACGGGTCGCCGCCGGTCGCGATGTGCTGGGCGTGGAGCAGGGCGGAGTGTTTGACGCAGTATTCGAGGCAGGCGGGATCGAGCGCGGCGAGGTCGGGCAGGTGGGCCTCGATCCACTCGAAAAAACCGCGGTCTTTGACGAGGGCGACCTTGACGGCTTCGATCAGTCCGGCGCGGTTGGCCGCCGGGGTTTGGGTGGCGAGGAATGCGAAGTCGTTGATGACGGCGAAGGGGACGGCGAAGGAGCCGATCCAGTTTTTCTTGTGGAACCCATTGATGGCGCATTTGACGCCCACGCCGCTGTCGTCCTGGGCGAGGGTGGTGGTGGGGAAACGCACCAGGCGCACGCCGCGATGGGCGGTGGCGGTGGCGAAGCCAACGGCATCCAGAAAGGCCCCGCCACCAATGGCCAAGGCAAACGAATGGCGGTCGATGTGGTGAGCATCGAGGGCTGCCCAGACTTGGCGCACCACAGTGTCATCGACTTTGACCGCTTCGCCGCCGGGCAATTTCAGGGTGTCGCAGAATTCCAGCTCAAGCGGGCGGAAATAGGCATGGATGGCGGCGGCGAGGTCCGGCCAAGCGGCGGCGACCGCGACTTCGAGGAAAACCAGGACGCGGCGGCCCCTGCCCTCGGCCAGAATTTCGGCCAGCACCGGGTTTTCCGGGGCGAACGCATTTCGCGTGAAAACGATACGGTGCTTGAAAATGACGGGGATTTGGAAATCGTGGCGGGACATCAGCGCGCGGCAGTGGTAACTGGGTTTGGCGCGCTGTGCGATTGTTTCTTTAATCAAAATTCAAAAATCATGCCTGCAACAGAGACCTTGTTTGAAACCCGGTGGTTGGGATTGTATCGGATTGGCCGCTGGGATTTCGTGCGACGGCCCCAGGCGGATGCCTGTGTGGGGGTGCTGGCGATCACCCCGGCGGCGGAAATCGTGCTGGTCGAGCAGTTCCGCATCCCCGTGCAACGGCGGGTCATCGAACTCCCGGCGGGGATCGTGGGCGATGAAGAGGAGCACCTCGGCGAATCGCTGGCGGAGACCGCCCGGCGGGAATTGCTCGAAGAAACCGGGTATCGGGCGGCGACGGTGACGCCGTTGATCACGACGCCGACCTCGGCCGGGATGACCTCGGAGTTCATGCACTTGTTCAAAGCGGACGGGTTGACCCGCGAACATGCGGGCGGGGGCATCGCCGGGGAGGACATCGTCGTTCATCAGGTGCCGGTGGCGGAACTCCGGGCGTGGTTGGCGGCGCGCGAGGCGGCGGGCTTGGTCATCGATTTCAAAATCCACGCGGCCTTGTGGCTGGCGGGCATCGGCGGGTGAGCGGCCATGCGCATCGCCATTGTCCACTATCATCTCCGGCCGGGTGGGGTGACCCGGGTGATCGAAACGGCCACGCGCGCGTTGGCGGCGGCCGGGCTGGCGCCAGTGGTGTTGGTGGGCGAGGAACCGCCGCCGGGAGCCGGACCGCCGGTGCGAGTGGTCGCCGGGCTGGGGTATCGGCGCGAGGCCGGGGCGCTGAGCGCGGCGGAATTGGCGGGAGCACTGCGGGACGCTGCGGTGGCCGCGCTCGGAGCGCCGCCGGATATCTGGCATTTTCACAACCATGCGTTGGGAAAAAACGTCCTGCTGGCGGACGTGGTGGCGCTGCTGGCGGAGGCGGGCGAACGACTCGTGCTCCAACTCCACGATCTGGCGGAGGACGGGCGACCCGCGAATTACGCGCTGATCGCGAATTCCCGGTGCCTCTATCCGGTGGGCCCCGCGATCCGGTATGCGTTCGTCAACTCCCGCGATTTGGCGCGGTTCCGGCAATGCGGGCTGCCAGCGGAAAATGCCATCTTCTTGCCGAACGCGGTCACCGCAACCCGCTCGGGGCCGACCGGGACGACCGGGCCTCCCCTGGTGCTCTATCCAGTGCGCGGAATTCGTCGGAAAAACCTCGGGGAAGTGGTGCTGCTGGCGGCGCTGGCCCCGGCCGGGGTGCGGTTTGCGGTGACCGGCGCACCGACGGAGCCCCAGTGGCGCGGCATTCACGAGGCATGGCGGGATTTCGCGCGGGAACATGGGCTGCCGGTCGAGTTTGCGGTGGTGGACCGGCTGGTACCGGTGGCCGGGGCGGCGACCTCGTTCGCAGCATGGCTGGAGCAGGCGACACACTTGCTCACCACCTCGGTGGCGGAAGGTTTCGGGTTCGCGTTTTTGGATGCCGTCGCGCTGGGCAAACCGCTGCTCGGCCGGAACCTGCCCCACCTCAC
>CAYOQM010000282.1:0-3505 GCA_964406065.1 uncultured Verrucomicrobiota bacterium
GGAGAGAAATGAGTAAGGGGGGCGGATTCATTTTAGCCCCCGCAAAACCCCTGCAGCCGGAAACTCCGACGGAAAACGCTGTTGCGGTGGTAGAGGCCTTTACGGACGAAAAGCATTAACAGCTTGTCTGTCCCTATCGCGCCCTTTCAGGCCGGCTGTGTCGATGATCTGCCGGGCGCCCTCTCGTCTTGCCTCATTGTCACCAAAGAAGTTGTCCTTCCAGGTGTGCCCGGCGGGTGAATTCCTGTTGTGCAGCACGGGCGCTCCCGCAGTACTGAAGATGACGTTGCTTTCGATGAGAAAACCCTTGCTCCCCTCGTCAAGGTAGAGGCCGTTGATGCTACCGTCGCGCCGCCCGGCGGAAATGTCGCGGATCAGGTTGCCGCGGATGATCGTGCCGGGCTGAAAGCCGAGGGTGTAGATGCCGCCGCCATCCCGGAGGCGCTTCACGGTGTCGTGGACGTGGTTATACTCGATAATATTGGCCTTGCATGGTGTTGGATCTGCGTTCCACTGCCATCCTACGGAGATACCGGTGTAGGGGAGGTCGTGGACGAGGTTGTGTGTGATGAGGGTCCCCTCCGTGATGCCAACCCAGATACCGATGGCACCGTAGAAATCGGTGCCACAAGAGTGAATGTGATTGTTGGCGATGCGGTTACCCTTGGGCACGTCAAGCGGATCCACCTTCGGGCCCGGGTCGCCAACCATGACGCCATTGGCGCTGACGTCGAATATATGATTTCTTTCGATGCGGTTTCGGGAACACCCTTTGACGAGTTCGATCCCGCCGCCGCCGAGATGAGAAAGCGAGCAAGCGGTGAGGCTCGACGAGTCGACATAATTCCATTGGATGGCCGCATCGACGCGATCGCGTGGCCCGTACCAAAGCCTGCCGGTGGGAAAGACGCAGGCTTGGCATTCCAGATAGCCGGTTGCAGGCAGCTCCCAATCGGTGTGCTCGAACCGAATGGCTCTGAAGTGCAGGTTGCGGACGGGGTTCTTCTGCGTTCCTGACACCACCAGAAGGTGCGTGATGGCAGGTGCGATGGCCTCGGCCTGAACCATGTTTTCTCCCGGCAGCGGCCAGTAGGTCAGAACGCCCGTCGCGCGGTCGAGGTGCCACTCGCCGGGTTGGTCGAGGAACTCGCGAGCGTTTTCGAAGAAACACGATTGACCACGTTTCGGACTGTTCTGCGAGACCAGCGGAGAGTGCGGTGGAGCAAGGGTGACCTTGCCGGTTTGTGCGTCAAGGCTTTCCACTCTCTTGCGGTTGATCCCCCATATGCCGATGGTGATGACTTCAATATCGGCTTGATTCTTCCAATTCTCTAGCGTACCCAAGGGGAATCTAAAAATGAAGCTCTTGAGGTCGCCGCTCAACAGGGCATCCTGCAGCAGGACGTATGGCGTCTTGGCATCCTTGTTTGGCGTCCGGGCACGGGTGGCGCGGCGGCCATTGACGAACAGATGGCGGAAACGCCACTTGCCCTCCCTGACGCCCGGCACCTCCGCTGTCCACAGTTGGCCTTCACCGCGCTTCCAGCCGCGGATGACTCTCCCGCCGCTCACGACAACCCTTTCGTCGGAATAAGCTGCGTAGGTAATCGAGTGCTCCTCCGTGCCCGAGTCCTGTGGGCCGAACGTCAATGGTTCGGAGAGCTCATACACGCCGCCCCGAAGAAGAACCGTCACCGGTCCCCGGAGGCCGGCGGCAACCGTCCTCCGAACTTCTTCCCTGGCTCGTTCGATCGTTCGAAATGGTGCTTCCTTGGTTCCACCGTGGGTGTCATTTCCCCTGGGGGAAACATAGAACACCGACTCACCGGCTGCCAGAGAAGAGAAGATTGTTCCACAAAAAACAATCACAGATATCGCATGCAACATCGTCATATTTTAGCTTCAATTTCAAAAAACTGCAGAGCCGTCTAGGCCTATGGAGCCTAGGAATCGGCGCGACGGAGCACGAGCGTCGCTTGGATTTCGCTCACCCGTTCGCGAGTAAGCGGATAGCCACGCAGTAACAGCAGCGCGGCGCCGGTGCCGAGGGCGGGAATCGCGCAGAAGAGGATGCGCATCCCCAGCACAGTGCCGGCAGGTTGGTGGTCGCCGAGGGCGGCGTCGAAACCGGTGAGGTTGAGCACGAGCCCGGCCAGGATGAACGAAAGCGAGACGCCCATTTTGGTAATCCAGCCATTGGCGGCGGCGATGAGGGCTTCGCGACGACGGCCGTTGAGCGATTCATCGTAGTCCACCAGGTCAGCGGTCATGGAGTTGACCAGCACAAGAGAGGCGGCGAGCCCCGGGGCATGCAGCAGCGCGGTGGCTAGCTGGCGGCAGGGCATCGCCGGCGCATAGAGGAAAAATTTCAGAAAGGCGGAAACGCAGACCAGCCCGAGCGCGACCATGATGGCGCGATGCTTGCCGATGCGGTTGGCGAGCCACATCACGCCGGGGATCGAGAGCATCGCGATGAGGTTAAACGTCGTTCCCCAGATGCCCATCATCACCGCGGCGGCGACTTTATCACCGTGGAAGATATGGTAGATGTTGATGTAGAGACCGAGGCTCGAGACGGTGTAGAGCGAGGTCATCGTGACGAGACATGTGGCGGAATACACGAGGAGGACTCGATTGGAGAGGACGACCTTCATCGCGTGCAGGAACGGCTCGGGGCGCTGCGTGGCGGCGTGGGCGGTGGGGGGCGGCTCCTTAAGCGTGAGCGCGGGGATCAGGCACACCAGCGTGATGATCGATCCGCAGACACAGCCGACGATGCGCGCGCCCGTGAGAACGTTCTGGAAAACAGCGAGTTGACAAAGTGGATACAGCCAGCCGGTGCCGAAGCCGACGAGCTTGTGGGTGAAGCCGGCGTAGGCGAACAGACGCGTGCGCTCGCTGTAGCTTGAGGCAAGGGAAATCCCGAGCGCGTTCCACGGCACGCTGAAGAGCGTGGTGCCGGTGAAGAACGCGAGAATGGTGAACAGGAAGTAGCCGAAATAAAACGTCTGCCCGGCGTCGCGGGGCAGCCACCACATCGCGGCGAAACTGGCGCCGGTGAGAATCGCGCCCGCCACCATGAAGGGGCGGCGGCGTCCCCAGCGGGACCTAAAATTGTCGGACCAATTGCCGACCAGGGGATCGGCGAGCGCATCCCAGAGTCGCGCGATGGCGAGAACTACGCCGATGAACACCGGGTTCAGTCCGAGGGCCAGGTTGAAGATGGGGTTGGCGAGGTATTGGGGGGCGGTGTTGGCGAACTGCTGCAGCCCGCCACCGGTCGAAAAGATCAGCGCCTCGCGCACCGGAAGCCTGGCGGCGGGTGCAGGCGGGGAGGGATCCGCGGCGGGCGGCGTGGGCGCGGGGTGAGACATGGGGTTGGGGTAACGGAACGGCGATTCAGGTCTCGCCGCGATAGAGAGCGAGCGCCTGTTCGGGCGTGGCACCGCGGTGGATCATCGCCATGAAGGCGGCAACGATGCGGGCGGGATTCGGGTGCTGGTAA
>CAYOQM010000283.1:0-1168 GCA_964406065.1 uncultured Verrucomicrobiota bacterium
TTGCCTTCAAGCTCGGCGATGAATTCCGCCAGCGCCGCGGACCTTGCGTCCTTAGCGGAAACCCCGGCAGTTCTGATCCTCTTGCTTGCTTCTTCCACCAACGCAACGACCTCGTCGTTTTGTTTCTCGATGCGAAATACGGGTGGTACGGTGAAGCGAGAGAGCAAGCGTTTCTTAAGCGCAGCCAGATCTTTGAGGAAAGGGGGGGTGCCGTCTTCGCTGCGCCACATGCTCGCTCTTTCAAGCAAGGTCCGTTCATCCGCTTCCAAGACATCCCTCAAGTGGAATAGCGCATCGCCCGCCCGTTCCGGGCCATCGTCGGTGAACGCCTCGGTGCGGTGGCGCAACCACCGAACGGCGTCCAGCAATGGATCGGAGTCAGCATTGAGTTGCTCCTCCAGCGTGAGTCTGTTTACCAGACTCGCGGCGCGGCGGGGGCACTCCTCGCCGACAATGGTGATGTCGATGTTGGCGACCCGCTTGGCAATGTTCAGCGCCAGCGCACTTGTCGGCGCTTTCAGGTATTGCAGGCAGAGGTTCTTGATTTGCGTCTCCTGCTCGATGTCGGTCAGGCGCGGGTTCTTCGCCCGAAGCGCGCTCGCCCTCTCCGAACACCATGCTTGGAGTTTCCTTTCGAATACACTGAAGTCATCTTCTTCGCAGCCGGAGCGCCTGCCGAACTTCGGAACGGGCAATCCGTTCAGCGAGAGGCGTTCGATCATGTTCTCCACTGCGTCGTGCTGAAGCCCGGTCAGCAGAACCGATCCTTTGACGCTCGCGCCGCGTTTGTCGGCCATCTCACTCAGCCGTTCGATGATCGCCGCGATCACCGTCGTCTTGCCCGTGCCCGGCGGACCTTGGATCAGCGCTATGTCCGGCGTGTTCAACGCGACTGCAATCGCCTCTCTTTGCTTCTCCGTCGGCGGATTGCGGAATACCTTATCGGTCACTGAGGCCGAGAGTGGCGTGATTTTGCTGGGTGTGCGGATTTGCGCGATTACGCCCTTGTCTTCGATTAGGAGTCCAAGCTGTGGATTGGCAGCACGCCCCTCCAGAATGGCCCTCCGGGCAAACAGTCGCCGCTTGATTTGGGCAATCTGGCCAGCTAACGAGAGGATCAGCGTGCCGGAGGCGGCTAAGCTCTCCGTTTTCAGCGTGAGGCTTCTAG
>CAYOQM010000283.1:1178-1942 GCA_964406065.1 uncultured Verrucomicrobiota bacterium
CGTAGTCGGCAACGTTGTGATGCGGCTTCGCCTCCTTTCGCTGGTTCCCACGCTTGCCGAAGAAGGCTTCGTTCTCCGCTTCCTTCTCGATGACGCCGGTGAATTGGGCAAACGTCAAATCCGCGTTCGTCAGATAGTCTGGCACGTTGTCGGCCACCTCCAACGACTCCACATCTCGGGCCGCAAGCGCCTCTAAGGCAGAGTCGGATGATTGCGCGAGCCGGACCGTGACCGTGCCATCGCGGTTAGGAGCCATGTCGCTATACTGCAACGTCCCGATCTTGCGGGCCTGTGCGAGCACCAGTTCACCTTCAATCTCCACGAACTCGTCCCATCTCTTCAAGTAGCTCCCCTCATCCCGAGTGAGGTCCGACATCTGTGCCTTTGTGAGAATCTGAATCTGTCCGGCCTGCGTCCAATCGGAGAAGGTTAGCTTTCCCTTGGCAAGCCGCAATGCACGGTCGGGAGCACCCTTGAACTTGGTCAGTCCTGTAACGATGTAGATGGACTTCCCATCTGGGCGCACGGTCTCCGTGGCGACAAATCGAAGGCCGTCACCGACAATGCACAGCGAATTCTTGCGGGTCGGCTCTGGTCGGCTTGGGGATGAGTCCAGAAGGGCGTCAACTTGGTCTCCGTTGGAGACACAGCTACCGTCTGCACTTTGTAACGCGTCCGGCTCCTCGCCTTTCCCTTCTTCCCGCTGCGGGTGCAAGGCGTAATCGATTGCCGGGCCTGCGAAAAAGAAAAAGTACGGGTGATCG
>CAYOQM010000283.1:1952-3504 GCA_964406065.1 uncultured Verrucomicrobiota bacterium
GGCTCACGTGAACGGGTGATAGCGGCATACGTCCGCTCGACATACTCGTCAGCGCCAACGTCCACCGCTCCCATGTCCCGGCAATCCCCGGCGAAGAAAGCGGCTTGGAATTCGACGCTCCCATCTTTGGCCGGGTTGGCAAGTTGCGCAAGAATAGCGCATCCGGCTGCCAGTTCTCCGGTGAGACGGCGCACATCAGCATCCGAGACCGGCTTGGCGAAGATGATGGCGTCCTTGACTCGCAGTTCAAACTCGCCTGGCCGGGTCGGGCAAGGTGCCACGGACAAGACGGGACCTTCCGGCAGGGAGTCGGTGGGGCCATCCGTCCGCTTCATGCGTAAGGAGAGTGTCCTGGCGGGAATATCTGTGAATTTCATTTCACCGCCTCCACGAATTCGATGGACAGGTCGGGCGGGAATGGCTTCGTTCCCCGTACAGGACGAACAGTCCTCTTGGCCCAGTCCAGATTGGCCTCGTATTCTGCGCCATCGTCATGCTCCAACGAGAACGGATAGAAGAGCCGACGCGGCAGGGCGATCTCCGTGGTGTGATGACGAACACACAGATCCCATCGAGGTGTCCTGATGCGGGCAAATACAGGACGCGCCGCAGTGCAGTAAGGGCATCTCGTATGCGTATCCACGAAGTAGCTCATGGTGCATCCCGGGCAAGTCAGTGACCGGTCGAAAGCCCGGGTCAACTCCAACGCCCAGTACGCCATTGTCGGGCGGCGATGCGGCTCCTTCCTGCCGACCCCGAAGGTTTCCTGGAAAAGGCGACGAATCCCAGGCGTTGTTACGAGTTCGCGTGGCAGACCGGAACCAGAAGCCGCTGCGTTGGAATCGTCGTTCTCATCGTCAATGAACGGCAGATATCCCGCGTAGGCTTGTTCGTCAACATCGGCGGGAGCCTCCCCGGCCGCTGGCGGATCGGTATCCCAACCACCTTCGTCACCATCAGGCTCCAGCACTCTTTTGCCGATGAACGGATGGCTGAGGGCAAGGGATTGGAAGGCCAGAACTGCAAACGCCCAGCAATCCGTGCGGGGACGCGCCTGGTCGCGTCCCTGCACAATCTCCGGTGCGCCATAGTGGGGTGTAAACACCGCATTACCGCCTTCGCTCGTTTCAAGCCGTAGGTTGTCGGCGTCGATCAGCCAGACATCGGGAGACCCACCATCGCCGATGAACACATTCTTCGGGGAGATGTCACCGTAGACCAACCCGACGCTGTGGAGACGTGCAAGGATGGAGGCGCATTGCGAGAGCGCAAAGAGCCGCCGCCGGGTTGACCCCGTTCGGGCGTAATGGAGAAGCCTCAATCGCACCTTTTCCTCGGGTATTCCCGCCAACCACGCAGGACATGATAGGCTTCCCCTGTCTACCGCATCCTTGAGATACTTCTGCGCCGTACCGTTCATCTCAATTGATTCAAACGGCTTCATGCCGTTCAAAAGGCGCATCACATAGCCGGGTTCATCGCGCAGGATGGCGAGCGGTAGGGAAATCCGAATCCGGGAGGGTAGCGGCAGAAGGCGTATATTGTGGAAGCG
>CAYOQM010000284.1:0-3494 GCA_964406065.1 uncultured Verrucomicrobiota bacterium
TGATTATCCCGGCGATCCCGCCCGGTGGCAGAAGTTGGAGGATCATCTGCGCCAGACGGCGGAAAGGGCGGCGGAATTTGCAAACGAGTTTCAGTCAACGGACTGGGCATGGAATGCGGGCTGGTTGCACGACATCGGCAAGGCCGCGGACGAGTTCCAGGCGTATCTGTTGCGGGAGAACGGGCTGGACGACGCTGAGTATGACGGCAGAGGCGGGCGCGTGAACCACTCCAGCGCCGGGGCGGCATTGGCAGAGGAACTTTACAACAAGTCAAGACTCCCGCTTGGGCGACCGTTGGCCTACTTGGCGGCAGGTCATCATGCCGGGTATTCGTGAAGAAGGAGCAATTCCATCTCTGGGTGCGCATGCTGTTCTCATGCCTGACCGACGCCGACTCGCTGGACACCGAGGCATTCATGCAGCCGGAAAAGGCGCGGCAGTGAACACCGTTCTTACCGTTGATGGATCTCAAGGTGAGTTTGGACAAATATCTGGCAGACTTGGTCGCGAGGAGCCAAGCCACGCCAGTCAACGCCGCGCGCCGCGACGTGCTTGCCGCGTGCCGCGCCAAAGCTGCTCAGCCGCCGGGTCTCTTTTCCCTCACAGTGCCCACCGGCGGAGGCAAGACGCTTTCCAGCATGGCCTTTGCCCTCGACCACGAGGTGCGACACGGTCAGAAACGCGTCATCTATGTCATTTCTTATACGAGTATCATTGAGCAGACTGGGAACACACTGGCGGAGGTGTTCGGTCGTGAGAACGTCGTTGAGCATCACAGCAATCTCGATCCTGAAAAGGAGATGTACCTGTGCGGGGAACGTGGGGTCGCCATCAGTTTCCTGTCGGAGCAAGGCCGCTTTCTGGCGCGGATGGAGGGTCCGATAACCTTCAATGGCGCGCACCCCTGTGGCATCCTGGATTTATGGACTTGAAGTAAGTGACTTAATAATTGAAAATCACCGGCTCATGGTATGGTGTCCTAAAAAACAGTGGATGATAAAAAGGGTTCAGGGATGACAAAAACATTGCAGGTTTCATGCGTCCAGATGCACTGGGCGAAATCGCTGGAGTTCAACCTCGAACGGACACTGCACTACATCCAGGCCGCGGCGGAGTCTGGCAGCCGTGTTGTGTTGTTCCCCGAGGCGAATCTGACCAGCTACTACTTCCCTCATGTGGTCGCGCTGAACCAGAAGACGGTGCGCGCCGCCCTGAAGAAAACGTGCGAGGCGGCCAGGAAGAACGACATCTGGGTGATTGCCGGAACGATCCAGAAGACACAGGACCGGTTCATGAACCTGGCTCACGTGATTAACCGGAAGGGGCACATTGTCCATGAGTACGCCAAGGTGAACATGGCCGGGCGCGACGAATTGAAATACTGCCGCGGCGGGGACAAGTTGTCGTTGTTCGAGATCGAGGGCGTGCTGTGCACGCTGGTGATCTGCCGGGACGGACGGCATCCCGAACTCTACCGTATTCCGGCAATGGCCGGCGCGCAGATTCTCTTCCATCCCTCCTGCAGTTCGGATGAGATCGAGGCCGTTTGCTGGAAACGCACCTCGGGCCGCGCACAGCAGCCTGCCGGGCCGAACTCTAAAATGTTCCATTGCGTCGCGAACACGATCGGGGAATCGCCCGACGGGAAGCAGACCTCAAGCGGGTCATCCTTCATCCGCGAGCCGAACGGCATTCCCCTGGCGGAAGCGGGCTTCTACCAGGAGGAGATGATCACCTCGGTGCTGGATCTTTCGCGTGCGGATCGGTCCTACATCCTGGACAGCATGAAGAATCCCCCGTTCCTGGCCAAGTATTGGCGTCAGATGATTGCTGAGACAATGGCCAGGAAAGACCTGGAACCTGAATAGGGATGTTTTCCGGTGCCGGGATGAAACGATGGCTATCCCGGAACGGGGTGAGCTGCTCGTCCGGATTTCCGCGATCCCCATATTCGCCTTGAGCGCTCCGCGTTGACAGGCTACCTTTCCGCCATGCCTGTTCCTGTAAACCTTGTAGCGTGTCCGGATTACCCCTCGGTGGCGGTGGCGCTCCCACGGCTGATCTCCGGCTTGGGAGGCATGGGACGGTTCGTCAAGCAGGGCCAGTCGGTCCTTCTGAAGCCGAACTTGTTTTCCGATCGGTTGCCGGAACAGGGGGCCACCACGCACCCTGAGGTGATCCGGAGCCTGATCCGGCTCGTTCGGGAGGCCGGAGCCAAGCCCTGGGTGGGAGACAGTCCCGTAAGCGTGGCGGACTTGCGCCGCGTTTGGGAACGCACCGGGATGGAGGCCGTTTGCCGGGAGGAAAATGTCCCGTTGGTCAATCTGGAGAAAGCCGGCTCAAGGAGTTTCGAGGAAAACGGGATCCGCTTCACGATTGCCAACCCGGTGCTTGAGGCGGATGCCATTATCACCGTCCCCAAGGTCAAGACCCATGTGCTGACCGGATTGACCGGCGCGGTGAAGAATCTCTACGGAACCGTTCCCGGACTTCAGAAAACCTCATTCCACAAGCTCTATCCGTATCCCCGCGACTTCGCGAACCTGCTGGTGGCCATCTATCGTCATGTCAAACCGGTGCTGGCGGTGGCCGATGGCGTCGTGGGCATGGAAGGCAACGGCCCCTCGGCGGGAGTGCCGATCGGTCTTGGGTTTTTGGCGGCGTCGGCGGATGCCGTGGCGCTGGATGTGATCCTGGCACGCTCCCTGGGGCTCGATCCCAACAAGGTGGTTCACCTCGAACTCGCCCGCGCCTCGGGATTGGGAGCACAGGATTGGGAAGATATCCTCGTGGGCGGTGAACCGGTGGAGGCCTTGGCCAAGCGGGCTTATCGTCTTCCCAGTACGGTGCCGCTGGATTATGTGCCGCAATGGCTGGTGCGTTTGGTTCAGCCGCTGATATATCACCGGCCTGTCTTTTCGGCCGCCTGTGTTTCCTGCGGGAAATGCGTCAAGGCCTGCCCGGTGGAGGCGCTGAGCCTCAATCCGAAAGACCGTCCCGTTCTGGATCCCGACAAATGCATTGCCTGCTGTTGTTGCCATGAAGTTTGTCCGGAACATGCCGTTGAAATGCGGCCCAGCCCGTTCTTCCGGTTTGCGCGCCAGTTTACGAAGGGGCGCCGCTCCTCATGAAGTACCGCGTCAAACATCTCGTGGAATATGGGGCGTTGCGCACGGTGGCGGGGCTGGTTAATGTGCTGCCCTACCGGGCCGCCCTGGCGCTGGGGTGGGGGGTGGCCTGGCTGGCCTACCACCTGATCCGTTCGCGGCGCCGGGAGGCGGAACGGCGGATCCGCGAGGTGTTCGGCGCCACGCATTATTCAGGTCGCGAAGTCAGGGCCATCGCCTGGTTGTCGTTGCGCAACCTGATGTTCACGGCGGTGGATATCATGAGGACGCCGGCGCACACGATCGCGAGCCTGGACCGGATCTCGGATTACGGGGACAGTCTGCGCATGTTACAGGCGCACCATGCGACGGGGCGCGGGGCGGTT
>CAYOQM010000285.1:0-3482 GCA_964406065.1 uncultured Verrucomicrobiota bacterium
GTGCATGCGACGGCGTACCCGCCACGCATGACCCGTGACGTTGGGGCAAAGAGACAATCATGAAACCAGAAGAGCTATGCGACAAGGTTGTCGACGAGGAGAGTTTCCTGCGTTTCGTCCGAGCCCTTGCTGCCGATCGGGAAGAGGCGGTGAAACTGGAGGAGAAACACCCATCCTCTCCATATGGTCCCGACGCGGGTGGCTGGGAGAATTCCACTATCGAGACCTTCTTGATGGCAATGGCACAGTGGGCGGAGGATTCGCAATTTGGCAGACGAATGGCTTTCAAAGAGCTTGAACTGCCGGATGCGTCTCCTTGGAGACGTATGGCGGTCGCCATGATGGCGGGTAAGATCTACGAATAGCCCCAACCACGGCGTCCATGCTATCGGCGCATGCGCGCCTCAGCATGACGCCGGACGTTCGGGATAAGATGAAATGAACCTGATGGAATTACTTTATGTGATGGTTGCGCTGGGTGTGGGTGCTGGATTGGCGCTTTCACTGGGGCAACACCATGGCATGATTGGGGCGATATTGGGATTCGTCGGTGGAGTCACCGGCATTTTCGCTCTGTTGGGAATCGTTACTGCATTGTTGCGCTGGAAACGCAAAGAAACGATCAAGAGGGCACCCGAACCAAGCACTCCTGGCTATCGGCGCTAGCGCGCCTCAGCCAGAGTGCCGGCGTTCGCCAAAGAGGAATGAAATGCATCCTGAAAGAGTATTGAGAGTGATCAACCTCTTGGATGTGCCAGAAAACAAACGCAAGTTCTGGCCTCAACAGTCGTGCGTCATTGTCCGCACGAAGGGCCGCGAAATACAGGACGTCATTCAATTCTACTCAAATGCATTCTCCGAATCAGAGAAGTACCAACGCCTGTATCCTGGCTCAGTCGCATTCTTCACCACCCCCGGCCAACTCCAGACGGTGGCAGACGTGGAATCCAAGATCGATTGGTGCTTCAAAGACACCGAGAACACATATGTCATCGGAAAAGGACTGAAAAGAAAAGGAACTGGCGAACCAGCGGGTTGAGCGTACGTCTCGCCCGCGGCGGGCGATCCGTCCGCTCACCCGTCACGTTCGGTGCAAAGGCAGATATGTCTAACCGTTCATACGTTTGCATAAAGTGCCGTACATCCCGACGGGCAGGCGCATCTGGCGGCCTCAAGACGTCCCTGCGTTGCAGTCTTTGCAGCGGACCACTTTGGGAGCTCGAATGGCGATGGCGTATTCCGAAGAAAGACGATGACAAGGGGTGGAAAGAGCTTTCAGACAAGGTGGCTGTCGATTCTTCCAAATGGCTGCCACACCGACGACAGATCGGCGAGCATAGACTCCAAGAGATCGACAAAGCGATCCAAGCGCTTGAGAAGCGTAAGCCGACCGCCACAACTACCGACGAAGTTCGCAAGCTGCGAAATCAGAGGACGAAGATCGTTGCGCGGTACTACGAATTGGCAAGCACAAAGCCCTGATGTGCAGACGATGAAACCGCACCGAACAATCGCTTGCACCGGTATCGGGAACCCGCGGCACGCCAGCTGCTTGCGCACCTGTCGCGCCGGGGATTCCCGAACGGTGAAGCGTGACGTTGGGTCACAAAAACACTGGAAAGGAAACTAGGATGAAACGACGAATCACAAGGTTAACTGTTCTGCAAACCGGCAAACTCCTCGCGCTGCTTTACGGGTTCCTATCGATGGTCATATTACCCTTCTTGCTGATTGCAATGCTGTTCGGGGGCGCAAAAGCTATCGCGCCAATGCTGGTAATGGTGGTGCTGTATCCGATACTCGGGTTTATAGGAGGTGTTATCATGGCAGCGCTTTACAATCTGGCTTCCAAATGGATCGGTGGACTCGAGGTCACCGTTGAATCTGCGGAAGGGGAATGACCCAACAACGGCGTGCATGGTAGGCTCGCAAGCTCGCCACCATGACGCCTGACGTTGGGTGCACGGAAAGATGAATATATCCCTGGTCATAGCTCTGGCTGGTCTGGCGGAGATGTGTAACGACCTGCAAGTCGTGGCTGGCTACGCCAGTTTGGCCCCCTTGGCAGTCGGAATCGTTGCGATTGCCATGTGGCCCACAAGATTGGCCCTGCTGGTTTCCGGCTGCATTGGCCTTGTGTCGGCATTCTTGAGCCAACCTTGGATGGCGGTCGTGAAAGTGGACAGTCCGGACCTGGACGTCATGTTCTACGCAGACAAGTTCACCAGACTGGGGCGTGTGTGGATTGCAGTCTTCCTGGCTGCCATCGTGATCATGACGATCCTGTTCGGAATCAGAAGACTCTATGCCAGATAGCAAAGGACACCCAACCAGCGCCCGCAGTTTACGCTCGCAAGCTCGCGAAACTGAGGCGTAACGTTCGACCAGTACCATGACAAATTGGATAAGAGTCAGACGCGCACGGCCAATCCTTGGGTTCATTGTGGTGGCAAGTTCGTGGCTCAGAGCCGCAGTCCTCATTCTCATGGTAGGCTCGGTCGTTGCTGGAGGCTGCCGTCAGCCAGGCGGTACCTACCCGCCTGCAGCGCTGCTGGTGCCGGATCGGCCTGTCGTTCGGCAGACGTCCGTGGTTCAACAATCGCCCGCCGTCCAGTCTGAGTCGCAATCCCCAATTACAGTCACTGTTATCGGCAACGTCGTAAAGCAAGGGGTGTATCAACTACCTGGTGGATCCAGTGTACAGGACGCAATAGACGCAGCGGGAGGCTTCTACGGAGGAAGCTACCTGCTCATTGACGCCCTTGTCACAAGGGTGGACGGTTCTCAGATCAGGGTGAAAGTGCGGGAATGGAAGAGCACGCCCATCAGGGCTGGAGATAAAGTCGACCTTCTAACGTATATGTGGTGAGATGAAAACTTGTCGAACCACGGCAGGCAGGCTAGAACTCGCCCTGCGGGCTCGTTCAACCTGCTGCCGGGCGTTGGCTCAGCAGAGACCATGACGAACGAGGCAATGCAAACCGAGTTATACGAGGTTGTGCTCGATGGCTTCCTCCCGTGGACGGCCTGCTTAGCATGGTTGACCATACCTCTCCTCGTCGTCTGGGCGCTCTTTACCGTAGGCCGATGGCTTCTGGTAAAGGTGGAGCAACGAGATCCGACCCCTGTGGTTGTTGCTTGTGTCATACAGTTCGCGTTGTTTCTCCTGCTCAGCACAAACGCCGATCTTCGCCATACGTTCTGGTTGGTCGACGGTGCCGCGCCTGAGTCCTCTCTTCTCTTTCTCGCGGTCGCACAGATGTTGCAGGGAGCGATTGCGTCCGCACTCGCAGGAATAGCGTGCACGTGTCTGGTCTGCGGCGTGGCACGCCGCCTTCCCCGTTTGCCCCTGCACACGATCCTGCCGGTGCTGATTGCCCTTGCGGACACATTCCTGTCAGGATGCTGGTTGCTCTGGATGTTCACGTTTATGAGCGCCAGCGCGAACATGTAGCTGGAGTGGCGGGATGAAGATGCGGAGG
>CAYOQM010000286.1:0-3478 GCA_964406065.1 uncultured Verrucomicrobiota bacterium
TGGCGTCGGCGATCAGCACCTTGGATTTGCTCTTGCCGTGGTGCTTGAAATAGTTGGCAACCTGCGAGGCGCGCTCGTAGGGGCCGGGCGGGCAGCGGAAGGGCTTGGGTGGCACGGAAAGCACGAACACGCCGCCATCGGGAATGGCCTCGATCTGTTTCTTCAGCGCCAGTGTTTGCGGGCCGGCCTTCCAGGCGTGCGGGTGGGTGGTATTGGCGAGCGCCTCGCTGTAGCCCTCGACGGCGGCGTAGTTGAAGTCGATGCCGGGGGAGAGCACCAGGGCATCATATTTCAGGGTCGTGCCGCTCTTGAGTTTGACCATCTTGCCGGTGGCGTCGATGCCGACCGCATCGTCCAGCACGACGTTGACGCCGCGCTTCCTGAGGCCGTCATAGCCGGTTTGCAGGTCTTCCAGCTTGCCGTGGCCGGTCAGGACTTCATTGGACAGGGGACAGGAGGTGTAGGTCTTCTCGCGCTCCACCAGGGTGACGTCCAGGGCCGGGTCGAGTTTTTTCAGGTATTTGGCGGCGGTGGCGCCGCCGAAGCCGCCACCCACTACCACGACGCTGGCTTTCTTGCCGGCATGGGCGAACTTGGGCAGGGTCAGGAAGGCAGAGGCCGGCGCGGCGGCAATGGCGGTCTTGAGGAATGCGCGACGATCGAACGGGTTCATGGCGGTCTCCTTATTTGGGCTGGGCGGCGTAGTGCTGGGCGACTGGCACGAGATCCGCCGCATCCAGCTTCTTGGTGTTGCCGCGCATTTTTCGATGCGGCATCTTCACCGTGTCGGTGCGGTACTTGAGCATTTCCAGATGGATGTACTCCGCCCACTGGCCGTGGAGTACCGGGGTATCCTTGTCGTCCAGTTGGCTGCCGGTGGCGCCGTGGCAGGTCTCGCAGCGCTCGCTGGCCTCCCTGCCCCGGGAGAGGATCTTGGCATCGGCCTGCTGCACCACGGGAACCCAGGGCAGTTGCGAATAATGTTTGGCCAGCGACGCCAGTTCCACGTCGCTGTAACCCTTGAAATGGCGGCCCATGGTGGCGGAATAGCGCTCGCCGTTCTTCCATTGCAGCATGACGCTTTCGAGATAGGTCTCGGACAGGCCGCCGATGCTGGGCATGTTGGGACCGACCGATACGCCGTTCTCGCCGTGACAGGCATTGCAGGTGCGGGCCAGGGCTTCAACCTTGGCGTCTGTGGCGTGCGCGGCGCCGATGGCCAGGCCGAGTGCGGCCAGCAGCAGGGATCGTTGCTTCATGGGTGACTCCTCTTGGGATGGGTTATTTGGCGGCGGGCGGGGCTGCTTGGATGGGCAGCATCTTCATCAGCACATTGGGGTCAAACGGAATGCTCGCCGCTGACGGCGTCAGCGGCGGTGTTGCCAGTGGCGCGGCCAGCGGTGTTGCCAACGGTATTGCCATGGCCCCCCAGGAACCGTAGGTCTGCGGGTTCATGCCGGCGCCCATCCAGTTCATGTACAGGTTGGGGTTCATCGGCGCCATCATGGTGTTGACCACCTGCGGGCTGACGGGTGCGGCCATCCAGTTGCCATACATGGCCGGGTTGAGCATCTGCATGCCCATGTTCATGGCCTGTGGGCTCATGGGCGCGGCCATCCAGTTCAGATAATTGGCGGGGTTCAGGCCCTGGGCCAGGAGGGCGGTGTAGAGATTGGGGTTCAGGCCGGCCGCCAGCCACTTCATCGCTACGGCCGGGTCGTTGAACTGCATGGCGTTCTGCATGGCGGCCGGGTTCATTATGCCGGCCAGCATCCTTGTATAAGTGTTGGGATCCATGCCCTTCTGGGTCAGGGCCATGGAGGTGGCCGGGTTCATCATGGCGTTGGTCCACTCGGCGAAGGCCTTCGGATCCTTGAAGGCGGAGGCATTGCGCGTCGGGTCGAGCATGCGATCGGCGGTTCCCACCGGGTTTTCGGCGTAAACCTGCGGGGCGAGACTGAGGCTGAGAATGGCAAGCAGCAGCGGGGATTTTTTCATGTCGATTCCTTCCTGTTTTTGGGGGGTTACAGCTCGCCGTTGGCGGCGGCACGCATGATGGTGTCCATCTTGACCTGGATATCCTTGGCATATTTCGACAGCTCGGCGTCGATACCCATCTTGCTCTGAACGGTGTCCAGCCAGGCCAGGTCCCAGTCCAGGGTGATGACCCAGAGCTGCTTGTTGGCGTCTTCCATGATGGCGATGCGGCAGGGCAGGTAGGCGATGGATTCCGGCGATGCCATGAGGACCGCGCGTCCGGCGGCGATGTCACAGTAGTGGTAGACCTCCATGCGCGGCGCATTCATGTCGCCCAACACGGCCTGGAAGTCCTTCCACATCGGGCTCTCGCCGACCTTCTTGAAATTGAGCTTGTTGGCACTCAGTTCCATCGACGTCTTGACGTCCTCGAAGGTCAGGCCATCCTTGACCCTGTATTTGGTAGTCATGAAGCTCATGGCATCGCGGATACCCATGTTCGGCATCAAGGCCATCATCGCCTGCATGAGCGCGACCTTTTGCTCGCGCGGCAGGGAGGGCGCCATCGAATACGGTTTGGCCGCCACGGAAGGCTTGAACGTGGCCATCGAACCGATCAGCCCGAGGTAGCCGTTGAGATTGGGCAGGGACAGCGTGGGCAGGGAGGGGCCGGGAATCTGCACGAGGTAGGGATTGGCGGGGGGTGTCTGCGCCTGTACCGACAGCGATGCAAGCATGCTGGCCGCGATCAGGGCCTGTGTGCGTTTCTTCAAGGGAGTCTCCTTACTGGGTGGGGGATGTCGCGTTGGTTTGCGGCGCGACCGTAGAGAGCCCCAGCACTTTCCAGCCCTGCATGCCGCCCCGGTACCACTTGAGCTTGTGCGGGGGATAGCCCAGGGCGAGCAGTTGCTTGATGTTGGTGGGGGCTTGCCCGCACCAGGGGCCGTTGCAGTAGAGCACCAGGGTCTTGGCGCTCTCGAAGTTCCACAGGCCGTCCTGGCGCGCCGCGCCGAAGCGCAGCATGAGCAGGTCGGCGATCTCGGACGCGCTGGCGTGGGCCGGGTGCAGCCGCTGCCAGGGCAGGCTCGTGGCACCCGGGATCACCCCGGAACGTAGCGGCCAGTCGCTGTCGCGGGAATCGATCACCAGCACGGCGTCATCCCGGCCCACCCGCTTGAGGTAGCCGATCAGCTCCAGCTCGCCGATGGTCTCGACGCCGGGGGCCAGTTGCATGGGCTGGATGCAGTAGGGCGGACAGGGGCGGGAGGTGAGGGAGAAATCCGGATCGAGCATGTTTTCCGTATCCTGATTGCGCTCGATGCGTGCCGGCTTGCCCTCGTGCAGCACCTCCGCGTAGGGCAGGTCATGGGCGATGCGCACTTCGCCAGCGAGGGCCAGCCCATGTGCCAGAACGGCGAGCACGCAGAGCAGCGCCGGGAAACCGGAACAGGGCGGCATGGCAGGCATCATCGTCAACTCCACAGCGGGAACCAGGACGTGC
>CAYOQM010000287.1:0-1389 GCA_964406065.1 uncultured Verrucomicrobiota bacterium
ATTGTGTAGGCTTAACCCCCCCCACCCTGGACGAGTTTTCAGCTCGAAGTTTCTAGCCGATCCCGCTAGCCTAGCTGGCCCCCACTGACCTCAGAAACTATAGATTTTAGGAAATATCCCAGATTAGCTTTATTCAAATCTTGCTTTTATAGCCTCCGCCCCCTGCAAGGGAAGGAGGCGAGCCAAACATCTAACCCGTCGCCGACCCACCGTCTCTTCAGCCCCATGACCACCGCTGGGTTAACCAGGCTCGGTCATGCGCCGGGGATCGATCGCCCGATCAAAGGCCTCAGCGCTGATCAACCCCAACTCCAGGGCGGCCTGGCGCAGGGTGAGGTCCTGCTCAAAGGCGTGGTGGGCAATGCGACAGGCATGATCGTAGCCAATCACCGGGCTGAGGGCGGTGACCAGCATCAGGGATTGGTCCACATACTGGGCAAGGCGGCGGCGGTTGACTGTCATGCCCTGCACCAGGAAACGACTAAAGTTGCGGCTGCTGTCCGTCAGCAGGCGGATGGACTGCAGCAGGTTAAAGATCATCAGGGGTTTGTAGACATTCATCTCCAGGCTGCCGCTAGCCCCGGCAAAGGCCACGGCGGCATCGTAGCCCATCACCTGCACCGCCACCATGGTCAGGGCTTCGCATTGGGTGGGGTTGACCTTGCCCGGCATAATCGACGATCCGGGTTCATTCTCCGGCAGTTGCAGCTCCGCCAGGCCCGCCCGGGGGCCACAGCTGAGCAGG
Source organism: uncultured Verrucomicrobiota bacterium (assembly GCA_964406065.1). Lineage (GTDB taxonomy): Bacteria > Verrucomicrobiota > Kiritimatiellia > CAIKKV01 > CAITUY01 > JAABPW01. Next base: position 746 of record CAYOQM010000287.1, read on the forward strand.
CGAATATCGTTGGCAATCTTATAGAGGGACACCGCCAGGGTTTTGAGGGCGCCGCTGGTCATCACCAGGGCATCATGGGCCCCCATGACGGTGAACTTGTTGGGGGCGGTGAGGAAGGGCAGACCGGTGATCGCCGCCAGTTGCTGGGCCGCCCCTTCGGCAAACCCCGGGCCAGCGTTGAGGCCCGTACCCAGGGCGGTGCCCCCCAGGGCCAGGGGGTAGAGCTCCGGCAATACTCCCCGCAGGCGGGCCTGGTTATCCGCCAGCATGCCCACGTAGCCGGAAAACTCCTGGCCCAGGGTGAGGGGGACGGCGTCCTGCAGGTGGGTGCGGCCAATTTTAACGATGTCGGCCCAGGCCTCGGCCTTCTCCTGCAGGGCCTGTTGCAGTTCCCCCAGGGCCGGCAGCAACTGCTGCCCCAGGGCCTGGGCGGTGGCCATGTGCATGGCGGTGGGAAAGACATCGTTGGAGGACTGGGCCATGTTGACATGGTCATTGGGGTGGATGGGGGTCTTACTGCCCAGTACCCCCCCGGCCAGCTCAATGGCCCGGTTGGCAATCACCTCGTTGACGTTCATGTTGCACTGGGTGCCGCTGCCAGTCATCCACACATGCAGGGGAAAGTGGTCATCTAGTTGGCCCGC
>CAYOQM010000287.1:1399-3441 GCA_964406065.1 uncultured Verrucomicrobiota bacterium
CCATCACCTCCTCGGCGGCCCGGACAATTAAATCGGCCTTGTCCTGGGGCAACCGACCTAGGGCGGCGTTGGTGAGGGCGGCGGCCTTTTTGATGGTGGCGATGGCGTGCACCACCGCCACGGGCATGCGGTCCTGGCCGATGGAAAAGTAGTGGATGGATCGCTGGGTTTGGGCCCCCCAGTAGCGATCGCTGGGCACGGCGATCGCCCCCATACTGTCGGTCTCCTGGCGCCAGCCCGGCGTGGCTTCGGTCATGGTGGTCTCCCCCTAGAGGTCTAAAACCTGGCCCCGCAAATCCGCCGGAGCCGCAATCCCATAGCGGCCCAGCAGGGTGGGCAAAATATCGTAGATCTGGGCCCCGGCCAGGGCCTGCCCCCCCCGGGGCGCCCGGGGATCATGGAAAATCATCAGGCCAAAGGGGGCGTGGTTAGCGTCGTCCGGCCCCGTGTCATTGTCCGCCGTGTGGAGGCTGCCCAGCCCCACGCTGCCCACCGATCGCCAGGCCAGATCATCAAAATAGACAATCAGGTCCGGGGCCCGGCCCCGCACCCGTTGGTAAATATCCTGGGGTTTAAACACCTTCACCGGTAGGGGCTGACCCTGGGGATCGGTGAGCTGCTGCAACTGCTCCGCCAGCCGGTTGCGCAGCCCCTCGTAGTCCGCCATGGCCACGGTGCCCTGGGGCTCCCGCCCCTGCACATTCAGGAAAATGCGGGCGTAGTAGCCCCCCGCCCCCCAGGCCTGGGTGCGGTCCCAGGCCACCGCCACCTGGTCCAGGGGTTGGGGCTGGTCTACCGACTCCGCCAGGGTCAGGTAGCCCTGACGGATCAGCCATTCGTTGATGCAAATACCCCCCATCAGGGGTTGGGCGCCGTGGTCCGACACCACCAGCACCGCGGTGTCGGGGTCGCAGGCCCCCAGCAACTGGCCCACCCGTTGGTCCACGTGGACGTAGTAGTCGTGGATGGCCCCAGCCCAGGGGGAGTCGGGCTGGTGCTGGGGGTGGCGGGGGTCCATGGGTTTCCAGAAGGCGTGGTGGATGCGATCCACCCCCATATCCACCAGCATGAGAAAGTCGGGCTGGTCGCGGTGCAGGAGCTTCTCCGCCAGGGTAAAGCGCTGGTCGCAAAGGCGATAGAGGTGGCTGAGGATGGCCGCCTTGTCCTCCGAGCGAAAGTTGGGCACATCCATCATGAAATCCGGCAGCCAAGCGCGGATCTGATCCCCCAGCTCGGGGGGATGGGTGAAGGGCACGGCGGTGCTGGGGGTGAGGAAGCAGGATACCAGGCTGCCCTTCACTGGGACGGGGGGTGACGTGCCGGGCACCCCCAGGACGGCGACGCTCCAACCCGCCTCCCCCAGCCAGTCCCAGAGGCGCGGGAACTTGACGGCGCGGCCATCGCTAATCGCCATGCTGTGGTAGTCGCGATCGCGGCGGTTACGGAAGCCATAGATCCCCAATTCCCCCGGATCGCGGCCGGTCATCATGCAACTCCAGGCCGGCACCGTAATGGCGGGGATGCTGCTCTCTAGGGGGCCGTAGCTGCCCTGGGCCATCAGGCGGCTGAGATGGGGTAAATCAGACCGCCACTGATCAAACACCAGGGAGGGTGCCATGCAGTCTAGACCAATGATCAACAGGCGGGGGGTGGCCATGGCGGCGGTTAGAGGGGGCCTTCGATGCGGGCGTTAAAGCCGTAAACCCGCCGTTCCCCCGCCAGGGGCACCAGGGTGACGCTGCGATCGTCCCCCGGCTCAAAGCGCACGGCGGTGCCGGCGGGAATGTCTAGCCGCATACCCCGGGCCTGGTCGCGGTCAAACTGCAGGGCAGCGTTGACCTCAAAGAAGTGGAAGTGGGAGCCCACCTGGATGGGGCGATCGCCGCCGTTGGCCACCGTTAGGGTAACGGTGGGCTTACCCTGGTTGAGCTCAATCTCCCCCTCAGCGGGGAACAGTTCACCGGGAATCATCGTGCACCTCCTAGGTGGGCCATCAGGTCTTGACGTTTTTGTTGCAGCGATCGCTCAATGCGGGGCAAACT
>CAYOQM010000288.1:0-3440 GCA_964406065.1 uncultured Verrucomicrobiota bacterium
ACCGTGGCGTTTATTTTGGCCACGGTATTTCCGTGGGCGAAATAAACGCCACATTGTCTTTTCTTCTCTGAGCCTCCGTGTCCGTGGTAAGAATTCGTTCGGGTCCTCCTTCTTGGCGCTACCGATGATTCGGGAGGGGCGGCGCAGTCCTGAAGGTGGCGATCGCCCGCTGGCCTTCCTCCTGGATCAAGCCGGAAAGATAAGCCCAGAAGTCTTCCTTTTCCAGCGTCTCGGAAGCGAGCTTAGCGGGTAAAAACCGTCGCATCTCATCGATAAATGCCATGCGCACGGAGGGATCATCCGTCAGGCTGGCGGTGCGCAACCGAATCTGGTCCATGAATTCCAATCTCTCGCGTCGGTGATCTGCAACCTTGACGGGGATCAGCTCGGACGCCATTTCTATCCCCTGTTGCTTCAGCCAGAGAATGTCCCACAGATCCCGGTTCTTTATCCGGTTCGGCCGGAATGCCAGGGCGATCAGTTTGTCCGCCAGAATCTCTTCCCGGCTTTGAGCCCGGATGATCAAGCCGGAGGTCCCCATATCGATCCCGTAGAAATTTCGCAGCATCATCGGCCGGCTGATATGGCTAGGCACGGCGCAAATGTCGATATGGATCCGTTGCGGCGGCAGATCCCTCCTCTCCGGGTGCGTGAACACGGTCATCTTCCAGGTATCCACGCCCGAAGTCTCCTTCACCGGCTCCGCCACCTGGACCTTCAGGGAATACTTCCTCTCAAGTTTGCCGGTCAGCACAGCGGCGAGCGAGCCCAGTGTCTGGCGGGTGAAATGCTGCCCTCCCGTAAAATCGAGATCCTCACTCAAGCGAGGCGAGCCATAACATGCCCGCAAGCAGGTTCCCCCGATGAACGTCATGCCAGCCAGTAGGCCGGCGGTGCTCATCTCCCTCAAGATATCATGGTGGAGCAATTCCTTTTCGACCACCGCCCGTACCGGAGTCAGTTCAGGGTTGGCCCGCATGGCCTCTTCGACTAACTGGTCAAATAAATTCACGCGCCGCCTCCCAATTGATCAGATCCTTGTTGCGGCGGGTTGCCCTCATATCCCGCAGGGCCAGTACCGGGGAAGCCCGCCAAAGCCGGCAGGCGGGATCGTAGGAGAGAAGCCCCGCCAGTTCCTCCGGCCGCCGAGTCGTATGTACAAACTCGATGCGCCCGAAATCGCCACAGGGGATCACGCTACTGCGCCCCGAGGACATCAGGGTGATCGAGTTGATTGGAATCTGGGAAATAATGCCGGCATCGCTCAAGGCAGTCTCGAGGCTGATGTAATTGAACTCACTGGCCCGAAGCAACGCCGCCGCATGGAACAAGATCCGCCCATGGGGATAATCAACCTGCGGATAAAGATAAATCCCCCGACAAACCCGCTTGAGAATCCCGGTTTTTTCGGCCCGACTCAAGAGTACCAAAAGCCCAGCCTGCCTCCCGAACACCCCCTGTAGGTCTGAGGTCGAAAAGAGGTAATGATCGGAATCCGCCAGACTCTTCAGCACCTTTTCCAACTGTTTTTGAGGCTGCATTACCTATTTACTATACAGAACATTTCACTATTTGCAAGTTTCTGTTCAGTTATTTCAGAAATCAATCAAATGCCCTTTGAGGCGCAAGGCACCGCCCTCGAGTCAGCCAGGCGGATGGTTCAGGCCTGGCTCAACGCACACCAGGTCTCGTTGTAATCCTCCGTTCGCCATCATGCCCGCCCCGCCACGAACCGCTGTAACTCCACCTCAGGGATCCTCATAGCACCGCGACAATCCCCATGCTTTATCGGCCTGCCCGATCCGGTAGAGCCTCAGCGAGGTTGGAGCCTGCGGGTCTGGCTGGCCACTGGATGAGTGTCTTCTTTTCAGGGAATCACCTTACACGGATTGCGTACCCGCCCATTCCTCACGCAGCCGATGGATGGCCTCCATGGACTTGGATACCCCGTCCAGAACTGTAGCCATTTCGAACGGTTTGGAGAGATAATCAAAGGGACGCACCCGGCGGTTTTCCATTTCGAAGACCGCCTGCCGTCCTTCCGGAGTCGGAAACCCCGTCACGGCGATAACCCCCACGGATCGACCAACAGACTGATTTTCTGTGGCGGAACTAGCGCGGGGCGATCTTTAAGTAGAACGCGGCCTGATCTCCTTGAGCCTGCTTGTTCAAACGCCGGGCTTCTCGATCAAACTCCCGCAGCGCGGACCGGGAGAATAGGCTCTGACGCTTGTTTTCGTTGAAGGAGCGCGGATCCCGCAGTGGAATGTCTCGGGCGTATTGCTCGCTGCCCCAAAATTGAAATGCTGTCGAATCGTAGAGCGTGTTCGCAATGTGAAAGCCCGCCTGCTCCGCCAATATTGACATGCTTTTCAGGGTATGAAGATAGAAGTGTCGCGGGGCGTCCAGCTGCACCCAATTGGCGCCATAGTTTTTCCAGGCGAACGAAGAGGCCAGGGGAATCCGAATCAAGACGGTGCCGTCGGGTTTGAGATGGCGCTTGATTTCCAGCAGCGTTTCCAGTTGCTTCGGGATATGTTCCAGGGAATGGTGGAGCATCACCAAGTCGAAGGACCTGTCCAGGTCAGAGATATTCTTCCGCCACAGGGCGACACCGCTCGAGGTAGTATAGTCATGAGGCAGAAAAGGATCGACGCCCATGAGGTCAGCATAACCCACGGCTCTCATCTCCAGCAGTTTGGCTCCTTGTCCGCACCCCAATTCCAATACGGATTGGGACGTTTGGACCTGGGTCCTCCGGATCCATTCCGGAATAAATCGAATCCCGGGAAGCAAGCTGAGAAATCTCTTGAGCGCGAGGATCCCCGTGAACGGGTCAGACAGATATTGCCCTTTGATCAGAATCCTGGCCGGCGACAATATCTGAAACGAGTAATAATTTTCCGGATAGTATTTGGAGATGTCATTCGGGATGACGGCGATTTGCAGGCATCCGCAGCGGGCGCATTCAAAATAGGGGAACTCTTCCCTTAATCCGAACATCATTTCCCTGGCGGAGAATGGGCGGTTTGCTTTGTGGTTATGGCAGATTCGGCATTCGTGATTCATGTTGTTGCGGTCCGGGTATAGCACAAAGATATTCTTTCAGCGGCGTGCCCCTTACATTTTACTCAGTATTGATTAAATTCCCCTTCGCGTCTTCACGTGAAATAATCTTTTCCCAAACCATTCATCTCATTATCAATCCGGACCCCCGCATAAAAGGTCTCTTCGAGTGACCGATCAAGGGTGCCCGTTGCACGATAGTTGATGATCGTCGTTAGCGCGCCATTCGGGCAATCCACCTTACTTGATATCGGCGTGATAGCTCTGGAGCGACCGCACCTCATAATCGCCCTTGATCCGCGCCGAAATGCCTTCGGCAGCCGCCACCGCCGCCGTTACGGTCGTAATGTACGGGATCTTGTGCTTGATGGCCG
>CAYOQM010000289.1:0-3406 GCA_964406065.1 uncultured Verrucomicrobiota bacterium
CCTTAACGATGTCCCCATATTCACAATTCTTTGGAAACAGTGCCGGGCGAATGAATCGTCCGATGACCGGACATTTCTCTGGCGCAGCCGCGGAGACGCGTCAAAATTACGCCAGCCCTCTGGAGCATCCAGTCCACACCAAAATTGAACATATAGCGATTCCATTACTGTCCCATCTTTCTCCGCGCCTCTGCGTCTCTGCGTTTAAATCTCTCTCTCTTCCATTCGTTCAATTCGTTGATAATCTCCTTCTCAACTAATTAAACGAATTCAACGAATGTCTGCAACCGCTCAATCCCCTATCCTCAATTCGTTCCATTCGTTAAATTGGTTGATAAAACTCTCTTTTTCTTCTGCGCCCCCTTATACAAATTCAGATATTCACCAAACCGCGCATTCTTATCAAACCGATCTTCAGCCCATTTTCTACATCTCGCTATATACGCGGCCTTGCCGACCTTCCGCACCGTCGCAATCGCCGCCACCAGACCCGGCAGGTCTCCGCGATTCACCACTAGCTCACACTCGTCATCCAAGCACTCACCAACTGCTCAAACACTTTATTCATTGCATATTCGGACCGTGCCTTTTTCTGTGCCCTTACACCCATCGCTATTCGCAGATCCACGTCGGCCAGTACCCGAACCAACGCCTCAGTCAGCGATTTAACATCCCGAGGCGGAATAAGCACCCCGCATCCATCCGTGAGCATTTCAGGAATAGCACCGACACTGGTCGCAATGATAGGCTTTCCCATGGCCATAGCCTCTATGATGACGTTCGGGAACCCTTCGGTATAACTGGGCAATACAAAAACATCGGCTGATGCCATCAGATTCATGGCCGCATCATGTGCCTGCTCTGGAAGAAATTCGAGATTCTCAGGATGGAGTTGCTCTCTCAGTTCCTCGCGGTATTTTTCAGCACCTGGCCCAGCAATCACACAATGCCAGCCATCCACTTTTGCTCTTGACCATGCTTGAACAAGTTCTGCAATACCCTTTGAAGGGATAACCCATCCTAGAAAAAGAACCGTCCGCAAGGCGACGGGGTTTCCGCTGGAGGGGAGTAGCTCAGGCAACCCATTCAGGTCAATGCCATTCGGTATCCGTAGAGTCTGGACTTGCGGAAGATGTTGTTTAATGACGGTCGCTGTCGCGGGATCGATAGTAATTACGGCACGAGCCAAACGGATTGCCAGCGCCAATAATCGCCACTCATGCGTATTCTTTGAAGCAATCTGCGGAACCCGTCCAAAATGAATGTGATAGACGGTTGGGATTTTCAGTATTCGTGCCGTACCCAAGACAACAATATCACGCACAATAGCGAGTTGTCCGGAAGTGGTCAGGTGTACCACATCCGGTCGGGGCCAAAGCACACGCACAAAACGCATGTAGTCCCGTACCAATTGTACCCCGCCGCCCAGAGCACGCCTCCAAATAGCCATATCGTCTATCGTCCGCCATCGAGGAGCCGTATCGACAATGTTTACCTGAATATCCGACCGTGCTTGAGCAAATCGGCGAACCAATAGAGTCCAGTTCCCGATACCCCCATACGGTGGAGGCAACGGTGCTATCAGACAGACACGCAAGGAGCGCGCTTTCATTATTGCCGCGGCAACGCTATCACTCATTATCTTTTCCACCGTTCAACCGTCCTCACCGCAGACTCTGGCATCTCGCTAGGCCAACTAGAATCAGAAGGAAGTGGTGCATGGTTCGCAACTTTTGTCAATATGCGTTCATATCGTTCAATCACGACTTCCTCGGAAAAGAGCCGTTTAGCCATCTTTCTCGATTCTGCCCCCATTCTCTGTCTTACAGGTTCGCTTAAGTCGGCCAACCGCTGGATCTTTTCTGCTATGTCTTTAGGTAAACTCGGTTCACACAGGAAACCATTCTTACCGTCTATCACCAAGTTGCTCGCATCACAAACGTTGCTCATTAGTATGGGTTTGCCGCAGGCCAGCCCCTCACAAATGACGTTGGGCAATCCTTCAAAAAAAGAAAACAGCCCTACTGCGTCTGCGTTGGAATATTCCCTCGCGATGTCGCGAGTTGCCGAATGCAACCTCAACATTCCGCTTAGGTGCTTTTCAGCAACAAACTGTTCAACGATTCTAAAAGGTTCTGGATCGGACGGCATACCTCCGAACCAATCGACCACAACCGGAGAATTATCCAGCTTGTTTTTTAGAAGCAGGAGCGCCTTGGCCACATTCATCATGTTTTTCTTGGAATGATAACTGGCCGCCACAACGATACGAAAAATATTTGGAGCATCATCGACTTCAGACCGTTGCACATTAGAGGTCGGCTTAAACGTCTTTAAATCCACCGTATTATAGACCGTGCACAGTTTGCTGCTGAGAAACGGGAATGCCTTCTCTAACATAAGCTGATTCGTGTACGAATTACATACAATCGCATCGGCGAACCGATGCGCATGTCGCAACCACGGCCCTATCCCCTTCTTCATCCCCGGATCAGCCAAACGTTCCCCAACCACCAAACCCCATCGCCGACCCGGGATAGAGGCCAGTTCCGCATACAGGCTTGGTGCTTCAAGAAAAGCCAACACCAAATCTTGCCACCCTTGTCGGAGAATCCGCCGTATGGCCAAAGCCCGTTGCACATACGAACAGGGCGGCAGCACCTGACATGGGATTTTCGCCGCCTGTAAGAGGTGCAGGAAATGGTCATCCTGATGATAAACCAGAAATCTGACATCATGCCCGCGTTTTTTTAATCCGACGGCTAACATGCAGAGCTGTCTCTGTGCTCCGCCGGAACCGAGAGAGTCAATCAAACAATGAATTTTCATTTGAACGCACCGACCCAGATTGTTGACACAGAGAACGTGAACCTGTTCATACACGCTTCTGCGTTTTGCGCAGATCTCCAATAAAGCTCAATATCCTTTTAGTTTGCCTGCCGGAGTCAAATTCACACAGCGCAACGTCACGTCCCCGCAATCCTACTTCGGCAGACTCCAGAGGGTGAGAAATAACGTATCGCAAGCGTTCTGCAAAAGCGTTGGAATCATCAGGCGGAACCAAATACGCGCTCACTCCATCCTTTAGATAGACCGGAATATCCCCCGTGGCAGTCACAACAACCGGCTTTCCACTTGCTAAATATTCCCCAAGTTTTGTTGGGAATCCTGCTGTGGAAAATGTTCCCGAGGCTCTTGGCAAAGCCATTATATCTCCAGCATTCAACCTGTGAGGTATATCGGATCGTGCAACCGCCCCCACAAACGTCACACGCCCAGTTAAGCCGAGATGTTTAACTATATTTTGAAGCTCTTCAACAGGGCGCATCTGTGGCAGGGGTCCGATAACCTAGACACACCATTCTGGAAACTCATCGGCGACTTGGCTGAAAGCCCTCAACAATTC
>CAYOQM010000290.1:0-3400 GCA_964406065.1 uncultured Verrucomicrobiota bacterium
GACAGGCCGGCATCCATGGTGAAACGCTCGCGCGACCAGTCCGGCGAAGTGCCCAGGCGGCGCATCTGGCGGGTTATGGTTGAACCGGAGAGCTCCTTCCATTCCCATACCTTGTCCAGGAATTTCTCGCGGCCGAGGGCATGGCGACTGATGTTCTGCGCGTCGAGCTGTCGCTCGACCACGATCTGCGTCGCAATACCGGCATGGTCGGTACCTGGCTGCCACAGCGTATTGAGGCCGCGCATTCGGTGATAACGCGTCAGTGCGTCCATCAGGCCATGCTGGAAAGCATGGCCCATATGCAGCGTGCCGGTCACATTTGGCGGCGGCAGCATGATGCAATAATAGGGCGCGCCCTCGTCAGCGCCCATGCTGAAATGTTTCGCCCCCTCCCAAAAGCTATACCAGCGTTTTTCAATTTCATGTGGTTCAAAGGATTTTGCAAGTTCCATCATATATTTTACAAATCTATGAGTTCAAAAATAATAAACGCGGTAAGTTACCGCGCCGCGTCATGAGAATAATAAGACTAGCTACAAAAGAAACGAATTCTTCACTTCTTCTCTTCCCTGCTGGCAGATAATTCTTCACGAATAATTTTAAGTAGCTCAGATTGCAATTGATGGTGATGCCGCGAAAAAACATCAGAAAAACGCTGTTCAATCATTGCAAGCAGAGTATTCGAATAATCATCTGAATGATTAATAACAGATTCGCCAACCTGAGACTTTCGCCGAATAACATTCCTTCGATCAACAGAATTTATTCCGTCACTTGCCTTCCCGCTTATCCTTCTATCAGAACCATGCCATACAACACCTACATTGCCCTCAATAACCTCAGTCAACCTTGGGAAATCATCATTATCCGTACATCTTTCGCCCAGAATATCGGAATCACGCTTTACCAACAAAGCATCAATTTTGCCGTATATATCTTTAACTTTGTCAGTCATCTCAGCGTAGTTAAATCATGCACTTCAAGTGAGTAACCACGTTCTTTGTAGTACCTGAATCGTCCTCGAGCAAGCTCCTTATCATCTAGCTCCTCAGTAACAATTTCAAGCAACCTTTCAAAACGAGGAAACGAATCCGGGATATCAACACCAATGTTCAACAATACATCAGTACGATGGGCGATTTTAGGGTCGTCACCGATTATTACTGGTGATTTTGCAGCTAATGGATGCCCACATAAGACATGGGGAAGGAAAGAAAGCTGCGGCGAAGTCCAGAGATATTCATCCAATGCACGAGCTTGATGATGATCTTGTGTATAGACAAATACGTATTGTTTTGCTTTAAAGGCTTTTACAATAAGTTTTCTTGCAACATCATCTTTGCTTGCAGCGTTTGTATAGAAATCAATGCGCGTCATGATATTTCTTTAATACAACATAATAATATTCATAGCCTCAGAGCAAATCAGAATAATATTTCTCGATTTCATCAGACACGCAAAAAATAATGCAGCACAAACTAAACATATAAAAAAAGCCGGCTAAAGCCGGCCTTTTCAATATCTGCATTTTATTCTGCCAAAGTCGGAACTGAGTCCCCTTCAGCTCGATCGACAAGTTCCACATAAGCCATGGGAGCATTGTCACCTTGACGGAAACCAAATTTAAGAATACGCAGATATCCACCAGGTCTTTGCATGAATCGCGGGCCAAGGACGTCAAATAATTTAACGACCATGTCACGATCACGGAGTCTATCAAATGCCAATCGACGATTAGCTAGACTCGGCTTTTTACCAAGAGTGATTAAGGGCTCAACGACCTTACGCAATTCTTTAGCTTTAGGAAGCGTTGTTTTGATCGCCTCATGAGTAAGAAGAGCGATAGAAAGATTGCGTAAAAGAGCCTGACGATGGCTGCTAGTACGGTTAAGTTTACGATGTGAAAGACGGTGGCGCATTATTTATACCTCTAGTTCAGGGCTTATCAAGGCCTGCAGGAGGCCAGTTCTCGAGTTTCATGCCCAACGTCAAACCTCGAGCGGCCAAAACATCCTTGATTTCATTGAGCGATTTGCGACCTAAATTTGGCGTTTTAAGCAACTCAGTCTCAGTACGCTGAATAAGATCACCAATGTAGTAAATATTTTCAGCTTTCAAACAATTAGCCGAACGGACAGTTAATTCTAACTCATCAACAGGGCGCAGCAAGATGGGATCGATAGATGTCTGTGGTGAAATGAGTTTCAGGGAAGAAACGTCAGACAAAGGAGATACACCCTGAAGATCTGCAAACGAAGCCAATTGCTCAATCAAAACTCTTGCAGCGTAACGAACCGCTTCAGCAGGCTCAATAACTCCGTTTGTTTCAATTTCGAGAATAAGCTTATCAAGGTCAGTACGCTGCTCTACTCGTGCACTTTCGACATTGAAACTTACCTTTTTCACAGGGCTATACAATGCATCTACATAGATGACGCCAACCGGCCTGGATTCATCGCCTAGTACTCTTGTGCTTGAGGGAACGTAACCACGTCCGCCCTCAATCTTGATTTCCATCTCAAGATTACCACCCTTAGTGAGATGAGCAATCACATGATCTGAATTCAGTATTTCGACATCATGACCGGCATGAATATCTGCAGCCGTTACAGGCCCCTCTCCAGATTTCTTGATTGACAACAATGCCTCATCTCGGCTATTTAGCTTAACAGCCAAGCCCTTAAGATTAAGCAAAATATCAACCACGTCCTCCTGCACCCCTTCAAGTGCAGAATATTCATGGACAACACCTGAGATACGCACTTCCGTTGGCGCATAGCCATGCATCGACGAAAGAAGTATGCGTCGCAAGGCATTACCCAATGTGTGCCCATAACCACGCTCAAAAGGCTCTAACGTTATGCGAGCCTGACGAGGGGAAATGCTATTTACCTCAACAATACGAGGCTTAAGCAATTCACCAGTGTTCGACATAGTGATTCCTTCACTGTGCTAACGCCTACGCGCTAGCAATACTGTTACTTGGAGTAGAGCTCGACAACCAAAGACTCATTGATTGAAGCAGGCAATTCAGACCTCAAAGGCAGTGCTTTGAACGTACCCTTCAGGCCTTTGGCATCAACCTCAACCCATTCAGGGAAACCACGACCAAGTGCAGCTTCAACGGCGGCCTTAACTCTAAGATGCGATTTTGCCTTTTCAGCAACCTCGACTACATCGCCAGGTTTAACCTGGAAAGACGGTATGTTTACACGACGACCATTGACTAGAATCGCATTGTGACGCACCGCCTGACGAGCCTCGCTTCTTGAGCAGCCAAAACCCATACGGAAGGCAACACTATCCAGACGAGACTCGAGAATCTGTAGGAGATTTTCACCGGTGACACCCTTGCGGCGATCCGCCTCTTTGTATGTCAAGCGGAATTGGGCTTCAAGCA
>CAYOQM010000291.1:0-2681 GCA_964406065.1 uncultured Verrucomicrobiota bacterium
ATGACGAGTTTCTCCGCAGGCACGCCGGCCTCGCGCAACGTCCGCGCGGCGAACCCGCTATCCTCGCAGGTGCCGCCGGTGCAATAGATCACGATCGTCTCGGCAGTCTGGCACACGGGAAGCAGGCCAGCGAGGTAGTTTTCCGGGCGGTAATGGTCGAAAAGATAGGCCCCTGGAACGTGGCCCGCCGCATAGTGCTCCTCGTTGCGGGCGTCCACAAAAACGATCAACTCCTGCTCGCGGCGCGGATCGCGAAACAGCCGGGCGGCCTCGGCAAAGTCCGCCACCTGCAGGCCCTGCGCTTTGAAATAGTCGCGGGCGCGGGCGGCCGGGTCAGCGGGTGAGGCCGGGTCGGGGCTGGCAATCGGGGCCTGGGCGGACACGGGAAAGTAATTCCGCGTGAGCGACAACCCGCGCGGCGACAGGAAGTTCGCCGCCAAGGCGACCAAGCCACCCACGGCCAGCACCAGCAAGCCCTCGCGCAGGACGCTGTCGGCTCGCCAGTTGCCGCCGGGTGGTGAGGAGGGAGTCATGGCGCGTCTTGAAGTTGGGGGAGTAGGCCAAATCAAGGTTTCGGCACCGCGTCGGTCGCGGTGGGTGGCGACGGCAGATCCTCCGGGATCTGCGGCTGGGATTCCCGCAGACTTTGGACAATGGGCACCCTAACCACGGGGTATTGCGGATGGCTGGTCTTCACGGTCAATTCCGCCTGCTCGGTGGCCTTGATGGCGAAGCCGGCGGGAAAATCCAGCGTGATGCTGAACAGGCGGCCGGGTTGGCTTTCCTTGAGGGTGGCGACTACGCCCGGCACATTGACGGTGGGCGCGGAGATGGTCACGGGGGCGCTGCCGCCGCTGCGGAGAACCACCGTCCGCTTGGTGGCGGCCGCCAGCGGGGCGGGCTCTAGCAGAAGTTGCGATGGCATGGCCAGAATCGGCAACTGGACCACGATGACGCCATCAAGGGTGATCACCGGCAGCGCTTTCGACGACGTTTTGAGCGTGATGGAACCTTCGACGCTACCGGCCTCGAAGGGCGGCTTGACCGACACGCTCACCTCGAATTCCTTCCCTGCCGTGAGCGTCCTGAGTTCCGCCGCGAACGCATTGTTAGTAGATTCCGGCGGCGACAACTCCAGCGGCTCGGCCGTGTTGTTCACGATCCGAACGAGCTGGGTCTCGGCAGTCGTGGCATCCGGCTGCGGGGTGAAAGACACGGACGCTGGCGTCACGTCGATGGCCTGCCCACTGGTGCCAGTGGGACTGCCTGCGGCGGGCGGGCTGATCGGAGCCCCCGCGGGCTGCGGCGGAAACGCAAGCGGACCTTGGAAAATGGGCACCCGGACGATGGGGTATTGCGAATGGCTGGTCTTGACACTCAGCTCCGCAGGCTCGGTGGGCTTGACTTGGAAACCGACGGGAAAGTTCACCATGATCTTGAAGACGCGGCCGGGTTGGAGTTCGTCCAGGGTGGCTGCCGAACCCGGCACGTTGACAGTGGGTTCGGAGACGGTCACCGCGGCGCTGCCGGTGTTGCGCAACGTCACCGCCAGCGTGGTGGCGACCGCCAGCGGGCCGGGCCCAAGCATGAGCTGCGCCGGCATGGCGGTGATTGGTGCTTGGACCAAGACGACGCCGTTGATGACGATCACCGGCAGCTTCTTCGACGAGGTCTTGAGTGTGATCGGGCCTTGGACCGTGCCGGGGCGGAACGGCGGCTTGGCCGAGATGTGCACTTCGAATTCCTTGCCCGCCCTGAGCGTTTTGAGTTCCGCGGTGAAGGCGTCGTTGCCGCATTCCGGGGGGGACAGCTCCAAGGGCACCTCCGTGTCGTTCACGATGCTTACGACCTTGGTAACGACCGTCTGGCCGTCGGGCTGCGGGGTGAAATACGCGGTGGGAGGATTGACTTCAATGGGCCGCCAGACAGTGGCTTTGAGATCCAAAATCGTCAGGGGCTGGGAGGGCGCGTTGCTGGTGACGGTCACGGTTTTGTGGATCGCGCCGGAAAACGCGCCGCTATTGAACTGGATCGGAATCGTCCCGCGCTGGCCCGGCTCGACCTTCTTCGACCACGCCCCGCTGGTCGCGCAACCGCAGGATGACCGCACGTCCGTGACTTCCAGCGTGTCGGCGCCGGTGTTGGTGAAGACGAAATCGAATTTGGCGACGTCCCCCCCTTCGATTTTACCAAAGTCATGCCCGGTCTCGGCAAACTGGATCTTCGGTCCGCCCTGGCTCGCGGCCGGGGTGGTTGGGACGGCGGCAGCGGGCGACTGCGTCTGGGCGGCGGCGCGCCAGCCGGTTCCGCTGCCAAGCAGAATCGCCATCAGGATGAATCTGGCCAATGGGGGTTTCATGGTTGTTGATTGATCGGATGGCCCCGGCATGAGGCTATCCTGGGTGCCGGAGCATAGTTTCCGCCTCCGTCTAACGCAACCGGAAACAATCGTCTCAGAAATTCAAACCGCAGATGGACGCGGATGGACACAGATTTCAAGAAATCACAGAAATCTTCTTCTTATCAGCGTTTATCCGCGTCCATCTGCGGTTAAAAAATTCCAACTTGGGCGAGACGCCGGCGCTCCCCTGTCCCCCGATACGCTCTAAGCACAAGCACCCCATTCCCCCGCACCGTACAGCGTGAAGCCCGTGCTTTCCGTGATTTCGAGGTCCACCAAT
>CAYOQM010000291.1:2691-3385 GCA_964406065.1 uncultured Verrucomicrobiota bacterium
AACTGCCCTGACAGGCGGGCGGGATCGCCCTCAAACACGACGATCCGGTTCTGCGACGTGCGCCCCGTGAGGCGGCTGGCATTGGTCTTGGAAAGCCCCTCGCACAGCACCTGCTGGCGGCTGCCGACGAGCGCGAGGTTCTTGGCGATGGCCAGCCGGTTGACCACCTCCAGCAAGCGCTGGTTCCGCTCCTCCTTGACCGGCTCCGGGAGTTGGTCGGCCAGCTCCGCCGCCGGGGTTTGGCGGCGTTTCGAGTAGCGGAACACAAAGGCGTTGTCGAATTCCAGCCGCTCCACCACCGCCAGGCTGGCTTGGAAGTCCTCCTCGGTCTCGCCGGGAAAACCCACGATGATGTCCGTGGTGATCGCCAAATCCGGGCGGGCGGCCCTCATCTGCTCGCAAATATCGATGAATTTCGCGGTTTTGTAGGGGCGCCGCATCGCCTGGAGAATCCGGTCCGAGCCGCTCTGCAGCGGGAAATGAATGTGCGAGCAAAGCTTGGGCAAATAGGTGAACGCCCGCACCAGATCCTCGCGGTAACCGATCGGATGCGGCGAGGTGAAACGAATCCGCTCGATTCCCGCCACCTCATGGACCGCTTCGAGCAGTTGCACAAACGGCGACTTGCCGTCCACCCTGGGAAACTCGGTGCGCCCGTAAAGATTGACGATTTGGCCTAACAAGGTGACCTCTT
>CAYOQM010000292.1:0-2989 GCA_964406065.1 uncultured Verrucomicrobiota bacterium
CGGAGCGGTACAGGAATGGGTGTTTGGGTGGGTCCACATGAATGTCGTGTAGGGAGGGGACGTGCGGGTGGTAGTTGATGTCGGTGATGTCCTTCATGCTCTTCAGGAGATTGTTCACATCGTTCGGGGTGGCATTCCAGTTCAGGTCATCCCGTGCCGTTGCCTTCCCGGCCAGGGCCGCCAGCAGGCAGGCCAGGAGGAAGCATGAGTTCGCGGTAACGTGGTCTTGTTTCATGGTGACGCTCACTTGGGTTTCAATACCACACGCCAGTGGTTTTCATCCGATAACACGATCAGGTTCACTCCCAGATAGGCGACGGTGACGCCGTCCCGCTCCGCCCCCGTCTGCAGGAAAATCGCCTTTTGCTGCGGAGCGGCAAACTCATAGGTGTCGCTGTTGATGGTCGAGGGGCTCACGGGCTCCAGCGTGATGTTGCCGGCATAGGGCAAGGCCAGGGCTCCCCCCAGGGCACTCCTTGAACCCAACCGCGAGGATTCCACGAGATACTGCTGGGGCTTCATCCCTTTGATCGGGCTCTGACGCCTGTAAACCCAGGGCATCCCCCAGCGGTCCGCCAGGGGCGGTAACGGCGCGGCCTTGAGCGTCTTGACCGCGTCCAGAGACTGGGGAAACTCGATGTCCCGCAAGTACAGTTTCCTGAGGGCGGCAAGCACTTGTTCCCGGTCAATGCGGGTGAGCCAGCTCCTCGCGATCGTGGCGCTGGCGACCTGGAGCGGCGTGGCGTTTCCGGGAACCGCCAGCAAGGGTTCCAGCAACCGGACCGCCTCGTTGGTGCCGCCGCATTTCAACTGATGCCAGGCTTCCATCCCCTTCGCCACAACAACGAGGGGATCCTGCGGCGAGCGGGCGGAGAACGACCTGCAGGCATCGATCACGGCGGCATGATCAGCCGGATTGTTGGTGGCAGCCACCCACACCCGCCACAGGCCGCGTTCATCAGGCGTCGCGGAGTCGGCCAGACCGGTCATCACGGAAACCAGCCAGACCGCCGCACAAACCCCTATCGCGCCACAGTAATACCCAGTTTTCATCAGATAGCCGTCTCTTAACATTAGAGCCTGTCAGCCTAGTCTCATTCCTCGCGGTAATCAATAAGGGATCCATTAGGACTTGGGCACTCTGAAAAAAACTATGGCGCTTCTGGCGTCGCCTGTTACAATGTCCACGTCATGGACAACTATGCTGAAATAGCCCGAGTCCATCCCGACGGCCGCGAAGGGCAGTCTATGCTCTTTCCGCTTAACGAGTTCACGCGGAAATCCCTTACTCCAGCCGAACTCTGCGCCTCAATCAATTTGAACTGGATGGCGGCGGAGACCCTGTTCCAGGAGGGATGGTTAAGCTTCGATCCGGCAACCGCTCGGGAACTCAATCCCGCCCAGGAGGCGGAGCTGCGCTTCCTGGGGCGGCTGATCGTGGCAGGATGTCATACTTCACTTCTGAAACAATTGTTGGCCAGCCTGCGCAGGCCGTACGCCTACCGGCTCGACCAACTCTATTACGACTGGGAAGCCGGGGAATGGAAATTGCTCCCCAGTTCGCCCCACCTCCGGGAAAAGTTCGAGGAATGGATCAATGACATGGTCGATTCGGGACAACTGTCGGCCTTGGAAGATGTACGCGCCAGCGTGGACAACTCCATCCGGGAACTCCGCCGCTATTCGCGCTGGTAACCTCCCGGCCCTAATCCTTGCGCATGGAAAGAATTGGGCTATCATTTCCCCGCATGAAAGACACTTCCGGAAACAGCGTTGGCCCGACTTCCGAGCCGGTATTCAATTATTCCGCCCAGCAGTTGGAATGTTGCCTCGAGCCCCTCGTCAAGATCCTCCATGGCTTGTGCCGGGACGGACAAACCACCATCGTCGGCATCCAGGGCGGCCAGGGCACAGGCAAGTCCACACTCGCCCGCTATCTGGCCTGCCGCCTGAAGGCGGAAGGCCGCCGGGTGGTATCCTTCTCCATCGACGATTTCTATACCCGCGATGCGGACCGGCTCAAACTTGCCGCACGGCATCCGGGCAACTCGTATTACCAGCTGCCGCGCGGCATGCCCGGCACACACCGCACCGCCCTGCTCCACGCCAGCCTGGCCGGCCTCAAGGGCGGAAAGGACGTGGACCTTCCGGTCTTTGACAAATCCACGCACCGGGGCCGCGGTGATATTTCGCCGCGCGTCGTACCCGTTCGGGAGCGGCAGGATCTCGTACTGTTCGAGGGCTGGTGCACGGGTATCCCGACGACATCAACGGAGGAACTGACGGCCCTCTGCCATCGGCTGGGACTGACCGATCTCTGGCCCCTGCCTCCGGCGGAACATACCGATGCGGTCCTCGCCCATCTCGGGGCCTACCAGCCCGCCTGGGACCTGATTGATTTCCTGATCATGCTGCTTCCCGACTCGCCGGGGCTCCATGAAACCTGGCGACTTGAACAGGAGCGGGACCTGATCGCCCGCGCCGGCACGGGGTTGACCGGCGAACAGATCCGCGAGATGGTGCGGCACTTCACCCCGCTCACCTGCCTGTGTTACGAAAGCCTCGCACCGGATCTGCGCCTCCGCATCAACCGGGATCACCAGTACTACGAGCTGGTTCCGCCGCCTGCCAGGGAGGAATGGTTAATGGGGGATGGTTGATGGGGAGGAGCTTCGCTCTCTGCTGGAGCCGGGGTGCCCTCACCCCGGGGGACGCATCACGCCAACTGGCAGTTTTCACCTGTAATCTGGCAACTGCGATCCGTGTACTGATGAAATTCGATCCTGACGCCGCCGGGGTCCGTCGTCCACATCTGCCAGCTATGATCCGCGCCCAGCGTCTTGCGCCTGCGGTCGAGCAGTTCACGCCAGCTCTCCTCCGCCTTGTCGAGGCGGCCCTGCTCGGCGTACACAATCCCGATGTTGTTCAGCGACCGCAGGGTCGCCGGATCGTCGTCACCCAGCACGCGGCGCTGGCGTGCCAAGGTGTC
>CAYOQM010000292.1:2999-3348 GCA_964406065.1 uncultured Verrucomicrobiota bacterium
GCCACCAACCGCCGGCCAACCTCTCCAATATCCCCAACCTCCAGACAAAGATGCTGGAGGGGAGCCGTGGCCGCGGCATACACATCGCCCCGCTGAAACACCTCGATGAACACGCCGGGGCGCACCTCCAGGTAGAACCCGATCACCCGGCCGGCCCGGATAAAGTCAAAGGCCTTCTTCAGTCCCAGCGCTTCACAGTAGAACCGTTCCGTCGCCGCCAGGTCCGGCGACGCCAGGCATACATGCGCAATTCCCTTGATCATGGTCCGCTCCTATTCCTTACTTCCCGGGCGCCCCGCAGGCGCGATGTAGATCGTGAACTCCTCTTTGCCGTCAACCCCGAGCAAAC
>CAYOQM010000293.1:0-3312 GCA_964406065.1 uncultured Verrucomicrobiota bacterium
TCGTTGACGGTCGCCGACTTGCTGCCGCGCAGGGAAATGGAGACGTACTTCAGGCTGAACTTCTCCGCGAGCTGCGCCGCCACATCCTCATAGCCGTGAGGGTCAAGCGCACCGGTCTTGACGTCACTCGCGCGCGCCGCAATACCGAACACCGTGGCGGCCTCCTCTTCGTTGGTAAAAAGCACGTCCACGTATTCCATCAGGCCCGTCATAACCTCCCGCGCCTTCTCCTTCGACCACAGTTTGCTGCGGAAGTTCAGATCACAGCTCACCATCAGTCCACGTTTCTTGGCCGCCCCGCACGCCTCACGCGTAATTGCCGCCACGCTGTCGGCCAGGGCCGGCGTAATCCCCGTGAAGTGGAACCAGTGCTTGCCCGCAAAGATGACGTCCCAGTCGAAGTCGCCCGGCTTGAGCTCGGTGATCGAACTGCCCTTGCGGTTGTAAAGAAAGGTGGACGGCCGCTGCGAGGCCCCGGTCTCAACGAAGTAGATGCCGAGGCGGAACCCGTTGCGCTTGACGTGGTCGAGGTTCAGCTTGAACTGGCGCATATAGGCCAGACAGGCCTCGCCGACAGCATTGTCGGGAACGCTGGACACCATGGTGCTTTCGATTCCCAGGGCCATCAGACCGACGCCAAGATTGGCCTCGGCCCCGCTGTAGAGCACATCGAACTGCCGCGCCTGGACAATCCGCTCGTGCCGCGGAGTGGACAGCCGCATCATCAACTCGCCGAACAATACCACTTTCTTGTCTGACTTGATCTGTTTCATGCTTCCCCTCTTTGTGTTCTTTGCGATGCCGTGTGGTCGGACGTCCCTGTCAGGAACGCCCCTCCCTGGCCTCGCGGATGATTCGCGTGAACTGCGTGGCGTTCTCCGTGATTCGCGCATAGTCCTTCGCCATCATGAGCGCCTTGTTGACCAGGCAACTGCCGGCGCCCACCGCGATGGCACCCGCCTTGATGAAAGCCCCGGCTGTGCTGAAATCCACGCCCTTGGTAGGCAACAACTCCACCTGCGGGAGCGGTTCCTTGATACTCTTGAGATAGTCGGGCCCACCCATGTCGCCGGGGAAGATTTTGACGACATCCGCGCCGCTTTTCCAGACGGTGACGATCTCGGTCGGCGTGAGGGCACCCGGCATGACCACCACGCCGTAGGTCTTGCAGACCCGGACAACATCGGCGTCGAAGCATGGGCCAACGACGAATTGCGAGCCGGCGAGAATCGCCGCGCGGGCCGTCTCGCCGTCGAGAACGGTTCCGGCTCCCACATAGACATCCAGGTCCTTCAACTGCCCCACGGCGTCGTGGATAAGGTCCAGCGCGCCGGGCACCGTCATGGTGATTTCCACGAACTTGACCCCGCCCTTATGCAAGGCGCGGGTAACGGACACCAGATCCCCCGGATTCTCCGTCCGGATCACCGCCACCGCGCCGCTCTCCCGGAGGGCGGCTATCACTTCGTGTTTCGCTTTCATCTCATGCTCCCTTCCTGATCGGATACCTGCCATATTCACGCACTTCGTCACACATCGCCACGACATTCTCAGGCGGCACGTCGGGCTGGATGCAGTGCACGGCCGAGGCAATGTACCCGCCGCCGGGGGCCAGGTCGCGGATGCGGCGCCGCACCTCATCCCGGACGTCCTTGACGGAACCTCGCGGCAGCACCCAACGAGTGTCGATGCCGCCGTTGAACGTGACATGCCGGCCAAACTCGCGCTTCAAGCGCGCCGTGTCACCCATTTCGCCGGCCGACGTCTGTACCGGATTGATGATATCAACCCCCACCTCAATCATGTCGCCCAGTAGGGGATAAATGTTGCCGTCGGAATGGAAAAATACTTTGGCTTTGGTCTCCTGCTTGATGGCCGCGATGACGGCAGCCTGATGCGGCTTGACCATCTCGCGATATGCCTGAGGCGAGATCAGTGGAGCCTCTTGACTCCCCAGGTCGTCACTGATCACAAAGACATCGATGTAACGGCCAAATTGGCGGGAAGCCTCCCGGATACTCGCGAGGGCCATGTCGCGGAGCCTGCCATGCAAGGCCGCGAAGAACTCCTTGTCAGCCAGGATGTCGGTCAGGATATTTTCCATGCCGCGTAACAGGCAGGCCATCTCAAACAGGTTGATCCCGCTGACAAAGACCGTCGCCTTGCCGCCCTTCTGGATCGCTTCCGCCGCCTCTGCCAGACCGGCAAAGCGGACAGGATCCGCCAGATCAGGCCAGGGATACCGAGTCAGGTCATCGATCGTGGCGTTGGCCAGAGGCGGGTCCATGGGTTCGGTGTACAGCGATCCGGGAGCCTTGCGGAATGTCACGCCCCAGCCGTCGATCACGCAATCCGGGCCGATCACCCGCGCCAGGGTCGATGTCGCCGGCTTCGGCACGAGCGGTCGGCCGTCGCTGCCAAGTGTTTCCAGCACATCCTCTTCCAGGAGCGCATAGCCGAATATCTTTGAAATCCAGGCTGGCGGCCGGTTATGGATTCCAAGATGGGCCTTGAGATTCTCATACGCCGGCCCCAGCAGCGTGGTCACCCCGGAGGTGCCGACAAACAGCGGGACCCGGTCCGGCTCCTCGTGATTGAATGCGCAAAGTACTCGATCGCGTGAGGTCATCGTCATGTCAGTCTCCTTCGGTTTATGGGGCTCAAGGTTTGGAGGGTTGTACCAGAGTGTTCCGTCAAGATATGCGACGCATTTGCGTCGCATAATGTTAAGCGCATGTTGGCGTCGAGTTGTGAGGTCGATTTCATGTTCTACTGACTACTGGATTCTGAATTCTGAATACTTGGGTTGCGGGTGGTAGCCCGCCTTGGGGGATAGGTGCCAATACGGCGCCCTGTATCGACAAAGTACTTGTAGGTCTCGTAGGTCACCGTGCTGGGAACACTGTGATCGACCTGGAGAATGTAGCCGCTTCCGGCCATGGCCGCCGGAAGTTTCCGTTCCAACTCCTGGCGCACGGCGTCCAGGTCGTTCGTGGCCAGCACCCGGGCATCCATGCCCCCGATCAGGGCGATCTTGCCGCCGTAGGTCTGCTTGATCTTGACGAGATCCATGCCGGCCTTGACCTCAAGTGGTTGCAGGCAGTCGATGCCGGCCTCGATCAGGTCGGGAAGCAGCGGCTCGACAAAGCCGTCGCTGTGCAGGATCACGGGCAATCCCCTGCTGTGCGCGAACGCAAAAAGTCGCCGGTGGGCGGGAAAAAGCAGCTCCCGATACATGGCCGGCGACATGAACGGTCGCTCCTTGAATCCAAGGTCCTCCCAAACCCAGAGACCGTCCGGCAAGCCCTCCCG
>CAYOQM010000294.1:0-3307 GCA_964406065.1 uncultured Verrucomicrobiota bacterium
GGTAGAAGGCCCACTTCATCCCTAGCGCCGCCTCCATCTCAATTGCGTAGGTGCCGCAGGTCGTGCAGCACCAGTAGCTCTGGCGGGCACAGAACCCGTGCTGGACCTCCAGCGCCTTGAACATGACCTTCAGCCGTTGGCGAAAGGTCTTCACCTCCCGTGCTGGCAATCGTTCATCATCCCTCCGGGACCCGGACGTGGTCTTCAGCGCCTTGCTGATGACCTCCATCTGAAGCTTGGCCACTTGCAGCGCCATGTCTTCGTTTTGTTTGCGTTTAGTCGTCTGCTTCATTGATCCTTTCCTTTCTCCGCCGTTCCCGGCAGACCTACGACCCGCTTGATCGAGTCCTTCCATCTAATCAGCGGGTCTTGTTTATTTTCTTCGTACAGGCCGCGAACGGCCTCGTCATTCCACACGTTCATAAGCGCCCGGGCCGAGGCGATCGCCTGGCTGTCACCGGGGCAGTTCAGAGTGACCGCCTGCACCAGCCGGTTCGCCCGACCGAGCCATATAGCTTGGCTGGCATGGGGGCGAACGGCGGCAATGACGGCGTTGATGTTGTCGTCGAGCATGGGTTCGCAGGACACGCTAGTCTCGTAGCCCTGCTCCCGCGCATACCGAAGGGCTGCCAGGCGCTCCGCAAACGCGGGGGCACCGGGCTCCCAATAACTCAGAACGCGATCATCCACTGACCCGATCGTGAACCGGAACAGAATCCGGTCACGGTACTGGACCAGGCGATCGCATACCTTTTGCACGCACTCCCGGTGCGGCTTGCTTACGACGAGCACGCGGTTGCCCGCGGCGAGCATCTTTTCAAGCACGTTGATGCACGTTTTCACGTTCAGCGGCGTGATGTCGTGCGTAGACGGAAACATGATGGTACCAGGGCGCTTGCCCCGCTTCATGTTCACGTCATGCGGGCGGATTTCCGGCTTGCGCCAGCCGTCTCCCGTCGTCCTATGAAAGCGAAGTGCCATGCACTTCGCGTAGCAGTACCGGCAGTCGTGGTCGCACCCTGTCTGGATGTTCACGTTCTCGGCTGCCCATTCCTTCGTGCCGGTCACGCCGGCGTTCTTTTCTTTATTCATACCAATCCCTCCGGGCCGCCTTTTGCGGCCCTTTTTCGTATTCCTTTCATCAGGCGCGAAGCGCATATTCTCAGTGACACCCGTCGTTCATCTGGGCAGCGCCACGAACGGCGCTGAAATCTCACTCAAAGGCTACATATCTTGTGGTGGTGGTGGGCCGTCGTTGTATTCCACCGGACTGTCGTTCGACTCTGTTTCGTCAATCAGCCTGTTGGGGTCGTCGGAATCATCCGGCAAAGGCTCAATCGCGTAACCGTGCGAATTGTCGATCGGGTCCGGGTCATCATTGACGCAGCTGACAGCAGTCCTGGTCGGGTCGGGAGCGCCTTCGAGCTCGGCCAGCACTAGCTCCATCGGCGTTCCGGGAACAGAGGCACCAATGTCCAGAACAATGGGGGTCTTGACCATGGTGATCAGGCATTTGTGGCCCTCAAGGCACTCTCGTTCGATCAACCCTGCGAACTGCAGCGCGTCAATGGCGCGCCGTACCGTGGCGGTGGACACCTCCAAGAATGCAGCTATGTCACTGATACCAAGTTTAATGGCGGCGTGGAGCCAGGACCACAGAATTGGGCCTCGCAAGTACGGCTGTACCGTTTTCTTCACCGAGACCGCCGTCGTGGTCTTGTTGCCAGGCAATCGAAGTGCATCTATATTCATTACAATAGACTCCTATAATAGATTAGGCGGGGGTATCAGGGTTGCTAGGGGTCCCCTGGCAAGCTTGCGAGGGGGTCAATATCGCGAGAACGGACATCCATGATTCCTATGACGGTATCCCACATCTTCACGCCTCGGGGGTCCATGTATCGGTCGGGGTAGCGTATAATCTTTGCATCGGACGCGAGCTGAAACCCGTTCAACACGATTTCTCCAGCCTCCCGCATACAACGCTGGGTTTCGGTCACAACATCTTCAATGGTATCCGTCGGCCCCTCGATCAGAAGGGCGTCATGCACGGGGGCGCAGACGATGATCCCACTCTCGGTCGCCAGGCTGCACGCGAGACGAAGAATCTCGGCCCCGTTGGCCTGTCCTGGGAAGTTTGCGAGCGTACGCGGTTTCGTGTCCGGAGTAACGTGCAGCGTCCATCCGAAAACTGTGTGGATGCTGCCGGTCAACATCGCGAAGTTCACGGCCGCCTCGGACCACTGCCAGTAGTGCGGAAACGCCTTGTGATGAAGTGTCAGGAGTTGACGGGCCTCGACAGGAGATATCCCCAGTTGGACGGCCAATCCGACTTCTGTCATGCCATATTGGACACCGAGGACCGTGATCTTGAATCGTTCCCGTTCCCGTGGGTGACTCTTCTTGGTCGCATCTGCGGGCACTGCACCTGCCGCCTTCGCAAAGCCCAGGTAGGGATCGCCCGAGAGGTATGCTGCTTGCATAGCCTGATCACCGGACAGGGCGGCTGCGATCCCGAACTCCTGCTGACTATAGTCGACGTAGGCGATAGCCCTGCCCGGCGGTGGCCGGATAAGGCCACGGAGCCATGTAGCCGGCCCGAAACTGAATTTCGTGTTCGACGGCTGGTTACGGCCCGACCGGGATGCGAATGCAGAGAGCATCGTCCGGTTCCGGCTGTCGGGTCCCACAGCCAGTTCCTGCAACCGCATTTGAGACAACGATACCCGCAGCTCCCGCAACGGAGCGACTTCGGGAGACCGCTTGGCCATGTCACGGAACGTATTGTCGTCGAGAGCAAGCCGCCCGCTGTCGAGTATTGGCCAACGGATTCCCTTTCCATGCAGCCACCGAGCGAACCGGTCCTGTTTGAACGTCCGACCGTCGAACACCCCATAGTCAGCATCCACACGGCGAACCAGTTCGTCCTGGATGTCGGGCCAGTGGTCACGCAGACGCACCAGCGTCGGCGTGTCCAGAGGTATGCCGTTCCACTCCATCCGCGCCGCAGCCTTCATGTACCGGCCGCGCAGGATGGCTTGAGGTTGAAGTGACGGATCCATCCTGCGTAGCAGGCGCACCAGGGCGTCCACGTCCGCGCCGCAGTATCGGAGAATCCGGTCACGTTCATCCTCGGTATACGGCCCGCCTCGGATAACTAGGTCGCGATTGGCGTCCTTCTCCGCCGCCGACATGGCCTCCAACCCGTACCAAGTCATCGCACCCACTAGGCCACGGCCGGCGGCCGGAGCCAGACCGTTGGATACGTTTCGGAATTCGGCGTACAAATCCAGCACGTGCTCGCGTA
>CAYOQM010000295.1:0-3303 GCA_964406065.1 uncultured Verrucomicrobiota bacterium
CATCGCCGCCACCGGACCCAACGCGGCCGCACCGGTTGCCACAGTGGTGGCGCCGCCGCCAACCAGGGTAACCACCGGCACATCGGTGTAGCCGGCGCCCGGATTGGTGATGACAAAGCCGGTCACCACCCCGCTGGTGACGATGGCGGTGGCGGATGCTCCCGTGCCGCCACCGCCGGTGATCGAAACGACCGGTTGGCCCACGTAGCCCGCGCCGCCAATACCCACCGTGAGCGAGGCCACGCCATTGCCCGCCGGCGCGGTGAGGCTCTGGCCCACGGTGATGTTTTTGCCGTTGGTGTCAATCTTGGCTCCGGCCGGCCCCACGAGGGCCTGGGTCAGCCCCGCCATGAAGCCCGTTGCGGCGTTGGTGGCGGCCTTGAGCAAGCCACCATTGAGATAGATCCGGCCCGCGCCGCCGTTCATCGAAACGCTGGGGGTGGTCAGCGTGCCGCCGCTGAGGTTGACCGCACCCGCGGCGGTCCCGGCGTTGCTGATTCGGAGCCCGGTGCCACCCGCGATGGTCAGATTACCACCTGACATGTTGAGCGTGCCGGTGCCGGCCTCCCCGATGAGGAAACCATTGCCCGCGCTCAACTGAGCGAAGCTGCCACCGCCGCTGAGGTTCATCAGGCCAAATGAACCCGCAAAGCGCGCGACCACCGGCCAGCCGCCGTTGGAGGTCACGGTGGCGGAACCGGAAATATCAAGCACGCCGCGACCATAAGCGCCCACTTGGAAATTCCGCCCAGCCACGTCGAGAATCCCGGTGCCGCTGATGACATAACTGCCGTAAACATCGGCATCGTTGAGTTCCTTCCCGCCGATCCGCCAATCGCCGTTGCTGGCAGCGCCGGTTTGCAGGAACGAACCGCCACTCTGATTCACCACCCCCCAAGTGTTCAGCGTGGTGGCGACGTTGCTCCCCTTGCCAACATAAAGCGTGGCCCCTCGCACCGTGCCACCCGTGATATTCAGGGTGCCGGTGCTGTTGTCCAGATCGCTCACATTGAAGTCCGAGGCGCAGCCAAAGGTCGCCGAATCCTGGACGTTGACCACGCCACTGCCGTTCGCGCCGATGGACATGTAGGCGGTCGCCGAAGTCAGCACGGAACTGCCGCTGAGGCTGAGCGTGGCTTTGGCCCCCGCGTTCTGGCCGAGGGTGAAGCGGTTGCGGATCAGCATCTGCGCGGTGCCGGAGAGATTCACAGTGACGTCCGCCCCGCCCGACTCGCCGAAATAGGCGAAATCCCGCACGGTCATGACGGCGTCGTTGGACAGGTCAAGCTTGGGCTTGGCGTTGAATCCGGCGACGCCATTGGCGTATCCCATGCCAAAGTTGCCACAATCCCAGGTGCCGCCGGTCATGATGAGCTGCGACTGCAAGCCGGTGGTGCCGTTGCCACGACCGATGCTCGTCCAGGAGCCGGTAACCACCGCCCCGCTCGTTAGAGTCACGGTCGCGACTCTGGTCGATCCGACGGTGCCATTGTCAGCGGCACCGATGGTGAATTCACCTTGGCCGGCCTGCCAGACCGAACTCGCGCCGCCATTGAGCGTAAGGCCGCCTTCGAGCACCTCCACGCTGTTGCCGCCGTTGAGGCGGCCGAGTTGGGCGCCCGCCGGATTCGTTAGCGTAAGGGTA
This sequence comes from uncultured Verrucomicrobiota bacterium, assembly GCA_964406065.1. Taxonomy (GTDB): domain Bacteria; phylum Verrucomicrobiota; class Kiritimatiellia; order CAIKKV01; family CAITUY01; genus JAABPW01. The sequence goes on from CAYOQM010000295.1 coordinate 1,646, forward strand.
CCCGCGCCCTTCTTGGCGAAGGTGCCTGCCGTCACGTTGAATGTGCCGGAAAGCGTCGCCCCGGCGGGATTCGATACGACGACGTTGAAGTTGGCCACATCGGTCGCCGTTCCGCCCAGACCGTTGGCGCCAAAGCTGTCGCTGCCGAGGTCGAACAGGAAGTTCTTGGTCGAGGCGATGGCGGAACTGCCGGAAAAGGTCAAGGTGGTTCCTGGGCGGGCAATCACCGCCGTGCCGACGCCCAAGCCGGCGTCGCTGGTGGCTTCCAACGAGCCGCTGTTCAAATAGGTGGGGCCGGAATATGTGTTGGGGCCGGTCAGCACCAGCGTGCCCGCGCCGGATTTGGTCAAAGCGGTGGCCCCGCCGTTGTCGGCAATGACCGAGGAAATCGTGGTGGAACCGGTGCTGTTTTGCAGCACGATCAAATCACCGGCAGCGGAGCCCTTGAGCATGCCCCCCGCGATGGTTGCCGGGCTGGTGCCGCTGACCAGGATACCACCGGAGGTTAAGGTGAGCGTTTTGGATACCGGGATGGTCACCGTCGCGGTGGCCAGCACGCGCAGCGAATTGATCGTCGCGTTGTCGGCCAACGCCGGCGATGGATCGGCAGTCAACGAGACGTTGGAAGCGGTGGTCCAAGTCGTAGGATCGCCGCCGGCATAGCCCGCATACGCGACCAGATTGCCGCCGCTGACGGTGAGCCAGTCGGTGCCGTTGACCGTGGCGAAACCGCCGAGGATGCCGCTGGTATTGCTGTTGCTGGTCGTGTAAAAGGTGTTGGTCGCGATGGTCGCGAGGTTGACCGTGGAGCCCGGATTGCGGGTGATCGCGCCGAGGTTGGCGGTGACCGTGGTGGCGGTGTTCAGGGTGAGACTCATCCCCGACGCGCCCGGAACCAAGGTGGTGCCGTTGAAGGTCTGGGCATTGACCGCGGCGGAGGTTTTACCATTGCCGACCAACAAGCCACCACCGAGTACGAGCGACGAGGAGGGGTTCACAATGTTGGTGGCGGGCGACGCGGCATTACTGAAATCCAAATTGAGGGTGCCCTGGCGCACGCGGGTTTCGCCTTGGTAGAGATGGGTGCCGATGAGCGTCAGCGTGCCCAGCCCGCTTTTCTGCAGGTTGCCATTGCCGGAGATCGCGGTGGTGGCGGAACCCCAGGTGGCGGTCACCCCATTGAGAACATCCAACGAGCCGGTCACGCCGGGGGCAATCGCGATGTTGTGGACATAGGGGTTGGTCGTGCGGACAATCAGCGCCGCATCCCCATTGAAGTTCACCACGTTGGCTGCGGCCCCGAGCCGGGCGTCGGTATCGATGGAAAGCGAACTGCCAGCGGCCATGTTGAGCCCGCCCGTGAAGGTGTTGGCACCCGTCCCCCACTCCAGAATGCCGCTGCCGCTCACGGTGATGCCGCCGGTGCCGGTGAGCGTGACATTCATGGCTGCAAACGGCCGGGACCAAGCCGTGTTCACGGCGATGGTGGCGGCGTTCGCGCCGAACGCCAGCGTGCCGTTATTGATGTTGTATTTGCCGTTGGCGGCCACATACGGGTTGAACAGCAAGCCGCCCGCGCTGACGGCGACGGCCCCAAGGCCCACAGTGCCCGCGTTTTGGTAGGTCGCCGCTGGCGGCGTGCCGAAGGCGGCGGTGTC
>CAYOQM010000296.1:0-3294 GCA_964406065.1 uncultured Verrucomicrobiota bacterium
TTAGTAAATAAGGCAGCAGGAGGCCCGATGCCAAGGCCAGCAGCGTGGGCATCAGACAGAAAATCTTATGTGGTTGCCGGATCATCGCATACGGGGGAATGAGTTTCATGACCACTTTCCAAGCGCGCGGCCCGAGCGGATTCATCACCCCGGTTGACAGGAGCACCACCCCTGCGATCACGGCACCGAGCAACAATAGCGGCACCAGGGGAATGCGCCCGGGGGCTTCCCCCCGCCTCCTGGCCCGCAGGAGGGCAAAGGCTCCCATTCCCAAAAGCGCCACCAGGTATCCTCCCACATAGATCTTGCGCCCTTCTCCTGGATTCGTGAATTTCACGAGCCCGGCCAAAGGCGGGGATCCCGCACGAATCTCCTCGATTGAGCGGGATGACACCGCCAGGGTCGTTTCCTGAACAGAGTGGCGGATGACCATGACCTGCCAGACTGCCACCCCCAGGAAGATCACCAGGATAATGCCAGCCTTCAGGAGTGAGCGGATTTCGTCACCTCCCGGACGTCGTCCGGAATAGTGGAACAAGTAACTCAAAACGCACCAAACAGGACTGGAAAGAAGAGCAAAGAAAAATACATGCGTGTCGCTTTCAGCAAGACATAGCGCGAGGCCGGCCACAGCCCCCGCCCAGGACTTCCGCTCTGCCACCATGACATCCAAAGCCCAGTAGATAAGGGGAATCCACATCATGGCCAGACCGGTGGGACTGCCGTCGAACATGGTAATCCAGGCATACGGGATACCGAGACCAATCAAGGAGGCAACCCCTGCCAGGCCGTCATCGGCGCAATAACGCCGGACCAGGAGCCACAGGAACATAAGGGCAAGCCAGACCGAGACCCACTGGTTGAAATTATAGCCGAAGGCCGGGCCGCCCAGGATCGAGCCCAAGGTATAGAACAGGGAAAATGGAACATAATAAGTTCCCCGGAAGGCCCCGTCCGCGTCATTGCCGATGTTAAACTCATACGGGTTCACAAACAGGGGCGCATGGCCCTTCAGGGTCTCGGCAGTGAGCCAGAACTGATAGAGAAACTGGAGGTGGTCGCCAGGCATCATGGCGCGCGCCCCGCCTTTTTCGATGTTGAGGGAAGCACAAGCGATGCCCCCCGTCAGGACCCGGGGGACCGGCCATGAGAAGAAGGCCCAGACCGCCAGTGCCACAGCCAGAGAAATCGCGATTTTTTTGAAGGTCATCATGCAGGCGTCACCGTGCCATATCCCCAAGCCGCACTCAAATCAAAAGGGTGAATAAAAAGAGTGAACCCAGTGTGACATTCCCAAGGCAACATGATACGGTATCCCACTATGAATCGTCAGTTGCAGGAGACATCCCTATGACCCATCCATCCGAGACCAAAAACATGGCCCTGTTTTGTGATTTTGAGAACATCGCCTTGGGAGTACGCGATGCCAACTATGCCCAATTCGACATCAACAAGATCCTTGAACGACTCCTCCTCAAGGGGAATATCGTGGTCAAAAAGGCCTATTGCGACTGGGGCCGTTACAAGGACTTCAAAGGCACGATGCATGAGGCCTCCTTCGAACTCATCGAGATTCCCCACGTGCGCCAATCCGGAAAGAATTCCGCTGACATCCGCATGGTGGTGGACGCGCTAGACCTCTGTTACACCAAGTCCCATGTGGATACCTTTGTGATCATCAGCGGAGACTCGGATTTCTCACCGCTCGTCAGCAAGCTCCGTGAAAACAACAAGATCGTCATCGGGGCCGGGGTGAAGAACTCAACCTCGGACCTGCTGATCGCGAATTGCGATGAATTCATTTTTTATGATGACCTGGTGCGACGCCAGGCTCCCCGTCCTGTTCCGCCGCCGTTGCGCGCCGTGTCCGGCCGCAAGCCCGCCATCCGTCCCGACGTAGTTCCCGCGCCCCTGCCTGACGCGAAGAAAAAGGAAGCCTTCGACCTGATCATCTCAACCTATGAAGCCCTGATCCAGGAGCGCGGGGAAGGCGAAAAAATCTGGGGTTCCATGATCAAGCAGACGCTGAAACGCAGGAAGCCCGGCTTCAACGAATCCTACTATGGTTTCCGGACCTTCGGCCAATTGCTCGAGGAAGCAAACGCAAGCGGAATCCTGAACCTGGAGCACGACGAAAAATCAGGCGGCGTCATTATCAGAAACTGCCAGGCGCGGTAATAACTTCAAGGCAGATGCACTGCGCCCTTCGCCGGAGTTCCCGGATCGATCGAACGGGCACCGGAGGGCGGAGCTAGGGACAAGCCTGTAATCCGCCTCGGGGATTTGCGTGGTGATCGGGAAATTTATGGCGGAGGGATTGAATCACCTTGTCGAGCTCCTGCAGAAAAAGAGATCTATCACACGCCTTCATAGGGGGCGGTCCGCCTGTGATTGCCCCTGAGTCACGTAATTCAGCCATGAGATTCCGGGTCGCTATGGCGTGGCCGATGTTGTTATCCCTGAAGGACTTTCCGGTTGTGCCAATGACCTGTGCACCCACTTTCAGACACCGGCTCGCCAGCAGAATGTCTGCCGTGATCACAATGTCATGCGGGCTTACATGTTCGACAATCCAGTCATCGGCCTCGTCAAACCCCTCACCGACCACCTTGAGTTCAATCCATCGCTCTTTGGGAACACGCATCCAGGAGTTGGCGACCAGGGTAACCGCAAGGTGATACCGGCTTGCGACGCGGTAGACCTCCTGTTTGACAGGGCACGCATCAGCATCAACAAAAATGTGCAGCATAAAAGCCCCTCATGATCACCCCGCTGTTTACTCCACCGATCTCACCACAAAAGTCTGAATGGCGTTTCCCATGGTGATCTCGAAACTGTCCCCAACGGCTTTGCCAAGCATAGCCATTCCCAATGGAGCGCGGGATGTGATCATCGTGATTTCGACGCCGCCTACAACAGTTGTTTCTCCGCCAGCCGCGGACCCGAAATACAGCACGCGTATTTCCCCATCGCCTGAGTCCAGCCGGACCAGGGCGCCCAATTGAATCGGACTGGCGGAATTCAGCTTTTTCAGTGGCATCATCTGAAGGCTGTCCAGCGCGCCGGCCAGTTCTTCCACTCGCTTTGCCTGTCCCCGGGCAAGAAAGGATGACTCCAGCTTGAAGGTGTCGTATTTATGCTCTGCGCGATGCTCCTCGCTGGTGGCCGTGGCGAAGGTCTTCTTTGCCACAGCGGTAATAGATTCCAACTCAGCGGTCAAGTGATCGATAAAACGCTGATGAATGACTTTCTTGGTCATAACGTCCTGGGGCCTGGGCGAAACAGCAGATGCCG
>CAYOQM010000297.1:0-3280 GCA_964406065.1 uncultured Verrucomicrobiota bacterium
TCCTCCAGGCGTGATCGAGAGCGGCCTGAGGATAAGGGAGCAGTCCAGCGGTCCAAGCCATGGCTGCGAACGGCTCGGCCCAATTCACGAGAAGCTGTTCAACACGGCGGTTGGCCTGTTTGACTTCAGGGCGGACCGAGTGGACATCGGCAAGGATCGCGGCGGAGGGATCAAGCAATTCCCCGTGAAGCTCGCGCCAGGCGCCCCCGCGCTCTTCCAGATCCCGCTCCACCGCCTCGGTAAACTCCCGCAACGAGCTGTGGCGCGCCGCGACGCCGGGGCACTCGCGGTTGATGAGCTCGACAATCCGCGGGAGGTTCTCCTGCGCAAACGCGTGATCGATCCCGCTCAGGCAGAGCAGATGCGGGCCGACGCTGTTGGGCGTCCGCAGGGAGAGGAGCTTTTGAACCCGGTTGCGGAGCCCCAGGCGCGAGAAAGGGGTGTGCTCGCGGATTTCCTCGTAGTTGTCGAGCGACTCCGGCAGTCCCGTCGCCTCGCCGTAGCCGCTATTGGAGAAGAAGCAGTTCACCACGCTGCCATCGGCACCCACCCAGCGGAAGGACGCAGGGGCGTCGAGGGGGACCCCGCGCCAGCCGACGGCTTTGTCGATGCCGCAACCGCGCAGGATCTGCGGCAATTGGCTGACATGCCCGAACTGGTCGATGTTATAGGAAATCCTCAATTCCGTCCCGAAGCGGCGGCACTCGCGAATCCCCAGGGCCAGGTTGCGGATGAGCGCCTCGCCCCCGGCCAGGGTCTCGTGCGGCTGCGTGTACCAGGGGCCGATCTCGAGGCGCCCGGCGGCGATCAGGGCGCGGATCTCCGGCCCGCGCTCCGGGCGTAGCTCGAGATAGTCCTCCAAGGCGGAGAACTGCCCGTCGAGCAGGAAGGAACGGTATGTTTCGTCGCGTTCCATCACGGAGAGCAGCCGGTCGAAGAGCTTGACCAGCCGCAGGCGGAAGCTCTCGAAACTCATATACCATTCGCGGTCCCAATGGGTGTTGGAGACCAGGTGCATGCGCCAAGGCTCCGCTGAAGCGGCGGTGTCCTGCTCGTTCTTTGCTCCCCTGTCGTCAGGTGTCGTCATTGACGTGCCTCCTTTCATGTCCGTCGGCGCCGCCGCCGTAATGAATGTGTTTTGTTTGTCTCGCGATGTGTCATGCCATCCGTGTCCTCGCCGCATACCCGCCTAGGCAACCGGCTCATCGGACGTCGGTCGGAAACGGAGCACGGCGAACCCGAATGCCGGCACCGTGGCGCTCCAGGCGAACGCCCCGTCCGCCGGACGGATCTCGCCGAGGGGCTCGCGCCGATCGGCATGCTCCGCCGTCACCCGCAAGGCCGTCGCGGGCAGGCCGGCGGTGGCGGCCGTGAAGCGGATGTCCATCTGTTGCTCCCGCTCTTCACCGTTAAAGGCGAAGACCATGAACTCGCCGGGGAGCCGGTGGCCGATGACGCCGGGGGCGAGCAGGTGCAGGTCGGCGCAGAGCCACTGGCGGTGCTCGCGGTAGAAGGCGATCCATTTTTTACAGAACGCGCGCAACCCCGGCGGGGTGTGCCGGAAATCGTCGCCGAGCGCGATGATGTGGCCGAGGGCGATATTGGCGACCAGGAAGGTCGACTCCCCCTCGGGCTCCAGGTTCATTGACATGTAATGGGCGAAGCGCATCGCCATCGGCCAGAGCCGGCGCTGGGCGGCGATGTAGTCCAGCAGCAAGGTGACCAGCTGCGGCTGGTGATAGGTGTCGGCGGTCCACATCGCGTCCGGGCAGGGATTGCCGAGGTCGTAGACGGTGGGGAGGTTCTCCAGCACCAGCGTGCCCGGCCGGGCGGCGCGGATGGCGGCGTAGATGCGGTTGTGCGCGGCCAGGTAGCCGCGCAGGTAATCGGCGGCATCGGCGCCGGCGGGAGCATGGTCGTGGTTGGCATGGGTGCAGCATTCACTGCTGGTGAGCGGCTGGTTGTGGTTGAACGCCACCTGGACGAGGCACAGGTCGTATTCGCGCACCACCCGGGCGAACTCCGCCGCGGCGTGTTCGCCCCACCGGCTGGCCAGGCAAAGGGTGTTGCCCCCCGGTTTTGAATGTCGGCAGTCGCCGAAGCGCTGTTCGAGTTCCTCCGTCCATTCGGCGTGGTGAGCCGGATCCAGGTAATCCGGATTCAGGATGAAGCTGGCGCCGAGACCGTTGGCGCGCAGTTCCTCGCGGCAGGCGTCCAGTCCGGAGGGGAAATTGCTCGCGACCGGGGCGTAGGTACCGGTGGCGATCGGCGTCATGTCGATCCAGCCGAGCTCGCAGCCGAGCTCGCGCCAGTGCGGGATCTGCGGCCGGATATACGATTCGTGGCCGGTGGCATCGTGATGCGGCGTTTCCGGATGCTGGGGCCGGACCGGCGGCCGGCGCTCGAACTCGCGTCGTTCCCTTTCGGTCATGTTCTGGTCTTTCCACTTGCTCCAGTTCCAACTTCCACCGGCGACGGGGGGGAGCGAGCCGGCGACGCCCGGGGCGCGCCGCAGCACGGCGGCGCGGGCATCCCGCACCACCGACCACGGGTCGTCATCGGTGATGGCGCCGGCGGTGAAGACGATGCCGAAGAGCCGGCAGGACTGTCCGGGGGCAAGCGTAATGACATGCTCGGGCGAGGGCCCCACACCGGCCAGGCAGAGCGGGAACGAGATCTCCGCCATGCCGGCGTCCAAACAAACATCAAAGGGCAGGTGGACGTAATTCGAGCGGCCGCCGCAGTTCGAGTCGTGCCCGATGGTGGGCCAGCACGCCACGGCCTGGACGCCGTCGGTCACCACCAGGTGCCCGCAGTTATAGGCCGGCGGCCGGTCGCGCAGCTCCGGCAGGCTGCCGCGCCAGGCGCAGGAATCGGCTGGCATGACGTAGGGAAAGCCGCCGCGTCGAATCACATACTCCGGCCGGCCGCAGACCAGGTGGGCGCTCAGGCGGGGATCGTTGGCGAGGCGCAGCCGGCCGCGGAACTCCGACAGCGTGCAGGCCGTGGCGCCGTGATTGATGAACTCCGGCTCGAGGATCACCGCCGGCTCGCCGGGATAGGCCAGCGTGTGCAGGCGCATTTCCAGGCCGCCGTGCCGGCCGCTGATCGTCCACTGGTTGAAGTTATGGTACAAACCCTCCGTGAGATGGGTTTGATTCGCGTCCGTGGGTTGGAAGTCCCCCTGCCGTAGCAGCGTGCTGTCACCATCGCGTTGCAGGCGGCAGGAGAACTCTGGCGCGGTCGCCAGGAACGGGCAGCCTGCGTCCACCTTCAGGTT
>CAYOQM010000298.1:0-3273 GCA_964406065.1 uncultured Verrucomicrobiota bacterium
TTTCTCGAGCCCCTGCGGGCTGGTCGGCGGAATGGCGATGGTGTACCAGAGGTTGAACTCGTGATTCCGCAGGTAGTTGTGGCTTACCCCCGGATGAGCGGAAATGATGGCGGCGGCTTCATCCACCCGTTCCGGCGCGATCTTGGCCGCCACCAGGCTGGAGGCGTAGCCGAGGCTGCGAGTGTCGAAAATCGCGCTGATCTGGCGGATGATCCGATCCTGCTTGAGGCGGCTGATCCGGGCAATGCAGTCGTCCTCTGTCAGTCCGCAGCGGGTCCCGAGTTCGGCAAAGGGATGGGCGGCAAACGGCACGGCCTCCTGGAGCAGGCCCAGCAGGGAAGCATCAATCGGATCGGTAACGGCGGACATCGTGCGCGGACTAAACCCGCCCGAAGTCTGGATGAAAAGGGAAATCGCGGGGAAACTTCCCGTTCCGCCCAAGACTCTCATTTTTGCAAGAAATCGGGTGGGCCAGGCAGCGCGCAGAAAGTCTTCCACTGAGGACACCGCGAAGGGGCGCAAGCCCTTATCTAGCGGGTGATTTTCTGAATGGAGGGGGGCTTCGCCCGCCCCTTCGTCCGCCCCAGCAAGAGGGCGTGGAGTGGGAGGGAAAAATTCGCGGGGCGAGACGCGCCGCAACCGGCCTGTCGCACGATGCGCCAGCCACTGGCCCGCAAACGCCTTGCTTCCGATCATCGCATGCGAGGCTGACCTCCATGCGGCTTCGGCGTTCAGCGGGTGATGAGATCGTCGGGAGTCCAGAGGGTTTGGTCGGGACCGGCGGAGCGGATTTCCATGTCGGCGGCGGAGAGCTGATGGAAAAAATACGGGCGGCCCCAGAAGTCGCAAAGTTCGCCCTGGGCGTTGACGGTCGATCCTTCCGGCACGGGGAAGCGGATTTGTTTGAGGTTGCCACCGAGCAGCGCGGCGGTGATCTCGGCATTGGTGCCGGTGGGGTTTTGGGCGAGCGCGTTGCGGAAGTCGCGGATCACGAACGCAACCTGCTCCATCCGGGTGGCCGCCGCAGGATCTGGCGGGTTGACCGGAACCGCCAGCGGACCGGGCGCGGTGGAAGGTTCGTCGGCGTCTGGAATGTTAGAATCGCTGGCAAACACCTGAGCGCCCGAGGCCGTGCGGGCGGCGGGTCGCGGCGTTGCCGCTGGCGCGGACGGCGCGGCGGCCTCGCTAGGCGGGTGTTGGCGCCGGATGGCGAGACCGATGGCTACCACCATCACGGCGGCCAGCGACAAGCGGATGAGCAGCGGCTTGGTCATGGCGCTCAGGCAATGGGCGGCGTCATGAACCCGAGATCCGGCTTGGCAAAGCGGCCCAAATTGGGAAACACCGTGCCGAGATTCGATTCCGCCACCCCAAACCATTTGGCCAGGGTGGCCGAGTATTCATCGACACTCGAAGTGGGGATCCAGCGGCCGGTGGAGGTGTCGTCGGGACCGTTGACGGCCAGCGTGGGGAAGGTCCCGAAGGTGCGCCCGCCGCGGACCGCGCCGCCGACGATCAGGTGATGGCTGCCCCAGCCATGGTCCGAACCCTGACCATTGGTCGGGAAGGTGCGCCCGAAGTCCGATGCGGTGAACGTCGTGACCTTGTTGCCCAGCGTGAGTTGTTCCATCGCCCGCTGGAAGGCATAGAGCGCTTCGGAAAGTTCGTTGAGCAAATTGGCGTGCGAGCCCACGGTGGTGTCGGTGGGGGCGGTGCCGCTGCCCACTTGCGCGGTGTGGGTGTCGTAGCCACCGACCTGCGCGAAAAAGATCTGGCGCTGCATGGCCAGCGGGGTGCGTCCGGCGATCATCCGGGCGATCATTTTCAGTTGGCGGCCGAGCGTGGTGTTAGGAAAGCCGCCGACCTGGCTGCTGGTGTAGATGCCGGACAGTCCGGTTTGCCACCGCCAGGGGGCGGCGTTGTTCTGGTTGGTGTAGGACGCATCGGTGGGGTCGAGGTAGGGAGCGACTGCGGCGTTGAGCGTGTCGCCGATTTCGATGGCGCGTTTGGTGACATCCGCGTAGGCGTTGCGCTGAAGGTTGGTGGTGCTGAGTGATAGAATGTCCTTCACCGCCTGGAGCCGGCTGCCGGTGACACCGCCGAGGGTGACCGCACCGGACGTGCTGACGTGGAACTGCGCGAACTGGTTGCCGACTTCAAAGGTATTGGCCCCGGCGAGCGAGGTGCAGAGCGAGATTTTCGCGCTGTTGGCGGTGGGGACGCCATCCAGCAATTCATATTGGTACGGGTGAAGCAGGTCGGCGATGCGGCCGCCCCAGCCGGATTTCGGCGGTTGGTCGGGGAGGGAAGTTTGCCAGTGGGTCACCTGGTCGCTGTGGGAAAACAACTGGGGCGGTTTGGGCACGGACTTATTCTGGTATTGCGCGCGGGTCATGGGTTGCACCAGCGGCCCGGCATTGAATAGCAGCGCCGCCTTTTGCTCGCCGAACAGGGTGGCCAGTTCCTGACAACTCGGGTGCAGCGCATAGTCGCGACCATCCGGATTGAGCGAGGTGAGCGGCAGCACGGCGGCGGCGGGCAACGCCAAGTTCTGGCGAATCGAGGCGTAAGTCGCATACTCCGCGCCGATCGGAATCACGAGATTGTTAGAATCATTGCCACCGGCCATGAACACGCAGATCAGCGCCTTGTAATCGGTGAACGCCTCCTGGCCGGCGCCGGTCTTGATGAGCCAGAGATCGCGCAGGGTGGCCTTGGCGGAGAGGGTGCCGACGGCGGCGCAAGCGGCCTGGCGGAGGAAATCACGGCGGCGGGTGTTGAACTGAGGCAGGTCCATGGGTGGCGTTAGCGTTGGATGGTGAAATCGGGGGAGGTGGCGATCAAATGCACGATGGCACGCAGGCGGTTGGCCTTTTGCGCGTCGGTGCCGGTGGTGTAGGCGATGTTGGCGGTGTTGCCGGCATAGTTGACGATAATCGTGCGGGCGGCGGCCGGCAACTGGCCGGCGGTGAGCAACGTGGCGAGTTCATCGACCAGGGCCGGCAGGTTGGTGGTGTCGGTCCATGGCAGCGCAGTGTTTGGCCGGGTGACCATCCAAGGAGTGAAGTCCAAACCGAGGACGCCGTTGCCGCTGCGGAAGCTGGAGTGAACGCTGCCGGTGGCGGAGGGCTTGAGGATGCCCTCATATATGAAATTCGATTGCCGGATCACGTTGGTGTCCGAGGTGAGTTCGAATTCCGGCGTGATCAGGCCATTGGAGGCGAGGGTGCCGGGGAATTGATAGTTGGGCGCATAGAAATTGAACACGGTGGG
>CAYOQM010000299.1:0-3258 GCA_964406065.1 uncultured Verrucomicrobiota bacterium
ATAGGGCAGCAGGGGCTGTTCCCCGCAGGGATTGGTCGCCTCGATGGCTCCGAGCAGCGGCGTGGGGTTGTCCTCATTGATGCGGTCGATAAAAACGATACCGGGCTCACCCGTCAGCCATGCCCGTTCGATGATCAAGTCAAACAGGGCGCCTACCGTCCAGAATTGGCCCGCCGCCTTGGGCAGTTTCGATTCCTCTCCGCTCCGGGGATTGCGCACGATGTGCTCCATCGCCGGATTGGCAAGCAGGTGACGCATGAAGGCTTCCGTGATCCCCACGGAAAGGTTGAAATTGGTGAGCTCACCCAGATCCTGTTTAACGTTGATGAAATCAATGATGTCGGGGTGGTCAATACGCATGATCCCCATGTTGGCGCCCCGGCGGAACGCCCCCTGCTGGATGGCATCGGTGGCCTTGCCAAATACCTTCATGAACGAGATGGGCCCCGAGGTGGTTCCGTTGCTCGAAGTGACGCGGTCATTCTTCGGGCGCAGCCTGCTGAAACTGAAGCCCGTCCCCCCGCCCGCCTTCTGGATGAGGGCCGTGTTCTTGATGCTGGAAAAAATCCCGTCGATGGAATCCTCCACCGGAAGGACGAAACAGGCCGACAACATCCCGAAGATCCGGCCCGCGTTCATCAGGGTCGGGGAATTCGGCATGAACGTGCCGTCGGCCATCAGACGGTAGAAGTCGGCGGTTACCGCTTCAACACCGGACGCATCGGCCCCGTACGCCTTCTCGGCCGAGGCCACGGCAGCGGCCACCCGCAGGATGAGGGCTTCCGGGGTCTCGGAGATTTCACCTTTTTCGTTTTTGGAAAGGTAACGGGCTTTCAGGACGGCCAGGCTGTTGTCCGTAAGTTTCAGGGTATTCAATCTGCTGTCAGGGTGCGTTTTCTGTGTCATACTCAACTCGCTTTCATGGGTAAGGGTGGACATAGTCATACAATATCTTGTGGGTGTCAACAGAAAGAACAACTATATGTAGCATTTATGTATAATTAACTGGTTTCTATAGGTTTGAAGGGAAATCCTGATATATTTGAGCGTTTCGCCCCGCCGCTCTTGATCTGCCGCCCTGTTTCCGGCATTCTCCACGCCATGGAAAAAGGGACTTCTTTGTCATCGCCCAATGAGTTTAACGCCAAGTTGCCACCTCGCGAACCCCGGCGCAGTCTGCGTCTATCCATTCTTGATGGCATCATGGCCAGTCCTCATTCCGCCATCACCAGCGGCGTGCTGGTTACGGGCTGCGCCCTGTTGCTCCACGCCGAAGATTTTCACATTGGCGCCCTCTCGGCCGGCGGAGCGCTGGCCACGATCGGCGCCTTGTTCAGCGCCTACTGGGTCGGAATTCGCGGCCAACGCAAGAATCTGGTCGTCTGGGGTACTGCGATTCACCGGTTGCTGTGGGGCCTGCTGGGGTTGCTCCCCTTTCTTTTCGGAGATTCCCGCCTGTGCCTCTGGCTGTTCGTGGTGCTGGTGGGGTTCCTGGGTGCGATCCAGCAGTTCACCAACAATGCCTGGCTCTCATGGATGACCGACCTCGTTCCTGAATCCCGGCGGGGACGCTATTTCAGCGTGAGGAGCACCGTACTCAGCCTGACCGGACTGGCGGCCTCCTTTGGCGCGGCACGGGCCATGGATGTGTTCAGGGCGCACGGCAGCGAGGCGGCAGGCTTCGCGCTCGTCTTTGCGGTTGTCTCGTCCCTGGCCTTGGTGTCCAGTTTTATCGTGGACCGGCAGTGGGAACCGCCATCACACGGGGAGTCCCCCCTGCCGCTTTCCGCGCTGGTGAAGTTGCCGCTGGCGCACGCCGGCTCGCGCCGTTTCCTGGGGTTCCTGTTATTCTGGAGCATCGCCACTGGTATTGCCGGCCCGTTTTTCGGCGTGCACATGCTGAAGAACCTGAAGATGTCCTACACGGGCGTTACCCTCTACGGCGCCATCGCCATCATCGGCGGCGCGGGAGCCCAGCTCGCCTGGGGACGGGTCATCGACCGCATCGGCTGCCACCGTGTGCTGCTGCTCAACCAGATCGGAGTCGCCCTGCTGCCGCTGCTCTGGCTGTTTGCCACCCCCGCCTTTCTGCTCCCCATCTGGATCGACGCCTTCCTGACCGGCTTGTTCTGGCCCGGCTTTACCCTGGCCCAATTCAATATGACGCTGTTGATGGCCCCCCGCGAGAACCGCTCCGCCTATCTGGCGATGCAGACGGTCGTGGTGGGCGGTGCCGGGTTTGCCGCCGCATTGCTGGCGGGCACTCTCGCCGATGCGCTGACCGGCTTTAAAGTCGTCGTCGGCCAGCAGACCCTGATCAACTTCCACCTGCTTTTCGCCATGACAACCGTCCTGCGCCTGCTGCTGTTGCCCATGAGCCGCGCGCTGCACACCGCCCACGAAGCTGATTCCGCCCAGGCATCACGCGTGTAGTGCATGTGTTGTCCGAAAGCTGTAGTTGTCGCCACTTTCATTTTTATTGCACCCTCCGCCTGCGCGGAACGGGTGATGTCGGGGTGAGAATGAACGAGGTAACGCGGGGCACCCCAGCCAGGCATTCATAGTCTCGCCGCAGAGGCAGATAACCGCACTGGAGTGCGAAAAAGGGTTGTTGGCACGCGGAAATATGAGATTATGACGACCCAATGGAGAATACAAAGAATCAGGCGACAACACTGGTGCGAGGGGAGATTCGCCGCGGGAAATCCACTGTGCGTCACCTTTTCAGCATACTTGATGGCGCGGACTGCTTTATTGCCGGTGGGTTTGCCCGCTATGTTTGTTCTCCTTGCCCCGCGCCAGTCTTGCCGGGCGATATTGACCTCTACTGCGCTTCTGAATCAGCCTTCTCACAGGCACAGGAGTCATTGCTTCGGGCGGGGCTGACTCAAACCCACGACACCCGCTTTTCGGTGTCGTTTCGCGATGCTCGCCGCCGTTGGTTTCGCCGGTTTGATCTGGTCATCCAACTAGTGAAACCGATAACCCTTGGCGGCATTGAGAGCGTGGCTGCGGGATTCGATCTATCGGTGTTGTGTGTGGCCATTGTTGACGCCACAACGGCCTTCCAGCACCCCTCTTTTGAAGAGGATGAATATCATCGCCGGATCGTGCTGCTGTCCATACCATGTCCCTACGCGGCAATCTACCGCATCAGTAAATACATGGCAAAGGGGTACAAACTTCCCGCCGTCGAATTGACCAAGCTTTTCGCCACATGGGACCTCAAACCCGATGAGTACAAGACTTCCGTACGCG
>CAYOQM010000300.1:0-3229 GCA_964406065.1 uncultured Verrucomicrobiota bacterium
CTACGCCTGACCGGGGGCGAGGCTTCGACTGCGGGTTGAGGTTGTAGCGGTCATGATGTCTGGAACTGGAGGCGGGTCAGGCGTTAGGAGGGATGTCTTGTTCGCTTTGCTGCTGCTAGGTGTCCGACGGAACCTCATCCCAGTCTGCTTCCACGCCGATGACCCAATCCAACGCCTTTCGTCTCTCCCTTAATAGCCCATCTTTCACCGGAAACTTTTCTCCTGAAAGAGATGCATGCCGGGCGGCCCAGTGCAGACGATAGTGAAGGTCGGCCTGACGATAAATCTCCGCAAATGGGCGGAGTGTTACAGAGTTAATGAATTCCCATGGATCAGTAAATGGCGCGGGGAATTTGGAAGACAGATCCTCGTCGCAGTATCGTAGCGGTTCGAGTTCGTCCAGCCTGAGGCACCAAGCGAAGCTTTGCATACACTCCTCCAACCACTGCGCATCGATCTTCTCCTGCTCGGTATGCTCGTCCCGCGAAAGCAGATCTCGTTCATGAGCTGATGTGTCGTCCATAAGACCAAACCGTGTGATTGCCTCCCGAATCTTCTTTCGATCACCGTTGTAGCCGATCCCGATAACATGTGTGATCACCATACAGCGGCGTGCAACATCAAGTCCACTCTTTGGAGAAAGCTCATCTTCCGTCTCAAGAGTGGGGAGATGGTCAATTGCCGGGAGCCCCCATGATCGGATGAGTTTGATGCTCTCGTTCTTGATCTGTTCGGGATCAATCATAAATATTCTTTTTTAAGCGAACGCTGATGTCCTGCCGCCGGGTCAGGGCAGGGCGGTTGGGGTTGAAGTTGTGGGGTTCATGCCTGGCGGCAGCGACGACTTGTTGTGCAAATTATTCGTGGGCCGAGGGACAAGAGGTCTCATGCTCTCAAAATGAAGACCGTCGTTCTGAAGGCGGTTCAGAATATCTCTCACCTCTCTGTTATTATTCTCATACCACTTCGTAGGGCCTGGCTTGTAAAATGCCGCTGAGATAAATGGACACAATGCATCGTGAAACGTAATTTGTCCATCTTGCGGTTGAACGACCAATACTCTGGTACTTAGGGCGGCATCCAGAGATGGGCTCCGCGTGAAAGATGATCCCGTAATTGCTCTCTCAACCTTAGCTTGGTCGGACTTGGTAAGCGGTCGATCCATCTTGAACTCCTCATGGAATATTGCGCATGAGCAACTGCTTAGTAGCAATATCGATAGAGCGCCAAGTAATGATCGGATGGTCTTCATTGTTTCTGCACAACGATCATGCGCTGGCACCCGCTACCGTGAGCGCCCCTCCGATTCGGGTTGCGATATCTGATTACCCTCCGATCTCGACTCGGGGCGGGTAGCGGGTTGCCCAGCCGCGTCTTGTTCTCCTGTCTTCTTTCGTGCGTTGCGGTTTCGGCGCATGAAAACGGACGCCAATCCGGCAAGCGCCAACATCGATAGGTTACTTGGCTCCGGAATGCTGGTGAGTGTGAGGCTGACCGGCGCAGCCAGACTCCCGCCCGAGAAATTCAAAGTTACGTTGTCGAGATCCGCAAACTGCTCTACCTGCGTCTCGGTCAGGGAGAATTCTTGTCGATAGATCAAGCGGGACGGTGATCCAGGGTATTCGATCCCTCCGAGAGTAAACGGAGGCGATGGAAGCGTTGCGAGGGGCGTATCCGTAATCTGAAAGATGAGGAGTGACGCGGGATCCCCTAAGAGCGACTCTACAGAAATGTCTGCACCGATGAACTCGGATGCCGTGGAGATCAGGACGCTTGCCCGATCAGCAAATATCTCGACCGTCGAGAACACTCCCTCGCTGTTTGGCATCGCGGAGAAGAGGACTGCCCCCTTAAGCGATTGCGCATTGAGGATGCAAAAGATTCCGACTACGATCCGTGCATTCATTTTGAGGAGAACGTTAAGACTCTCCGACCGCACAAATGCGGAGGCTGTTGGAATGGATTTGGGGAGTCATGGGCGGTTCGGAGGAGTGTCTTGTTCGCTTTGGTGTTTATCCATCCAGGCTTGCCATCGGTCCGGGTCAAATCCTAAATCTTCCCCTGTAAGAGCGACCAAGGCATCATGACAATGCCCCCATGTGCATTCAATCATGCCGCTCTTAACGTCCTCTTGCGGTATTCGCCGAAGTGACCGAATCAGAACGGGAATTGATGTGTCGTTACCAATGTCCTGCAACACGAGGAATGCATCATGGTCAACATTCCATGCAAGGCAATGGTGAGCAGCGTCTCTGAGCGTATCGGGGGTTGTTGCGGAATTCTCACACGCTGCCCGAAAATCGGCTCTTGGCTTGATGACTTGGGTATAAATAATCCCAGCGGCGATGGTCCCAGTAATGGCGAGACCACCGACAGTCCAAAGACTGATCTTCTTCCAGGATTTCATTTTGAGCGAACGTTTGATGTGATGTCACCGCGTCATTGCGGCGACTTTGTGCGGGGTTGAGAGGCGATTGGGCGGTTGACATCCATGATTTGTTCGCCCTTTGTTTGGGGTCCGGGTATCAACACTTCGGAACGTCGTAACCAGGCAGGGCAGTGAGAGCAGTTTGGCGTCATAGTTCATCTGCGGTCACTGGTCGGTTACAGTCCATGATTTGCAACGAGGACAGAATGCTTTCAGTTGGTCATTCCATGCACTATGCCCATCAAGCACGAATGCTCCGGTAGTTGACGAGAGATGATCAAGACGCTGCCGCCGCTCTGGTCCTTTTGGGTCAAGACAATCAGCGCACCATAGTGTGCCGCAGACGGAGCATGCGCCTCCTCCCCAGTGAGGATCAGGATGGCCACAGGTTTTCGCAAGGCTCGTGGCGATGCTTCCCTTGCGTCTCGATTCCACGACTGAAACTTTGCTCTTCTTCGGCTTGCTAGGTATGGTGCGTTTTGCGCCGCATTTCGCGCATTTTCCTGGGTCGGCAGTCCAGTCGTGGCTCTCATTGCGCCTCTTGTCACATATTAAGCATTTACAGCCGCTCCATTCGTGTCCGTCCGGCCTAGCCTTGCCACACTTGGCACATTTCTCGCAGTTGTGCAGCCAGTCATGATCCAGTTCACGTATCTTGCCACATTTTGAGCATATACATCCCTTCCAGTCGTGTATTCCAAATGCGCATTTTATGTTCATGATATTGCATTTCTATTGTAGGCGAACAGTTTTATTATACCGCGCGCGGCAATTGTCCTTATTATACAGCGTGCGGTATAA
>CAYOQM010000301.1:0-2924 GCA_964406065.1 uncultured Verrucomicrobiota bacterium
CATCCTCTACACGTGGAGCATGTTCAAGGGGGCCATCGAGAAGGAGTTCGGCTGGCACGGCGGCCAATTGAACGATCCTTATGCGCTCAGTTGCCTGGTCTTTGCCTTCACCATGATTGTGGCCGGGCGCTGCCAGGACAAGTTGGGCCCGCGGCTCACCGCGTCCATCGGCGGCCTGCTGGTGGGGGCCGGCTTCTTGCTGTGCTCGACCACCAACAGCTACGGCGTCTGGTTGCTTGGCTTCGGCGTGCTGGCGGGCAGCGGCTTCGGCTTCGGCTACTCGTCTGCCACGCCGCCCGCTCTGAAATGGTTCCCTCCGGCGAAAACCGGCATGATTGCCGGCCTCGTCGTGGCCGGTTTCGGCCTCGCGCCGGTTTATCTCGCGCCGACGTCCCAATATCTGCTTGGCCATTACCAGCTCCAGAAATCGATGCTCATTCTCGGGATCGCCTTCACGATCATCGTGTGTGGCCTCGCGCAACTGCTGGTGAATCCGCCGCCGGGCTACGTCGCGGGTGCCACGTCCGCCCCCGGCACCGCCCCGAAACCCGTTGCTGCCAGCGCGACCCCGGGTGAAATCCTGCGCCAGCCGACGTTCTGGCTGCTATGGGTGATTTACTTCATCGGCTCGGGGGCGGGCTTGATGGTGATCGGCAGCATCAGCGGCATGGCCAAGACAAGCATGGGTACGGCGGCATTCATCGCGGTGGCGATCATGGCCATCGGCAATGCCGGCGGACGGGTTCTCGCCGGTACGTTATCGGACAAGATCGGGCGGCGCTGGACGTTGTGCCTGGTGCTGGTGATCCAAGCGGTGCTGATGTGCGTGGCGATCCCGGTGACCGCCTCCAAGGGTATGTCCCCGGTGGTCATTGTGCTGATGGCCGCCATGATCGGTGCCAACTACGGCGCGAATCTGGCCCTCTTCCCTTCCTTCGCGAAAGACCTGTGGGGGCTCAAGAGCTTTGGCATGAACTACGGCGTCCTGTTCACCGCCTGGGGCGTGGGTGGCTTGGTGCTGCCCCGCTTGCAGCAAACCCTAACCGCCAGCAGCGGCGGCAGCTACACCTCGTCGTTCATCACCGCCGCCGTGCTGCTACTCATCGGCACCGCCCTGACTTTCCTCATCAAGCCGCCGCCGCCAAAACCCGCGGCACAGAGCTAACCCGCAGGCAAGGGTGCGTCACAAGATAACTTGCGCCCTTACAAATAAATAAGGGCGTTAATCCAGATTGGCGGCGAGCAAATGCCCGCGCCACCGGTGGCCCTGGCATTCTGCCAGGAGCCAAGCAAGCTACCCACAATGGCGGCGTTGGCGGCACAAAGGGAAAAGATGACGGCGGATGCGGCGTGCAGCGCGGTGCTGATTTGGCTAAGGGTCATGGCTTTTCCTGATTTCGAAGAGGAGCGCAGAGCCGGCTGGCCTAACATACCAGACGAAACGTGGGGTTTGCCGAAATCGCCCCTCCTTGACTCTTTTGCCATGCTCCCAGTGCCGACATTTCCCTAAATTGTTCTTGGCAAACCCGGCAGCAAAGCGATAGTGATGTAAGGGAAGGCGCTAAGGCACCCTGATTCCCCAATGCACCGCTCCCAAATGAACCGCTCCAATCCAATCATGCAGGCATTGGCGCAGCGGATCATCGCTTGCGAAGCCAAAGGAGCCAAACCCTCGCGGAGGGGGGCTGCGCCCGGCTTTCCGGTTACCTGGAAGCTGCGGCCACACTTGGCTACCCTCATGGGAAATGCCGGCTACCGGGCACTGCTGATGCGGGCCCTGGCGCTGGCCACCGCGGAAGTCGCCTGGTTGCGCGCGGTACGGGTCGCCGCCGATGGCACGCTGGAAGGGCTGGTTGAACCGGATCCTCCGGTGAGTCCCGAGGAGATTCTGAAGGGGAGCGTGGCGCTGCTGGCCCAGTTGCTCGGGCTGCTGGTTGCTTTCATTGGCGAGAGCCTCACGCTGCGCCTGGTGCGCGAGGTTTGGCCGCCCGTGACCCTCGGAAATTTGAATGCTAGTAAGGATGACAAAAATGAAAAAAAACATTGAATCGACGCCACGCAAGGTGCCCAAACCGGCGGCCTTGGGTCAGCCGTCCAAGGTCACGATCCGCAAATTGCCGTCCGGCGTGCGGGGGCTCAACGAAATCCTTGGAGGGGGCATTCCGGAATTTTCCTTCAACGTGGTCGCCGGTTCGCCGGGCTTCGGCAAAACCACGCTGGCGCATCAGATTACCTTCGCCAATGCGACTTGGCAAGCCACCACGTTTCTCGTCGGCGAGTATGCCGAGGCGGAGATCCGCGACAATCTGCTGTTCACGGTCGCCGACGGTCTGGTCTGGCTCTCGCAGGTGCCGGAACGGGACTCGGTGGTGCGCAAACTCCAGACCGTCAAACTGCGCGGCCAAGCCTCGATGCCGGGATTGCATACCTTCCGCATCACCGACGACGGCTTGCAGGCGTTTTCACGCACGCTGGGATTGGCTGGAAAAAAGCGCCTTCCGGGCCGTCGCCAACGGCTCTCGATCGGCATTCCCGAGCTGGATAAAATGATGGGGGGCGGCATTCTCGAAGGCGACAGCCTGCTGGTGGCGGGGCCGTCGGGAACCGGAAAATCCGCCCTGGCCACCCAGTTCATCGCCGAAGGGCTGCGCCAAGGCGAGACTGCGGTCATGGCCCTCTTCGAGGAACGCCCGGCCGGCTATCTGGATCGCGCCGCCGGCTTTGGCCTGAATTTGAAAGCACCGGAGTTTGAGGCCAACTTCGCAAGGTGATGGTCGTCATCAAGATGCGCGGCGGCAATCACAGCAAAGACATCCGCGAGTATGTGATCACGGACCAGGGCGTGGTGGTCATCGGCCCGCTGCAAACCGATTATACCGGGCTCACCAGCGGGCTGCCGCAGCGGGTCGGCAAGCGCGGGGATG
>CAYOQM010000301.1:2934-3224 GCA_964406065.1 uncultured Verrucomicrobiota bacterium
GGGTCGGTGCCAAGCGGCTGGCGATCGATTCGCTGGTCGGCTTCGAGATGGCACTGGCACCGGGGTTCCGCGCCGATTTCCGCGAGTCGCTCTACCGGATGATCGGAGCCTTGACGGGAGCCGGAGTGACCATCCTCAGCACCGTCGAGGTGGAGGACACCTTCACCGCCATGTCGCTGAGCCACTATACAATTTCCTTTCTAACGGATGACATCATCCGGATGCGGTATGTCGAGATCGACGGCCAACTCCGCAAGGTAATGGTCGTCGTCAAGATGCGCGGCGGCAAC
>CAYOQM010000302.1:0-3196 GCA_964406065.1 uncultured Verrucomicrobiota bacterium
AGGGGGGCTGGGTTGGCACACTGGCGCCGACCTATACACGAATGGCATGGGGAGTGGGGCGATCAGAAAAGCCGGTCTGGTATCTACGCCACCGCCCCGTCCAACTGGAAGCGGTAGCCGATGCGCGAAATGGTGTCGATGGTGGCGTATTCGGTGGTGGGGGTGGAGAGTTTTTTACGCAGGTTGCTCACATGCATGCGCAGCGTGGGCAGCATGGCCAGGTCTTCGTCGCCCCACACTGTGCCCAGAATCTCCTGCTGGGTCACGATGCAGCCGTTATGCTGCACCAACAACGCCAGGATGTCGAATTCGGTGGGGGTGACGGTCATCGGCGTGCCGTCCAGCGTCACGGCGCGGTGCGCCAGGTCGATGACCAGCGCGCCGGCGGTCAGTTGCGTGGTGGACGGTTGTGCCCGCCGCAGCAGCGCGCGCATCCGCGCCAGCAGCTCGCCGCTGGAGAACGGTTTCGTCAGATAATCATCGCCGCCCGCGTCCAGCGCGCTGATGATAGAGCGGTCGCTGTCGTTGACGGTGAGGAACAGAATCGGCCCCTTGAACCATTCGCGCAGCGCGCGGCAGGCGTCAATGCCGTTCATTCCCGGCATCATCAGGTCGAGGATGATCAGGTCGGGTGGTTGCTCGGTGGCCAGGCGCAGGCTCTCGGCGGCGCAAGCGGCCGCGCGCACATGGTAGCTGCCGGCCGTGAGCAGGGTCACCAGCAAGCGGCGAATCTGGATATCGTCATCGACGACGAGAATCTCCGTGGCTTGTGTGGTCATCATCAACTGAACTTCCATCCCCTGTCATGCGACAGAACACCGAACTATTCCGGGGTAGAGACGTCGGGGGCAAGCCCTGGCTCATCATGGCCAGACTGTGCCGGGCATGGACTTACCACCTTCATAATACCGCGAAAAAGTAATTTCGACAATATCGAGCAAATGAGTGAGGTTGCCGTCCTCTCACTCGAATTGCTTTACGGACTGGTATGCTGGTCGGCGAAGCCGGCAGGAGTTCCCCTCCCGGCAGCGAATGTAGCAACACCCTACTTGAGGAGTGCACCGCGATGATTTTGGGATGTGCCTGGTACCCCGAGCATTGGGATGAAGCCCGCTGGGCGGACGACCTGAAGCTGATGCGCGACGCGGGAATGAATATGGTGCGGGTGGGCGAATTCGCCTGGAGCCGGCTGGAACCGGCGGAAGGCCGCTTCGAGTTCGACTGGCTGGAGCGCGCCATCGCCCTCGCCGCGGAATACGGCCTGCAGACGATTATCGGCACCCCCACTGCCGCGCCCCCGGCATGGCTCACGCAGGCCTATCCCGAAACACTGGCCATCAACGCCGACGGCCGCCAGGCCACCCACGGCGCGCGCTGCCACTTCAACGCCGGCAACCCGACATACCTGGCATGCTGCGCGCGCATCGCCGGCGAAATGGCGCAGCGTTTTGGCAGTAATCCGCACGTCATCGGCTGGCAGATCGACAACGAGTATCACCGCGAGTCCTGGGGGCCGGACACCCGCGCGGCCTTCCAGGCCTTCCTGCAGACCCGCCACGGCTCGCTGGAGAAGCTCAACAAGCGCTGGTCCACCGCCTACTGGAGCCAGGAATATACCGACTGGTCGCAGATCCCCCTGGCCTTCGGCGGCCACAATCCCGGCCTGCAGCTCGATTACAAGCTCTTCATCACCGACGTCTACAAACACTACCAGCATGTGCAGGTAGAAGCCATTCGCGCCCACGCCGACCCGCGCCAGTGGATCACCCATAACTTCATGGGCTGGTACGACCTCTTCGACCACTACACGCTATCCGACGAACTGGACATCGTCTCCTGGGATAATTACGTCGGCTCGGGCCATCTGGATGTCCTCGCCAATGGCGCGGTACACGACCTGACCCGCGGCTTCAAGCGCAAGAATTTCTACCTGTTGGAGACGCAGCCCGGCTGGGTGAACTGGAAAGGCGTCAATAACGCCCTCTACCCCGGCGAAGGTCGCTGCATGGCCTGGCACGCGGTGGGCCACGGCGCCGACGCCATCAGCTACTGGCAGTGGCGCAGCGCCCTCGGCGGGCAAGAACAGTACCATGGCAGCCTGGTGGCCGCTGACGGCGCCCCGCGCCCCTTCTACGGCGAAGTCGCCGAGCTGGGCAAGGATTTCGCGAAAGTCGGCCCGCTGCTCGACGGCACCGCGCCCGTCTCCGAGGTCGCCATCCTCCACTCGTACGAGGACCGCTGGGCCATCAACATGCAGCGGCACCACGAGGGGTTCGATCCCGTGCAGCATCTGCTCAACTACTACCGCCCGCTGCGCACCCTCACCCACGAGATCGACATCATCAGCCCGCTGGCGCCGCTGGACGCCTACAAGCTGGTGGTGGCGCCCAACCTGCACCTCTTCCACAACGCCATTCTCAAGCCGCTGGGGCCCTTCATGCAGGCCGGCGGCCACCTGGTGCTGGGGCCGCGCACCGGCTTCAAGGACGCCTATAACGCGCTGCTGCCCTCCCGCCAGCCCTCGGTGCTGGCGCAGGGACTGGGCGCGCACGTGGAAGAGTTCTACGCGCTGGAAGCGCCCATCCCCGTGGAAGGCCGCTGGGGCGAAGGCCGCGCGCAAATCTGGGCCGAATGGATTTCCGCCGATGCCAAAGACGTCGACGTGCTGATGAGCTACGGCCCCGGCCACGGTTGGCTGGACGGCAAACCCGCCGTCGTCACCCGCAAGTTCGGCAAAGGCCGCATCACCTATGTCGGCGCCTGGTTGGACGACGAGATGATGGCGAAATTCGCCGACTGGCTCCTCACCGCCAGCAAAGTCACCCCCATCTTCGGTTCGTTGCCCGACGGCGTCGAGCTCTGCCGCCGCGCCGCCCCCGACGGCCGCGCCGTGCTGATTTTCATCAACCACTCCCCCATCTCGGTGCAGGTGCCGCTGACCAAGCCCCTCCGCGACATGCTCACCGGCAAAGTCCACCGCTCCTCCCTCGCCATCCCTCCGCGCGACGTGGCGGTGACGATGAAAGAAGGCTAAGAAACTGTTTTCAAAGTGCTCGCAGTCGTCTCACGGGTCTGGTTCGCGCCTGGCGGCGTTGGATTCGCTGGCATGTATCACTCGATACACTCTCGCGAATCCGTCTTGCCAGCCACGAACCAGCCTCCATGATCCGACTACGATCACTTTGAAGACAGTTTC
>CAYOQM010000303.1:0-3186 GCA_964406065.1 uncultured Verrucomicrobiota bacterium
AAGTACGGAAGTCTGTGAGATTCAGACGCGGTCGCGCCGCTGTAACCGGCTACGAGACCCTTGAGCCACTCCCGCACGGGCGGGGGGAAGGCAGGGCAGTAGATTTGAAGCCGGAAAACCAGAAGACGTAATACTTCATGCTCAATGGACCGATGACACAGGAGTGTCATCCGTCTCTCTTTCGCGATGGAAGAGCAGTGAGGCACATTACAGACTCATCAGACCTTCGTTTTTTCCATCCGGAAAACGGAGGTCTTTTTGTTTGTGCGTGGAGAGACCGTGGGCAGTGGCGGATGGAAGGCGAAGCGGGAAGCCTGGCGCAGGGAGCGCCGTGCGGGAAGTCAAATGCATGCAAACGGTCGAAGGGAAGGTACAGGAACGATGAAGACAACATGGGTATGGACGGGAGTGATGCTGGCGGGCGGTCTGGGTTGGGCGGGCGGCACAAACGACGTGGCGCAGGAAAAGGTGGTGGTCACAGCCACCCGCGTGGAAATGCCGCTGTCCTCGGTGGGGAGCGCCGTCACGGTGGTGGATCGGGCGGAGATGACGGAGCGCCAGTGCCCCTCGGTGGTGCAGGCGTTGCGGGAGGTGCCCGGGCTGGATGTGGTCCAGAGCGGCGGCGCCGGCGGCACGGCCTCGCTGTTCATCCGCGGCGCGAAGTCGGAACAAACCCTGGTGCTGGTGGACGGAGTCCCCCTCAACGATCCCGCCGGACTGGGACGTGGCGCGGATGTCAGCCAGCTTCCCCTGGAAACCATTGAGCGCATTGAAGTCCTGCGCGGACCCCAGAGCACACTGTATGGCGCCGACGCCATCGGCGGCGTGGTCAATCTCATTACCCGGAAGGGAAGCGGCCCGGCTTCCGGCGTCGTTTCCGCCGAGGCGGGATCGTTCAACACCTTCAACGAAAAGGCCGAGGTGCATGGCGGCACGGCCCTCTACAACTATTCGGCGGGCGCCTCGCGGCAGGATTCGGAGGGCATCTCCAGCGCCAACGCGAAAAACGGCAATCCCGAAAAGGACGGCTATGGCCGCACCGAGGCCTCCGCCCGGCTGGGCTGGACGCCCGTGGAGGAATTCGAGGCCAGCGGCCTCGTGCGCTGGAACCAGTCGCGCTATGACTACGACAGCGCCCCGATGGGCGTGATGATGGATACCGACGACCAGGGGAGCTCCGACACGCTTCTGCTGTACGGCGAGGGCAAGGCGAAGTTGTGTGACGGCCTGTGGCGCCCGCGCCTCGGCGGATCCTGGGTGAGCCAGAACCGGGAGGACACCTCGTCCATGGGGAATTCCACGTTCGACAGCCTGCTTCAGAAACTCGAATGGCAGAATGACCTGTATCTCGGCAAGGCCAATATTGTCACCGCCGGACTCGAGTATCAGCAGGAGTCCGCCGAGTCGACCTACGAGGCGCCGGGGTATGTGGACCGGTTCGAGCGCAAGACGGCACGGCATGAGAGCGCCTACGCGCAGGATGTGGTAACGGCCGGACCCGTGACAACGGCGTTGGGCGGGCGCGTGGACAGTTATGACTCGTTTGGCACGGAGACCACCTGGCGGGTGGCCCCGGTGTATGATGTCGCGGCGACGGGGTCCCGCGTGAAAGGCTCCTATGGCACCGGGTTCAAGGCGCCCTCCCTGTTCCAGCTCTATTCCGTCTATGGCAGCACGGAACTGAACCCGGAGAAGAGCCAGGGCTGGGATGCCGGCGTGGAGCAGGATGTCGGCAGCGCCCTGACGCTGGGCGTCACGTATTTCGAGAACCAGTTTGACGACATGATCGACTATGATTTTGTCTCCTCGAAGTACGGCAACGTAAGCAAGGCCGAGGCCCGCGGGGTGGAAACCTTCGCGGTGGCCAGGCCGGTCAAGGATCTTGCCGTGCGGGCGTCCTACACCTATACGGATACCCGGGACACGACGACGGACGCCCAGTTGCTCCGCCGTCCGCGCAACAAGGCCGCCCTCGACATGACCTACGCCTTTACTCCCAAGTTCCGGGGCACGGCGGGCTTGGTCTATGTCGGACAGCGCCAGGATGAGGATTTTTCCACATTCCAGAACATAACCCTGCAGGGGTATACCCTGGTGAACCTCTACGCGTCGTATGACGTTTATAAGAACGTGACCCTGTTCGGCCGGCTCGAGAACCTCTTTGACGAACAGTACGAGGAGGTGCTTGGCTACGGAACGCCCGGCCGCGCCGGTTATGGCGGCGTTAAGGTAACATTCTGAGACACATGAGCCGAGCCTTCATTCTGGCCATTGCCCTGCACGCGGCCGGGGCTGTCCTGCTGGGTGCTGCCATCCGGTATTGGCCGGGGGTGGCGCCGCCGACACCCGGGGGACAACTTGAATTGGACGTGGCGGCTACGCCGCCGCCGGTCCCTTTGAAAGGGGTGATGGAGCCGCCGGCATGGGAGCAGGCCCTGACCTCGGTTCCCGCGGAAATGCGGAGCGGGATGGCGCCGGCGGCCCCGATACCCGAGGCTCGGGCGACCTCGGCGCCCGAGCCGTCCGTGACGGTGTCGCCGGTCGGGGAGTTCCGGGGGCCGGTCAAGCCGGCGATGTTCCGTGAAGACATGTGGGTTGTGGCCGCTCTGCCTGTGCCGGGGCTGTCTTCCGCCGCCGCGCAGCCAGGCAACGGGGGCGGGCGTCCCACGGCCTTATCGGAGATCCGGCCGCATTATCCCTACACGGCGCGGACACGGGGGGAGGAAGGCAAGGTCACGGTGCGTGTACATGTCACGGAGCGGGGGGAGGTGGATTCGGCCAGCGTGGGGGAGGGCAGCGGATTCTCCGCCCTTGATGAATCCGCCCTGTCCGCGGCCAGAAAGGCCCGGTTCAAGCCGGCCGAACAGGATGGCAAACCGGTTCCATCAGAGATGAATCTGCATTTCGACTTCCGGTTGCAGGACGAATGAATGCGTCCCGGCTCCATGAGCGATGCGCCTTCTTCTGTAGCCGCCGCTGTTAAGCGGTGGAGGCGGGAGGAGAGGAAAAGAAAAGAGCCACGCCTCTTCTGTAGTAGCCGCCGTCTCGGCGGCACTCCCTGGCGCATACCGGCGAGACGCCGGTTACTACATGAGCGCTGCGCCAAAACTCACAGAGGCGCCTGTCCCCCGCGCGGGTCTCATTTTTATTTGACAGTCGTCCTCTCGGCGGTGCATAGTCAGACCA
>CAYOQM010000304.1:0-3164 GCA_964406065.1 uncultured Verrucomicrobiota bacterium
AGTCGTGTAGTGTGTAGCCGGGGATCGGTGTGCCGGTAGCGTCCTGAATCTCGACCCGGACCAAGCCCGGCGCGCCGGTGCGGTAGTTGATTTCCAGTGCCTTACCCGTGAAGGTAAAGGGCTTTGTCACCATCTCACCGCCGGCCCAGGGTGCGCTCACCGAGGCAAAGCCGTCGGTGCGCAGCAGCAACCGTTCAATGTGCCAGGTATCCTGCATGTAATGGCGTGAGACGAACATTTGGACCTGAGTCGGTCCGGCGGGGAGGATGCCGGTCACGGGGTAGTTGGTGCGCGAGACCCAGTGGCCATACCCAAGGCCGGGGCGGATGAAGGTCTCCATGAAGGTGCGGTCGTAGGCGGTCGAGCCGGCGCGGCTGGTCAACAGGACGCCGTCCGAGCAATCCTTGTAATACACGTGCGTCCCGATGGCCTTCATGCCAAGCTCTTCCGCCTGCGCTTCGGTGATCGCCTGACGGCCTTCCATGAAGCGCGCGGCGGGGGCAAGGTAGAGATGCGGTGCGCGGAAGTACGGCTGGGTATTGTTGACGTAGAACTGCTCGCGCGGGGTGTCACCGTAGGTCATCGGCACGGATGCCGTCCAGGTCATCAGGTCTTGCGAGGTGGTGCGGGCCATGGTCCGGCCGCCGTGGTCACAGCAGCGGTAGTACAGCACATACTGTCCCTCGACTTCGCTCCAGAACAGCGTGTTGCCGCCGTCGAAGCAGTTCGACAGATCGCTGACCATGTGCGGCTGCGGGTCGAGTTTGCGGAAGGTGACGCCGTCGGCCGAGGTCCAGAAGACGAGTCGTTTCGGCCCCGCCGGGTCCACCATGGCGGTGTGCTGCTCGCCGCTGACCGGTTCGCTCTGGATCATCTTGATCCGCTCGTCGGCGGATACGCCAGGGCGGGTGTTGAGCCAGGGCGCGCAGGGGAAGGCAAAACGCGGCTCCCCGTCATCGGTGGCGATGATGTTGTTATCCAGCCAGTCCGGCCGGGTAACACGATTCAGCACCGGTTTGGTCCAGGTGGCGCCACCATCACGGCTCTCGGCCACGCAGCCGACGCCGTTCTGGTCCTTTGCGTCATTGGCGGGCCAACCCCGGTAATACAGCAGCAGCCGGTCGCCGACATCGATCACCGACATGCCGAAGTTGGCTGGGCCTTCCCAGGGTTTGTCGATCCGCAGCACCACGCCGCCGGAGACCGGCTCGTGCAGTTTCAGGTGGGTGTTGTCCAAACGGTCGATCAGCAGGTGATCGACAAACAACTCGCGACGTGAGCCGAGGTTTGTTGCGTGAGATGTCATACTCGGTTGCTCCTTTCAATTTCCCAGATCAAAGCCATACACCAGCCCGGCGCTACCGCAGACGCGCAACTGGATGAAGCGGCCTTGCAGTGCGTCGAGGGTGGCGTGTTCTTTCCAAGTTACGGTGTGGGCCAAGCTATCGCCGCTGATCGGCGCGCAGGTGTCGCGGGTGAAGCCGGCGATCGGACCACCGTAGCCGACGGAGTGGATTTCCACCGTCATCGGGTCACGCGCCACCGTGTTGAGGGTGAGCCGGCCGCCCGGACAACGGAAAGGGATCGTCTGGCACCAGCCGTCGCCGGTGAACTGCTTACCGGCCAGGCGGCCGGGGGCGAAGGTAGCCAGGCCGATGCCGGGGGGTGTCTGCATGGCGTCGTGTCCGTCATGCCGCTGACTGGTGCCCGCGTAGTAGAGCCCGCAGCGGTCGCCGAAAGCAAGCGCGTCGCCTGTGCCACAATAGACGCCGCCGCTGTCCCACATGCCGGGATCTCCGGGGCCGAGTAGGCGCGGGCGGGTCGGCAGCTGCCGCCAGATGGTGCCGTCGGGGGTCGCGATCAGTTCCAGATCGGTGCGCTGGGTGGAGAGATCAAAGCCGTTGAGCAGCCCGAGGTCGTGCCCCCAGTGGTGGAAGGCGTGCTGGGCGTAGAACTCCAGCGTGGGCGCGTCCGCCAGGTCGGGCGCGAGCAGCGCTTGCGGCTCCGACCAGGTGACAAAGTCTTCGCTGACGCTGAGCATCCGTGCCCGTTTGCCGTCGAGTCGCGTCTTCAGAAACGCCACGTAGCGCACGCGCCGCTGGTCGTACCAGAGGCTGGGCGTATCCTGCGAGGGCAGTATGGGGAAGTCGCCGATAAAGGTCCAGTCGAGGCCGTCGGGGGAGACGGCGGTGCGGAGGCCGTCGCGACCTTTGCCATCGTTGTCGTAGATCAGCAGCTTGAAGCGGCGCGCCGGGTCGGGATCGCGGTCGTCCTCGATGACCGTGGCCCCGCCGCCGATGAAGCCGGAATCCACCACGACGATGTTGTTGTCGCCGTATTCCTGCACCTTCAGGCGGTTGAGCGCGGGCTTAGTCCAGGTCAGCCCGTCGGCGGACTCCGCGTAGCAGAGGTACATCTCGTACTGCATCACGAAGCCGTCCACCAGCGGCGCGGTCGGGTTCAGCCGGTCGGCCAGTTCCTTGCAGGCGTGGTACCACATGCGGAACGTGCCGGTCGCCGCGCTGTAGTGCACGCAGGGATAGCCGACATGGGTTTCCCACGACCGGTCGACGACCAGCAGCGGATTGGCCGGGTGCTTGCGCAGCGGTTCGACGCGGTCGCAGCAGTTGAGACGCTCGGTGATTTCACCGGGGAGGAAGAGTTTCTGCATAATGATCTCCGTTCTGTTGCCCGAGGGTGTCATAGGTCGAAATGCCGTGTTTGGCAAAGGTGCGGCCGCCGTCGCTCGACTCCGCGTACCGGCAGATATAGCGGCGCGGGTAGCGGCCCTTGACGGCAAACGAATACCCGTCGTAGCAGCGCACCGTGTTGCCGCGGATGAAGAGCTTGCCGTAGGGCGGGCGGAACTCGTGGTCCGGTGCCCAGGTGACGCCGTGGTCGCGCGAGCGGAACCAGGCGGCATGGTCGCCGGCGTTATCGGCGAAATGGATATCGCCGCCGCGGCCGATGCCGGCCACGAGGTCACCGTTGGGCAGCCGCCGCAGCGTCGGGCAGCAGCACTCGCCGCTGTCAAAGGCGGCGATGGTGATCGGATCGTCCCGCTCCCAGCCGTCCGAGTAGGTGGTCTCCGGAATCCCGATGGCGGGATAGAGGTTGCGCTTGGTGGTCATTACCCCTGCTCCTTTATATTGACGATCACTTCC
>CAYOQM010000305.1:0-2007 GCA_964406065.1 uncultured Verrucomicrobiota bacterium
TTGCGCGTCGCCAGCAGCGTCGCCAACTGCTGCTTGGCCGCATCCGGCATCACGGCGCCCAGCGGGTTGCCGCCGTTGGGGATCAGCAGGCAGGCCGTCACGCCGCCTTCGGCCGCGGGCTTGCGCGTCGCCAGTTCCAGCGCGTCCAGCGAGACGCCCGTCACCGGGTGGGTGGGGATCTCCAGCGCGCGCAGGCCCATCGACTCCAGCAACTGCAGCATCAGGTAATAGGTCGGCGATTCCACCGCCACCGTGTCGCCGGGCCTGGTCACCGCGCGCAGGCAGAGCATCATCGCCTCGGTGCAGGAATTGGTCGCCACCAGTTCCTCGGCCGCCAGCGGATAGCCCCATTCCAGGGCGCGCCGCGTGATCGCGCGCACCAGTGGCGCTTCGGTCAGGTTGGAGTGGCTGCTGCTTGCCAGCAGTTGCGGCTGGCGGCGGGCGATGCTGGCGTAAAGGCGGCTCAGGCGCGGCGCCAGCAGCAGTTCCGGCGCCGGCAGGGCCGAGCCCAGACGCACCATACCCGGCGCCTCGTTGGCACGCAGCACCTGCACCAGGCGGCGGCTGACGCCGACTTCCACCGGTCCCGCCGCCGGTGCCCCGGCCAGCGTCGTCGCATCGACCATGGCCGCCGGCCGCCGGCGCACGTAATAGCCGGACTGCGGCCGCGCCTCGACCATGCCGCGGCTTTCCAGCGTGCGCAGCGCCTGCACCACGGTCGAGATCGACAGCGCGCGCTGCCGCGCCAGGTGGCGCACCGAAGGCAGGCGGTCGCCCGGCCGCAACTGGCCGCTGCCGATCAGCGTGGCGAATTCGTTGGCGAGGTTTTCGTAGAGCATCGTGGCTGGATTGTGACGCCGGTGGGCGCGGGGCGACCCGCACAGTAGCCCGCATTATCCATCGGCACAGTTGCCAGTAGTTGAAACTGTCACGGTCACAATTTCATTATGGTGCATCTGTATCGGCGGCGCGACATTGCCTAGCATGGCTCCATCGACCAAGGAGAAATATATGGACCCCCACGCTCACATTCGTTCGCTGCCCCCCAAGGGGGCGCATGCCTCCCTTGGGGCGGCCCTGCGGGAGGCATAGCCATGCCCGCCCGCGAAACCCTGCTGCTGCACCCCGACCGGCCCCTGCGCCTCGATGCCGCGCGGCATGTGGAACTGCATGTGGAAACCGGTATCGTCTGGATCACTTCCGACTTCGCCGCGGGCGACCTGTTCCTCGCGGCCGGCGAGTGCTATCGCGTGCCGCGCGAGGGGAGGGTGCTGGTCGAGGCGCTGCGGGGCACGGCGGGGGTGCGGCTGGAAACGGACCGGCGCCGTCCGGCTCCGGCATGGCTCGCAAGCCTGCGCGGAATGCTGCCGAAAGGCCTGGGGCGTGTCGCGACCTGGGCGACGTCCTGATTCGCCGTCCCGCCGGCGCCGACTTTTGCCTGCTGCCCCGTTCGCCAGACCCGGGCGTGCATATTCGTTCATCATTGCAATCGGCGGCACCGCGTTCCGGTCGATCCGTTTGTCGCTTCGGATCGATATCGCGCCGGACTCGCGGCCTGCGCGCGGTCGCATATCCCGGCGGACGATGCCGAATGTTGCGCGGTACTGCGGCTTAGGCTAAACTCCGGCCCCTCAAGAAGCAGCAGGCGCGTAGCTCAGCTGGTTAGAGCACCACCTTGACATGGTGGGGGTCGTTGGTTCGAGTCCAATCGCGCCTACCAACACCAGACAACGGCCGCAGGATTTTTCCTGCGGCCTTTGTGCTTTCAGTCGTCGATCTTGCTGTGCCACCAGAGGCGGAAGTCGCGGCACAGGCCACTGCCGTCGAATTCGACGATGGCCATGCCGTCCAGGGCCAGGCGCGGCAGCGGGTCGCCCGGTTGGCGGGCCAGCATGTTGGTGCCGGTCGATGCGGCCCACATCTTGAACATGTCTTCCGAAGTCACCTGGTAGGTGGTTTGCCAGTGGGCGATGCCGCCCGTGGCATGGCGCTGCAGTATCTCGTAGG
>CAYOQM010000305.1:2017-3138 GCA_964406065.1 uncultured Verrucomicrobiota bacterium
AAAGGCGGGATAAAGCCACCCGCGGGTGGCTTTATTGCTTTTGGGGCTCGCTCGAAAATACCTTGTGGCTAGTTGCCCTCGTCATTCGGATTCTGGATCAGACCCTTGAGCAGATTGCTCATCGGAATCTGCAGATTCACTCCCTTTGGCGGAATTGCGGACATGAACCACTTGTTGTACAGCCGCTCCAGTTCGCCGCTGCTCATCATTTTCCTGAGCGCCGTGTCTACGATCTTTTTCAGTTCCGGGTCGTCCCGGCGGAAAACGATGGCATAGGGTTCAAATCCAAAGTTGTCGTCGAGGAAACGCAATTTGGAACCGTCCGGTGAACTGGCTACCAGGCCTGCAAGCAAAGCCTCGTCGACGACAAAGGCATCGGCCTGGCTGGCTACTACCATGGCCAACGAATCGGGATGCGTCCGTGCCGCCTTGGAGCGCGCGGAAAGCTTTCGGGTATTGAGTATGCTGCGTACGATACGCTCCGTTGTCGTGCCCGCCGTGGTGACGACAACCTTGCCGTCCATGTCGGCAATCGACATGATCGGAGATTCCTTACGTACTACGGCCTTGACGCCGGAGACGAAAGTAGTCAGCCCGAAGGCAACCTGTTGCTGGCGAATCCGGGTATTCGTAGTTGAACCGCACTCGATATCGATTGTCCCGGCCTGCAACATAAGAAAACGGGATGAGGACGTCACCGGAACCTTGACTACACGGATGGCTGGATCGTCCACCGCCTCCTTGATCGCATCGACGATATGGTTGCAAATATCAATAGAGTACCCGACAGGCTCATCACCCAAAATATAGGAAAACGGGACAGAGGCCTCGCGATGCCCGACGTAGATCGCCCGGTATTCGCGAATCTTTTCCAGGGTAGTCAGCGCTACGCCCTGAGCCATGACCCTCGGCAGCCAGAGCAACAGCATCAGGCCGGAGACGAGGCAAACAATTGCGCGCATCACCCCTCCGCCTTTGACCGCCGGGAACGCGAACCGCCGCGCTCGCCGACTGTTTCACGTTCGATCAGCCACTCTCCGCCAACCTTGACCCACTGCAGCAGTTTGCGCGTGGTGTCGCGATAGTCATCGGAACGGTACTGCTGAATGAATTCGGTAACG
>CAYOQM010000306.1:0-3120 GCA_964406065.1 uncultured Verrucomicrobiota bacterium
GCATCCGGCAGCGTCGTCGCGCGGGTGGCGGGGCGCTTGCCCACCATATGCGACAGGTCGACCGGCGCCGGCAGATCGCCGAAGGCCTGCGTCCCCGCGGCGAGTTGATCGGCACCCCGCGTCCGTGCGTCCTGGTAGGCCAGGAAGTCGGGGTTGACCGGGGCATCCACAAGCTGCTGGGCCCACAGCGGCAGCGCCAGCAACCACGCCAGCACGAGCAGCCAGCTACCACGAAACGCGAAAGGCGAACGGTGCATCGGTTTCTCCTACAGGTGCGCACGCGCCCGGTCCAGCACCGAGCACATACTAATAATGATTATAACACAGGTGATGATAATGTAGGAGAAACATGGCAGGGGTGTCCTGTCATGGGCGCGAGGGGTTACCCGGCAGCGCGCCTCGTCATTGCACTGTGACCTCCGCGAAGGCGGAATTATCCCGGAAGGCGCCGCCGTCGACCGTGCGCAGGAAGCAGCGGTTGAAGGCGAGGGGGGCGCCGGGGCCGGGGGCGGTGACGACGGCGGCCTCCAGCAGGAACCGGTCGGTCTTCGCGTCGAGGAGCAGGTGACTGAGCGGGATGAGCGCGGTGAGTTCATACCCGGCGGGCGGCAGTGGCGCCACCGCCAGCGGGAAGGCGGGCAGCGGATAATCCTTGCCGCTCTCATGGCCGGTGAAGACGGCGGCGTTCAGGCCGGTGGGCTTCAACACGATCTGGCGGACGATGCCGTGGTAGCCGCGGAATTTCTCGTTCTCGTCGCCCGCCCATGAGCCAATTTTGGACACGTAGATATCCAGGTTGCAGTCTTTCCACGCCGGCTGGTCAGGCGCGCAGCGGCCATCGCGGACGACGGCATAGACGGCCAGCGCGTCGCCGGCGACGGCCACGCGCAGATCCGCCACCCGCTGGTCGAGGTGCCAGATGGCGTGGGCGGGCTCGTTTGCCAGCGCGGCCTTCACGCCCTCCAGCGCCAGCGCGGGCCGGCGGGGAATGGTGATCTGGACTTTCGCGGTCTCCTCGGGTTGCGCGATGAGCGCCGGCCAGTGCTTCGGGTCATTACCGTCGAAACCGAGCTGCCGCAAGAGCAGGCGAGCGAAGACGCCGCCGCCCAGCGGACCGTAATGCAGGCCGTCCTGGAACAGACCGGTCATCTCGGCGTTGCGCGAGTGCGCGCCCATCAGCGGACGCCAATCCCAGAAGGCGCAGTCGTTGGCGGCCGCCACCTCCTTCGCCACGCCGGCGAACTCCGCCGCCAGGCCCGGCTTCGTCTGGCCGGCCTCCGGGCAGGCGATGATGAGAAGGCCCACGCCGGGGGCAGCGCGCCGCATCTTCCCCACGATGGTCGTCAGGTTTTGCCGGTAATGGCCCGCGCGGCCGTCGTTGTGCATGTCATTGGTGCCGAGGAGGATGGTGATGAGGTCGGGCTTCACCGCGTCGAAGAACGCTTTGAAGGCCGCGTCATCGGTTGG
Organism: uncultured Verrucomicrobiota bacterium; assembly: GCA_964406065.1. Taxonomy (GTDB): domain Bacteria; phylum Verrucomicrobiota; class Kiritimatiellia; order CAIKKV01; family CAITUY01; genus JAABPW01. The sequence goes on from CAYOQM010000306.1 coordinate 1,468, forward strand.
GGCGAGGTGCGATGTCTGGCCCCAGCTGTTGCCCAGCGCGTGCACGACGGCGCCGCCGGGCAGCAGGTTTTCGCCGCGGACGATTTTCAACCGGTCGTAATCGAGGCCGAGCAGCGCCACCTTGCCGGTGACCTTGCCGATGCGGAAACCGGCGGCGAGGAAGGGAGCGGTGAGGCCGTAGCCCGGCTGCTCCGCCGCGCAGTCCACGCGCTGGGCTTCCCAACTGCCGATAAAGATGGAGAAACTGCCCAGCCCGGGGCCAGTCTGGTAATGCACGCGGTTGCGGTAGACGACGCCGCCTATGACCGGGCCGTGCGTCACGTTGATGGCCGCGGCGGCGTCCTCGGTGGCGGTCCAGAAGCCGTCCACGGCGTAGTACGGCACCGGGGGCGGGGCGTCGCGACCGGGCGAGGTATCGTAGTCCTTCCACTGCCCCTCGCGCTTCAGCACCGGCGCGCCGGGGATGGCGGCACGGGCGGTATTCAACGACAAATACCCCACGCCATGGTCGCCGTAGCACCCCTGCAGCAGCGCGCGCAGCGCGCCGGTGTAGTGCGGCGACTCTGTGTTGGAATCGCCAAAACAGGCCACCACCAGCGGATCCCGGCGGGCGTCGGCGGCCGCCACGCCGGCCGTCCAGCTCGTCAACTGATCGAGCCCGACGATGGGCGGGATAGCCGGCGCCTCCGCGGCGCAGGCGCCGGCGGCAAGGAAGCAGAGGGCGAGGAGTACGGTTTTCATAGTCGGTATATTCGGTACATGACGGGCCATGTCCTGCCCGGAGGCGGCGCTCATACCGGACAAAAATCCCAAAGTCGCACGAGAGTACAAAACAGTAGTTCGATATTACCAGAACCAGAATACGAGAGTACCAGACTCCGGAGGGGCGTTTTGTTTACACTACAGGTGGAGGGAGACAAACGATGGAACGCGCTTTTTATCTGGAACTGGCGGCGTCGGGGCTGCGGATGCCCATTGCGGCGGACCTGGTGCTGCACGAACAGGCGGACCCGGAGGCGATCCTGCTGGACGGGGCGCGGCTGGGCTGCGTGCTGGAACTGACCGCCCGGCGTTACGGGTCGCCGCTGGCGCTGCCGCACATGGACCTGGAACTGGAGAAGGCGGCGCTGCTGGGCCGGCTGGGCGTGCCGGAGGCGGAGATGCCGTCCTTCCATTTCACGAGCGTGCCAACGGAGGCGCGGGCGGTGCTGCAGGCGCAGCGCGGGATGCCGTTCCCGCCGCGGCTGCGGGCGCATCTCGATTCCATCCGCTATATCGCCACGCAGACCGACCTGGTGCCGGTGGGGATGGCGATCGGGCCGTTTTCGCTGATGACGAAGCTGGTAGCCGACCCCATCACCCCCATTGCGCTGGCGGGCATGGGCATGACCGCCGCGGAGGACGCGGACATCGCGCTGGTCGAGGAAGTGCTGGAGCTGTCCGTGCGCATGGTGCTGACCACCATCGCTGCACAGGTGCAGGCGGGGGCGCGGGCGATCTTCCTGGCGGAGCCCGCCGCCAACCGCGTCTACCTGTCGCCGAACCAGATCGCCGATGGCGCCGACATCTTCGAGCGCTACGTGATGGCGTACAACCGACAGATTCGCGCCTACCTCGGCGAGCAGGACGTCGACCTGTACTTCCACTGCTGCG
>CAYOQM010000307.1:0-3116 GCA_964406065.1 uncultured Verrucomicrobiota bacterium
CCTATGACGGACTCGGCCGCCAGGTCTCAGCCATTAACCATCAGCCATCAACCATGCGTTCCGTCGGCACCTTCACTTCCTACAACGCCCTCGGACAGGTGGCTTCCATCATGGATGCGGCCAGCAACGTCACGTCCTTCGCACACGATTCGCTTGGCCGCCGCATCGAGGTTATTGATGCGCTGTCGAATTCGACGCACACCGCCTACGACCTCGAAAATCGCGTTCTTGCCACCTGGGGCGCCACCTATCCGGTGGCCTATGAGTATGATGATTACGGCCGCATGAGCGCCATGTCCACGCTTCGCGACTCCTCCATTCTAATCTCGAATTACTCCTCCTTCATCACTCATGCTTCGTCCTTTGACCGCACCGCCTGGCTCTACGATCAGGCGACGGGACTGTTGACTAACAAACTATATAGCGATAATCTAGGCCCGCGCTACACCTATACTCCCGACGGCAAACTGGCCACCCGCACCTGGGCGAGGGGCGTGGTCACCACCTATAATTATGACAGTCTGAACCAGTTGACCAACATCAACTACTCGGATTCCACGCCGCCTGTCGGCTTTGCCTACGACCGGCTCGGACGCCAGGTCACGATCACCGATGGCCAGGGTACCCGCCTGTTCTCCTACACGGATGCGTTCCAGCTGGCGGTTGAGACCAACTCTGCGGCGGAACTGGTGCGCGTCTATGATTCCCAGGGTCGGCCCTCAGGCTATGATCTTGTGATGGCGGGCTCCACCAGCGTGGTATCCTCCGTTCGATATGGTCATGACGAGGCAGGGCGCTTCAATCGGGTGGACGCCGACCTCCGGGCGGCGTCTCTTCTGTCGCAGAACTTCCGGTACGGGTATCTGACTGACGCAGAACTAATTGAAGCATTAAATGAAACTAATCTAGCATATGGTGTGCACCGGAGTTACGAATCCAACCGCAACCTCATCACTCAAATCCTGAATACCTCGGGCACGAACCTCATCTCGCGGTTCGATTATGAGAACGATGCGATTGGTCGGCGCACCCGGCGGGTTGATGCCTCGGCACTTACCAACGACTTCGGGTACAATGTCCGCAGTGAATTGATCGAGGCGATCATGGGCACAAACCATTTTTCATACTGTTACGACCCGATCGGCAACCGCCGCACGGCGACTGCGGTCTCTGGCCTGACATCCAATGTCTCGGTGTACGCCGCCAACTCCCTAAACCAGTATTCCCAAATAACCAATAATGGGGCACTGATAACTCCGCAGTATGACTTGGACGGAAATATGACAGCCTATGGTGAATGGCGGTTCGCCTGGGATGCCGAGAATCGGATGACAGGGGCCTCCAACGCGATCACGGTGGCGCGATATTCATACGACTTCATGTCGCGGCGGGTCAGGAAGATTGCTGGCGGTGTTACAAATGATTTCCTCTATGACGGCTGGAATCTGATCCGGGAAACTTCCAGTGCGGGCGTCACGAATACCTATGTCTGGGGTTTAGACCTGAGCGGAACACAGCAGGGCGCGGGCGGGATTGGCGGCCTGCTTTCCGTTATCCGCAATGGCGCAACGTATTCTCCCTGCTTCGATGCAAACGGCAACATTACGGACTATGTGGATCAAAATGGCGTTGTAGTGGCGCACCGGGAATATGATGCGTACGGTAACACAGTCGTGTCCAGCGGACCGATGGTCAATGACTTCAGTTTCTGGTTCTCTAGCAAATATTTAGATCAAGAGACGGGGCTATATTATTACGGCTATCGCTACTACCAGCCGGAAACGGGCAGGTGGATGAACCGGGATCCGTTGGGAGAGCGTGGAGGGAAAAATCTTTCGGTTTTTGTTAAGAACAAACCGATTAACGAACGTGATCTGCTTGGTCTAACAAATAACCCTGGGGACTTTGGTTGGCCCTCAGCGCCTTGCTGTAATGGAGTTATTTATAATGATAAAACCCAGTGCTGTTGCAAAGGGAAAGTGGTTGACCGAAAACCGATCGGAACAGGAATCTTTAAGCATAAAACAGATTGGTTCCCAATTCCAGATGCACCTGATCAAATCCATATTTGGGTCTCATGGCCGGGTGGATCTGCCGATTCGAATGCAGACAGTGACGGGGTTGTGCATGTACCGGCAAAAGCTCAAATAGACGGTTATCCTGCCGAGGAAGAAACGCTGTCTCCATGTGAATATGATTTTGAAAAGCTAATCAAATGCTTATCCGAATCCGCCAAAGATGGAAAAAAAGGCGGTAAATGCGGTGATTTTGTGGATGGCTTAATAGGTGGTTGTAAATCTTCAAGCGGGGGATGTACCGCAAAATGAAGATTTCGTGGAGCATGGTATGCCTATGTGTGTCACTGGTGGGCTGCAATCGGTTGTTTAATTCATCAAAGAGTACGGGATTAGTCATCACTCCAGGACTAGGGATAATAGATGTCATAACGGTAAAAATGTCCAAGGAGGAAATATCGAAGAGGACTAGAGATTTACATTCTGAAGAATTGAGCAATATTGGTTGGTTGAGTTTTTGGGTGCCATCACTAGGTGTCGAATGGGAGCAAGAAAAGAATGATTCTCGGCCCAGAGGACTTAGTTTCTATGTTGCATCCGATGCGCTAATTCGTGTTACTAACAAGCAGAAAATGTCTCGATTTGTTGGGCGTGTCGCTGGGGGGCCGTCCTTTGAAGCAGATGGCGGAATTCAAAGAGCGGATATTGTTGCCTGCTTTGGTGAACCCCTGCACGCAATTTCCAAGACAGTAATTCTGAAAGAAGATATAGACGTTATGGCGGATTGGGCGCGTCGATCTGAGTCATATAGCATCCAGAATAGGAAGACATATTCTGAAACAATAGTGTATCCGCACAAAGGCGTATTATTCGCATTGAATAGTAATGTCGTTATGGTTGTGAATGTGTTTGCGTGTTCCCGGCCAATTTCAACAAATGAAGTTTCACAGCCATTGCGATGATCCCGCACTGCTGTCCAAAATAGCGCGAAGTTCTTGTGGTAGTCGTGTTTTTACTGGGCTTTTTCCCCTCGTCTAGGGAGCGTGGTGTCACGTCCTGATTTCGATTTGACACTTTATTGATGTTTCTCGACACAGTCAT
>CAYOQM010000308.1:0-3104 GCA_964406065.1 uncultured Verrucomicrobiota bacterium
CCGCGACCATCGAGCATATCACCGGCGGCGGGCCAAGCGACATGGGCATCACCACCGATTTCCTCCGGGTCAACGACGGCGCGACTTTCAACCTCGCTGGTACCGGTGACATGGCCGTCACCGGCGCGGTCTATTTCCCGTCCTCCGGGTTAGGGACCATCCGGGTCACGCAGGATGCCAACCTCTGGCTTCAGAACGCGAATATCAACCTTGGTAGCCGCGGCAGCCTGAGCACCGAGCGCACCGCGACGACCAGGTCCCAAGTCAACCTGTCTGGTTCGAGCATGACCCTGCATCAAGCAGGCACCTTCGTCAAAAAAGGCTAGTTCTCGCTGACCGAAAGCACCGAGATCAATGTCATCGGACAAGCCACCATCGGCGGCACCGGCCTCACGGACATGGACGGGCGGCTATTCTTCGCCGTCGGCGCCCCCAGCGAACAGGGGAAGAGTTCCCTAACTACGGATAACATGATGGGTTTCGGGATGAATTCGGTGCTGACCCTGACCATCGACCCGACGGCGCGGATCAACGACTTCATCACGCTCAATGGCACCCTCTCCATCAGCCTGTTGGCCCAACTGCAACTCGCGGTCATCCACGACGAGGTGCTGCCGTTCGATCTCAAGTTCAAGCTGATCGATTACTCGGAAAGCCAGGTCCCACTGGGCCTCTTCGATCACTTTCTAGACCTCCCGGACGGCGCGGTTTTCACCAAGGGTCTCAACAGCTTCAGGATCGACTACAGCGACGAAAACTACGCAGCGGGAAACTCCAACGTCATCACCCTGACGACGGTGATTCCCGAGCCGTCCGCCGCGCTGCTGACCTTGTTGGGTGCCGCCGCACTGATCACTCGCCGCCGCACTCCGCGGGCGGTCAATTGAAACTTGAATAAAATCGAAACCAAACCACCTATCCCATGAAAAACAACACCTTGATGATCGTGTCCGCGCTTGCGCCGACGTTCCTGCTGACCTCCTGCATCATTGAACCCGGCAATCCGGCGGCACCGGCCGCGCCCGGCTATGCCAACCCCGGCCAGCCGCCTGGCTCCGGTGCCGGCATGACGGCGGTCGTGGGCCAAGGCCAAGTCACTGTGATGCAGGGCGACCAAGTGGTTTCCACCCTGCGCACCGCAGCACCGAATGTGGAGGCCCAGCATTTCACCGCCGGTCAGCAACAGATTGTCATCAAATCCCGCGGCAATCACGGGGCAGCGAACGTCGAACTGTTTGACGTCAGGACGGGCGTGCTGCGCGACAAGGTGCTGGCCTATGCCATCGAAAACGGTCAGCCGGCCTGGGCTCGCGGGATGGAAGAATGAGTACCCCCCCACCAACCCCACCATGAATCCTCACTATTCCAGGCTGTTCCTAACAGCTTCCTTGGCCTGCTTTGCCGCTCACGCGCCGGTTCTCGCTGCCGAGAAGCCGGCTGCGGGCGGCGCATACGACAAAAAACTCGAGTTGCAAGGCATCACCTTCCATGTGAGTTGCCCGAACAAGGGCTCGGTCAATCGCCTCACCATTGTCCCGGCGGGCCTCACCGGGGAGAACAAGAAGATCGAGGTGGAGGTGGACGGCACCGTCACGGGTGCCGAGGTGGAAGACCTCAATGCGGACGGCTCGCCGGAAATCTATGTTTACACGCAGAGCGCGGGCAGCGGTTCCTATGGGTCGGTCATCGCGTATGCGGCTAACAAGAAGAAGTCGCTGAGCCCGGTGACCCTGCCGGATCTCGCCGATGACAAAAAGGCATCCAAGGGCTACACCGGGCACGATGAATTCGCGCTGGTCGAGAACCGGCTGGTCCGGCGGTTCAAGCTGGCCAAGGAAGGTGACCCCAACGCCAAACCGAGCGGCAAAACCCGCCAGATTTCCTACCGGCTCGAAGCCGGTGAAGCCGGTTGGATCCTGCGGGTGGACAAGGTGGTCGATTCGTGATCCGCCCCACTCATTGGCAAATGGGCGAGACGCCCAATGCTGTCGTCTAAAGCCCCCACCACCAAATTTTCGAGAAAAATGGCGGCGGGCAGCATGCCGCGCCACCGGTGGTCCGGGCATGCTGCCCAATGCTGTCCACTTAACACCTAACACGATGGGCGGGGCAAGGTCGGGACGCAAGTTGGGTCTTGCGGGCCAAAGGCCCATGCCATACCAGCCATGGGCATCGCCCATGGTTTTGCAGCGACAGTCATGTTGAGGGCTGAAGGCCCGGCCTATTCGGAGGTGCTGGCGACCAGTCGCTTCTTTGGGGCGGACTTTCAGTCCTCAATCGAGCGGTGGGATGCGTTTCCTTGGGCGTTGCCCAAGGCTGGTATATCGGCGGGCCGTTGGCCCTGAAGAGGGCCATCGTATGCTCCGGGTAGAACGGCATAATCGTAAATGATCCGACTGCGGGTTCACCTGTCAGCATCGGGCGGGCCGCCCGTGCCCCTCTTCATGGAGCCCCACTGCACGCGCCCACCAACAAAAACACCCGGGCTGCTGGCGCAACCCGGGTGAAAAACGAAACAGTGGGATCAAGACCCGGCTCAGGACTTCGCTGCGGGCGTCGCTGCCGGCGTGGCGGCGGAGGCGGCGGCCTCGGCGGCTTCTTCGCCGGAGCCCTGCTTGCCGACGTGGGCAATGACCACATTCGCCGCATGCGTCGGCCGGACGCCGGGCGGGAAGGTCACTTCGGAAATATGCAGGGAGTCGCCCTCGGCGAGGTGGGTGACGTCGAACTCCAGCCCTTCCGGGAGGTCGTTGGGCAGACAGGTGATTTCCACCATGTGCAGATATTGTTCGATCAACCCGCCGGCTTTCACGCCAATCGATTCACCCACCAACCGGGCCGGGATGTGCGCGGTGATCGGGGTGTTTTCATCGATCGAGAGGAAATCCGCGTGCAGGGGTTTGCCGGAAAGCGGATCGTGATGGACGGCTTGAAGGAAGGCCATGCGGGTGCCGGCTCCTTCGATGTCCAGATTGACCAGGATGTTTTCCGAACTGCTCTTGGCGAGCATCTCGGAAAACGTTTTGGCGTCGACCTTGAGGTTCTGGTTTTCCGTGCCGCGACCGTAAATCACGGACGGGAGCCAGCCTTCGCGGCGCATTTGA
>CAYOQM010000309.1:0-3097 GCA_964406065.1 uncultured Verrucomicrobiota bacterium
TTTCGGTGGAGTAGTCACTTTCCTCCCCGGTATCGCTGTAGGCGGTGACCGCAGCGAAATACGCGCCACCTTCGGAAAATCCCGTAACGATCAGTTCGGTCGCATTGCCCGCGTCTTCCGTGTGAGTATAGACGCCGCTCGCGGTGCCCCAGTAAACCTTGTAGCCGCTGACAATCGGATCGGGCACGGCCTCCCAACTGAACCGGGCCCGTCCCAAACCGTCGCCAGCGGGAGCTGCGGTGGCGATAGCGGCAAACGGCATGGCGAGAATGCAGGCGAATGTGAGCAAGGCGGCCCGCCGAAGCAGACCGGGTTCAAAAAAGGAGTGTAGAAGTTGCATGATGAGGGTTCGTCGGCGTTTGCCCATGGCTCAGGCAACCTTGACTTCTTAGAGCGAAGCCCAAAAATCCTGGAACGCAAGAAAAAAGTGCGAATTTGCGAAAAAAAGTTTGAATTTCTCAAATCCCCCTTCTGCTGCTTGCTATTTTGGCAGGCGGGGCTGCCTGCGACTGGCGCGGCGGGGTTATACTTTGGTATAATGGTTCGTGCAAGCGAAAATGCGGATTTCCGGAAGAAAGTTTCGGGAAATCACCTGATGCGATGGTGCTGCAAACACTTTGGTGGATGAAAAATCAAGGCCGCTGCTTGGTTTGGCGGCGGTTCGGGATCGAGTCGTGATGCAAATGATTCTTCTATTGGCCGCTGGCGGGCTGTGCCTTGGTTATGGCGCGGTGGCGGTGGTGTTGCGGCCGGCGGCGCTGGCGAGCTGGCTATTTGCCGGCGGCATGTTGCTGTTGGCAGCCGAGCCGGCGCTGGATTACCAAGTGGCTGTGGCGGCGAGCGCGGCGGAGAGCGGCACTTGGCTATGGCGATCCATGCTGCTGAAAGCCCTTGTTCCGGGCGTCTGGCTGGGTTTCAGCTTGACGTATGCGCGGGGCAACCAAGCCGAGTTTCTGAGCCGCTGGAAATGGGCTCTGCTGGCAGCCTTGCTTCTGCCGGCGGCCTTGATGCTGAGTTTTCCAGATCGATTGTTCGGGGTGGCGGAGCGCGGCACCACGATGCTGATCCAATTGGGTTCGGCGGGCAAGGTCTGGGTGATCGCGGTGCTGCTCATCACGCTGGCGATCCTGATCAACCTCGAACAAACTTTCCGGGCCGCCGTGGGCATGACCCGCTGGCGGATCAAATACTTGATCCTCGGAGTGGCCTTGATCTTCGGCGTGAAGGTTTACCGATACAGCCAAATGTTGCTGTTCTCCGGCTATAATCCGGAATTGGCGAAACTATCGCTCGTGGCACTGCTGCTTGGCTGCGGGCTCATCGGCATCGGCCAGGCGCGCTCCAGCTTCGGCAAATTCGACATCTATCCGTCGCGGGCGGTGCTGCAAGGGTCGGTCACCGTGATCCTCGCGGGAGTGTATTTCGTGATCGTCGGGGTACTGGCGCAGTGGGTCGAGCGTCTCGGCGGGGCTGCCGCTTTTCCCGCCCAGGCACTGGTGCTGTTGCTGGGTGTGGTGGGAGTGACCGTGATGCTGTTGTCGGAGCGGTTCCGGACCACGCTTCGGCAGTTCGTGAGCCGCCACTTCCGGCGCCCCGAGCATGATTTCCGCAAAATCTGGACGGAGTTCACCCGGCGGACCTCCAGTGGGCTCGACGCGGCCACTCTGGGCAAGCACGCGGGCGAAGTGATTGCCGAGAGTTTCCATGTGCTCGGCGTGACCGTCTTCCGAGTGGTGCCGGAGCCGCCGGGGCTCGAGTGGCTGTCGGCCACCGAGAAACAGGGGCCGGTCGCCGGACCGCAATTGGATGCCGGAAGCTTGGCCGAACTCGCCAAGCGCGGGCTGCCGTTTGGGTTGGAGCGGGAACCGGGGGCGTGGGCGGAGGCGCTGCGGCAAAGCTGCCCGAGAAAATTCGACCACGGCGGTGATCGGCTGGGGCTGCCGCTGGTGGCGGCGGAGCGGATGGTCGGGTTGCTGGTGCTGGCGGACCGCGTGAACGGAGTGCCTTACAGCAACGAGGAACTGGACTTGCTGAAATGCATCGGCGACCAGTTGGCGGGCGGCCTGCTGAATTGCTCGCTGACCGAGGCGGTACTCCAGGCCAAGGAGCTGGAGGCGTTCCAGACACTATCCACGTTTTTCGTTCATGATCTCAAGAACGCCGCCAATGGCCTGAGCCTGATGCTGCAGAATCTACCAACCCACTTCGATGATCCCGAGTTCCGCGCCGATACCATCCGCGGGGTGAGGCGGACGGTCGAGCGGATCAACCAGTTGATCCTGAAGCTGGGCAGCTTGCGCCGCGAACTCCAATTGAACCTCAATCCCTGTCGGCTGGACCTCCTGGTGGCCGAGGCGCTTGACGGACTGGAGCCCAAGCTGAACGGCGGTCGTCGGTTGCTGCGGGAATTGCCGCCGGTCCCGGTGCTGTGGCTCGATCCGGAAGCGATGCGGAGTGTGGTGACGAACCTGGTGCTGAACGCTAGCGAAGCTCTGAATGGCGGCGGCGAAGTGCGGGTCGTCGCACGCCAGGAAACCCATTCGGTGGCGCTCACGGTGGCCGACACCGGCTGCGGCATGAGCCCGGAATTCGTAAAAACTCTGCTGTTCCGCCCGTTTCATAGCACGAAAACCAACGGCTTGGGCATCGGGATGTTCCAATGCAAGAAAATCATCGAAGCCCACGGCGGCAGCATCTCCGTCGAGAGCCAACCGGGACAGGGCACCCGCTTCACGATCCGCATGCCACTCGTTCAGTCTCCTCAATCCAATTCAATCTGCTCATGAAACCAAAACTCCTGATCATCGACGATGACGAGGAAATCCGCACCCGAATGAAGTGGGCGGTGGCGACCGATCACGAAGTTGCGGTGGCGGCCGACCGCCACAGCGCCCTGGAAGCGTTCCGCAGGCAGCGGCCCGACGTCGTGCTGCTCGATCTGGGATTGCCGCCCTGCCCGAATGACACCACCGAAGGCATGGCAACTCTCGCCGGCCTGCTGACGCTCGACCGGACGGCGAAAATCATCATCATCTCCGGCCAAAGCGACCGGGAAAACGCGGTCAAGGCGATCGGCGCGGGTGCCTATGATTTCCTC
>CAYOQM010000310.1:0-3089 GCA_964406065.1 uncultured Verrucomicrobiota bacterium
AAGGAGTTGATACAATGCCGCTTGTAAGTATGAAAGAGATGCTGGCCGACGCCAGAAAAAACCATTACGCCGTTCCCATGTTCGATGTTTCGGACACCGACATGATCCGGGCCGCCGCCGAAGTCGCCGCGCAGGAGAATTCCCCGGTGATCCTGGGCGCCCTGGAGCCCGACATTTCAGGCGAGAGTCTGGATTACTGGGCCGCCGCCGCCCGCCTGGCCGCCGCCAAGGCCAAAGTCCCAGTTTGCATTCATCTGGATCATGCCGTCACCATTGACCAGATCCGCAGGGTGGTTGCGGCCGGATTCACCTCCGTGATGCTGGACGCCTCAGCCGAGGAGTTTGAGGTCAACGTCAAACGGGTCGCGGAGGTCTGCGTCGAAGTTCAAAAGCGCGGAATCACGGTTGAGGCCGAGCTGGGGCACGTCGGGGACGGCATACCGGGTTCCGGCGAAAGCGCCGCCACCGGGCATGCGGACGCCAGCGACGCCCTGACCGAGCCGGACAAGGTTGTTGAGTTCATCGAACGCACCGGGGTTGACGCCCTGGCTGTCGCGATCGGCACGGCGCACGGGGTTTATGTCAGCACACCCAAACTGGACATTGAACGGTTAAAAATCATCAACCGCCTTTCGCCCGCGCCGCTGGTTTTGCACGGCGGCTCCGGCACGCCGGAGGATCAACTGCGGCCGGCCATCGCCAACGGAATCTGCAAGATCAACATTTTCTCCGAACTGCTGAACGCCTGGAACGCCTCGCTGCTTGAGACGCTGGGATCCATCAAGAATCTCTCGAGCTGGCCTTCGGTCACCCGCAAGAAGGCGGACGCCTCCATGCGCGAGGTGATGCGCGGAAAAATCCGCCTGTTCGGCTCCAAGGGAAAGGCCTGATCAGACATGAACATTTGCGGTATAGGTGATTTGTTCATTCCGGCCGAATACATCCGGGCCGGCTTCGAAAAAAACGGGCTCAAAGCCAAGGCTTTCGACTGGGACACGGGAAGTTTTGCAAAACTCCAGGAAATCAACCTGCTGGTGGAGCAAAACGGCCCCGAGGTTTACGAGGTCCCCTCCTCCCTGCTGGAGCAGATCAAGGATGCCGAGATATTGATCACGCAATTCTGCCCCATCGGCAAAAAAGTCATCGAAGCCTGTCCGCGGCTCAAAATCATCGGGGTGCTGCGCGGCGGCTATGAGAACATCAATATCGCCCGGGCCACCGAACGGGGCATCAAGGTATACAATACGCCCGGCCGCAATGCCGATTCCGTCGCCGATTTCACCGTCGGGGCCATGATCTGCGAGGCGCGGAACCTGGCGCGCGGACATTTCGGAATCAAAACGGGCAAATGGATCCGTGAGTATCCCAACAGCGGCATGATCCCCGATCTGCCGGGGCGCGTGGCCGGCCTGATCGGCTTTGGCGAAATCGGGCGCAAGACCGCCCAGCGCCTGCGCGGCTTTGACATGGAGATCCTGGTCTATGACCCGTTCACGAAGAATTTCCCGGATTATGTCAAACCTACGGACCTGAAGGACCTGGTGCGCCGATCCGATTTTGTCTCACTCCACGCCCGGCTAACGAACGAGAACCGGCATCTGATCAACGCCGAACTGCTCGCGCTGATGAGGCCCACAGCCTACCTGATCAATACCTCACGAGCCGGACTGGTTGACGAGGCGGCGCTGTGCGCCGCACTGAAATCAAAAAAGATAGCCGGTGCGTTCCTGGACGTGTTCGAGACCGAGCCGCCGGGCCTGGATCATCCTCTTGTGAAACTGGAAAACGTCACGCTCACGCCGCATATGGCAGGCGGGTCCAACGACGCATTCTTGAATTCTCCGGTGAAACTCGGCGCGGAACTCGCCAGGCATCTGCGCGGCGAGCCCTGCCGGGGCTTGATTAATTGAAAGGGCACCCATGGATCTTGCACTAAAAAATAAAACAGCTCTGGTTACCGGCGGCAACAGCGGGCTCGGGGCGGCCATCTGCGAGGTCTTCGCCGCCGAGGGCTGCAATGTGGTCATCAACTACCTCTTCAACCCCGGGGAGGCTGAACGCCTGGCGGCGCGCCTGCAGAAAACTTACGGCGTCAAGGCCGTCATCGCAAAGGGCGACATCACCAGCGCGACCGACATCGAGTCCAACATCCAAACGGCCCTGGACCAGACCCAACGCCTGGACATCCTGGTCAACTGCGCGGGCGTCTGGCCGACTGATTTTGTAAAGGACATGACGGACGAGGCCTGGGAGAAAACGGTCCGGATCAATCTGACGGGCCCCTTCATGTTTTCCAAAAGAGTGGTCAACCACTTCATCAACAACGGCGTTAAGGGCAAAATCATCAATATTGTCTCGCAGGCCGCTTTCCACGGATCCACCAGCGGGCACGCCCATTACGCAGCCGCCAAGGGCGGACTGGTTACCTTCACCGTTTCACTCGCGCGTGAAGTGGCGCAGCACGGAATCAATGTCACCGCCGTGGCGCCCGGGATGATGCGCACGCCGATGAATCAGGAGGCGCTGTCGACCCGCGAGGAGGAATATGTGAAAAGAATCCCGCTGGGCAGGATTTCCGAGCCGGAGGAAGTCGCCTTTACCGTGGCCTTCCTGGCCTCGGAAAAGGCCGATTATATTACCGGCGCGACCATCGATGTGACCGGCGGCATGCTGATGCGATGAGCCTGCGGATGCTTCAACGAATGAAGGTGCCCTGGTCGATCTCGGCAAACGCCTGATCCAGTTCCTCCCGGGTATTCATCACGATGGGGCCACCCCAGGCAATCGGCTCATGCAACGGCCGTCCGGCGGCAAGCACGAAGCGCATCCCCTCCGGGCCGGCCTGGCCGCTGAACTCGTCGCCCTCGCCCAGAAGAACCGCCCGGCGGCTTTCCACCCACTGCGGCGGATCACCCAGCGTACCTGAGCCTTCGATCACGTAGATGAAGAGCGTGGATTGTGCGTCCACCGGCAGGCGCCAGGCGGTGTCCGGCTTGAGGGCGACATCCAGCAGCAGGGTCTGAACGTAGTCCCCCTGCGTTCCGCCCCTGGCCTTGCCGTACCGGCCGGAGATCACGCCCACCGTTCCC
>CAYOQM010000311.1:0-3088 GCA_964406065.1 uncultured Verrucomicrobiota bacterium
AGCTCCTACACGGGCGGCACCACGGTCAATGGCGGCATCCTGGCCTTGCACATCAACGGCGGCACCGGCGAGGGCACCGGCCCTGGACAGACCTGCATCGTGGGGGCGATGACCCCAAGCAACCTCGTCACCGTGAATGGTCCGGGCATCCTGTCGCTCGACTTCATCGCGCCGTTCGGCAACTCCAACATGCTGCCGCAATATGCTCCTTCCGTCCGGATCAATGAGGGCGCGAAACTCTACGGCGGCACTGACACTGTGGCGTTCGTGCCCAACCTCACGCTGGACGGCGGCACCGTGGAAATCACCAACGGCGCCGCGCATGGCGGCTTCAACACCGACCTGACTTTCGTCGGCACGGTCGTGGTTGGCGGCACCAGCGTGTTGCCGTCCACCATCTACACCAGCGGGACCGGCGCGTATGCCAATGCGTCGCTCGGCTCGGTCGGCTTGCCCGGAACCACCTTCCAGATCGCCGATGTCACCACCTCCAGCGCCCCTGACCTCAGCATCAGCACGGACCTCAGGGACATCGCGAACATCCCGTCGCGCCTCATCAAGACCGGCCCCGGCACGCTGTCGCTGCAAGGCCTCAAGTCCTACACCGGTTCCACCCAGGTGGTGGCGGGCGAACTACAGATCGGCGATCCCTATCTCGCGAACACCGCCGACGTCAGCATCGACGCCACCGGCACCCTGGCCTTGCTGCACGGCAACGAGGACACCATCAACTTTCTAACCCTGGCTGGCGTCACTATGGGGCCTGGCACCTACGGCTCGCTGACCAACACGACCCCCGGCGTCATCCAGACTCCGCGCATCACGGGCGATGGCATGCTGGTGGCGACACGTGGCCCGGTTACCGATCCCTACGAATTCTGGGCCCTCCGGATTCCGGATGAGAACAAGCGCGGCCGCACCGCCGACCCCGATCTCGATGGCTTCACCAACCTGCAGGAGTACCTCTTCGGCACCACGCCCACCGCCGGCAACGGAACCCTGACCCCTACCGAGAATGTCACCGGGGGCCTGATCGTTCGTTGGAACCAACGTGCAACCGGCACCGCGGTCTATTCGTTGCAGGAAAGCGCGACCCTGGCAACTGGCTCATGGGTGCCCAGTACTGCCACGGCGCTCGACAGCGCGGTCCAAGATCTCCCTAACTATGTTCGCAAGCAAGCGTTCATTCAGATCATCGGCCCCGTCCGGTTTGTCCGCGTCGAAGCCACTGAATGATCTTGCTGCCATTGGCGGCCCGGTCGGGCTCCGCTGATTGAAAGCGTCGCACTCCCGGTTCCCGGGGATTGTTCCAGCGAATCGTCCCCGGGAGGGTTGCGCGCGGCGGCTGATTGGCGGCCTCGATCAGGTTGGCGCGGCTGATCACAGAAACGCCTTGCCAGCCGCCGCTCGATCCAGCAGCCTCCCGCCCCGCAAGTGGCGCACTTTGAAGTGCCCGGTGACAATCCTATGGAATTCCTTAACTCCCCGCCGATATGGCTCTTGGTTCCCGGTTTGATCGCATCCTTCCGGTGCCGGCGGATGAAGTGGGGCGCAGTGGTGTGGTTGCCCACCCTGCTTTCCTTTATTCTCGCCACCTATCTCGTGGGGGGGCGGGTCCTCCGGTTGTGCAGCTTGAGCGGCCCCGACGCGGGGTGGGGAGTTTTTGAAGCGATCATTGTGCTTCCCATTTTCATCGCGATCCTGCTTGGCTTGGTCGCCTGCTATTTTGCCCGGCCAAAGGGACTGGGACGGAACCCGAGATGGTTTGCGACGGCCTTGGGTGTATCGGTCGCGAGCGGACTGGCCTATCATTGGTATTCGACGGAGAGCATCACGATCCGCATCACCGATGAATCCGGGCAGCCAGTGGGCGATGTCCGCGCGGAGTTCAGCTCCTCGTTTGAAAGTTGGATCACAGGGACCGGCGAAGCGAGAAGCGATGCCGACGGGTGCATCACTCTGCCATCCGCGCGGGGATGGTCGCACAATGTGTATCTCACCCCGATGGCGGATTACAGCCGCAATCCGGCAGGCAAACCCGCAGGCATTCAGCTCGGAATCACGCGTTCGAAGGAGTTTCCAAAGCTGACGGAATTGCACCATTCATGGCGAAGTCCCGCACCCGGCGTAATCTCGACCGAGAGCTATTCCGAGTTCGTCCCGCATGCGAAGAACCTGAAGCTACCGATCACCCTGTCCCCGAATGGAATGCTCGATCCCCCGCTTCGGCAGAAAAGGATCCGGGCGGCCTTCGAGTTCATCCGGGCCCACCCTGAACAGCGGGTGTCCTATGAATCGGTGTGCCGGAATCTCGGCGCGGTTGACCTCATTCCCGATTTGATTGCCGATTGGCGGACCCGGAAAGCGGACCGCATGATGATCGCAATGGCGATGGGATGCATCGCCGAGCGGCTGGCGGATGTGGATGGCGGGTGCACCAAAGTCCAGCAAGCCATGGCGGACCGGGATAATTTCCACTATCGCGATGAGGCCGGCATTCGCGCGGACATCGCCCGGTTGAGCACATGGGCCGATCTTCCTTACGATGGAACAACACTGGACCGTGCACAAATCGAGGCGGTGCGGAGGAACCTGCGCGCTCATGCCCAGCCACTTCTGGATTTTGCAATGGAGTCCTTGGAGGATGAGGATGGAACACTGTACGTGCTGAGGCAACTCGGAAGGTTGGGAAGACCGGCGTTGCCCCAGTTGATCGACCGTTTGTTGAAACAGCCTCCGCAAGACATGCGCGCTGCGGTAAGTTGGAGTACGGTTTTCTTCAATCTTGAAGCCACCCGGAGCGAATTGAAGGCCCTCATCGAATCTGGGAATCCCCTGTTGGAAGCCGCGGCCCGCAATGCGCGGCCCGACCGCCGCCGGTGACCAAGCTCTCGGGAAAGGAGGAACGTGCGGCGGCCCGGGCAGCGGTTGGCTATTTCTCCGTGGCAGGCGGCGGATTCTCGGCGGTTGGCGCGGCCAGGCTGGCGCAGACGATCTCGTTGTCGTTGCGGGCAAAGATGCATTTTCCCGCATAGGCGGGGTGCGACCAGCATACGCCTTGCCGCATTCCCAACTGGCCTTTTGTGGG
>CAYOQM010000312.1:0-3080 GCA_964406065.1 uncultured Verrucomicrobiota bacterium
AACACCTTCAGCATCGATCATCGTGACCCCGGCCGGCCGTTCAACCGTTTCTGGGAGGAGTGCGTTGGCAGTTGCCACGCGTACACGGCGTTGCGGGAAGACTGGCGGCAGCAGATGCGCCGCTGTCGCGACGAACTGGGATTCCGCTACGTCCGTTTTCACGGCCTATTCACCGAGCAGATGGGCGTTCTGGTCGGCCAGGGCGAACAGCGGCAATACTCGTTCCACAACATCGATTCCATTTACGACTACCTGCTGTCCATTGGCATGAAGCCGTTCGTCGAACTGGGGTTCATGCCCGCCGCGCTGGCCTCGGGCGAGCGGACGATGTTTCACTATCGCGGCAATGTCACGCCACCCAAGTCGCAGGCGGAGTGGGGCGAGTTGATCGACCGCCTTGTCCGCCACCTGATCGCCCGCTACGGGCTGGCGGAGGTCAGGCAGTGGATCTTCGAGGTCTGGAACGAGCCGAACCTCGACTGCTTCTGGACCGGTGGCATGGACGGCTATTTCCAACTCTACGAGACGACTGCGCGGGCGATCAAGGCGGTGGATGGCGGGCTGCGCGTGGGCGGTCCGGCCACGGCGCGCGATGCCTGGATTCCGGAATTGATCGAATACTGCCGCACGAAGAACGTGCCGCTGGACTACATCTCCACACACCACTATCCTACCGACGTGGCCCTGGGCCACTGGCAGGACATGGAAGCGAGGATGGCCAAGGCGGAGCGAGGCATTCTGGCCAAACTTGCCGCCCGCACACGCCAGCAGGCCGGTGGGCTGCCGCTCTACTACACGGAATGGAGCAGCTCGCCCAGTTGTCGTGACCGGTATCATGACGAACCTTATGCCGCCGCCTTCATCGTGAAGACCATCGGAGACGTGGACGGGCTGGTCGAGGCGTATTCGTACTGGACCTTCAGCGACATCTTCGAAGAGCTGGCCCATCCCGCCACGCCGTTCCACGGCAGCTTCGGCATGCTGAACCTACACGGTATTGCCAAACCCGCCTACCGGGCGTTCGAGCTGCTGCACCGGCTCGGTGACCGGCGCCTGGCCGTCAGTGGTCCGGCCGGTTCCACGGTGGAGGCCTTGGCCTGCCGCAACGGGAACATGCTGCAGGTGATTTTTACCAATCACCAGATCCCGCTTGCGCCGGTGGCCACGGAGGAGGTCGTGTTGGAGCTTCCCTGGACGTCCGGCGCGAAGGCGCCAGACGTCTCGCTGAGGCGGATCGATGACGATCACGCGAATGCCAAAGCGGCATGGGTGGCCATGGGCTCGCCCGAATACCCTGACCCGCAGGAACTCGACGCCATCCGGAAGGCTTCGGAGGTCATCGTGCAAACCGTGCCCGCCACCATCCATGGCCAGACGTTGCAGATTCGGCTGGCACTGCCGCCACAGGGAGTGGCGATGGTGGAGATACCGCTGACGTGAGGTGGGAGAGGGGGAGCGACTAAGCGGGTCGACGAAGTGTAACCGACGAAGTGTGGGACTAAGTGTATGGATTACGAGCCTGGAATGGCGCGGAGCGACACTTCGTCGCACATTTAGTCCCACACTTTGTCGGTTACGCTTAGTCCACGCGCTTAGTCGATGAATTGGCTTCACAGGTATGGCGTTTTCGGGAATGATGCACGATTTGGCGTTGCGGACGCGGGATGAACGACAGAAGAATGGGAGCAACGAAGCGGGTCACCGACGAAGTGTGTGACTAAGTGTTGGGAGAGCAGGAGCGACTGTCATGCCACAACTGTTTGGCCATGAAAAACTGATCGTATACAAGAAAGGCATGGAATTTGCCGCGTGTCGAAGCGAACTACTTGAAAGGCTGCCTCGGCGAGTTGCCGCATGCGACCACCTTAATCGGGGAGCCGAGAGTATTCTCGTCAACATTGCTCACGCGAGCAGTTCGTGGTCTCCGAAGGAACGGGTCATCTGCTTGGGACACGCCAACGGGTCTGCACTTGAGTGCGCCGCATGTATGGACGTGTTTGTTGCGAAGGGACTCTTGGCGAACCAAGATGTCTATCCTGGTAAGATGTTGCTGGTCGAGATCGTCAGTATGCTCATTGCCATGAAGAAGACAACGGCCAACAGGGTGTGCGAAGACCGTGCCATTTATGCCACGGAGAAGGCCGGTCTGTTTAGTCATGAGGATCTGGACATGTATCAGACAGCGCTCCGACTCACAGGTTGGGTAGAAGGCCTGTTCACGGCGTTCTCGTGCAGCGCAGACGTGCTTTCCAAACTGGACACGTCAACGACGGCGATTGTTCTCAATCTGGCAGAAGGGAATGGTCGTTTTAGCGGAACCGATCAGGCGAAGTTTCTCGGTATCGCATACAAAGCGACAGTTCAGTCGGCAGCACTCGTGGACTTGGCAACGGCAAGGGGTTCTGCGAAACCTTCCCAGGTTGAAGACGGTCGCGACATGTTGAGACGTATCGCGGCAATGCTCACATCCCTATCAAAGGTCGTTTCCCGTGACACTTAGGCCCACACTTCGTCGCACACTTCGTCGTTTACACTTAGTCCACTCGCTTAGTCGATGGCTGCGCGTCACGTGTGTGGCGCCAAAGACCAATCAGTATTCACAATTAGAACACAGGAGAGCTTGCTATGAGTAAATCAAATGATACTAACACCCGCCCCGTCCAATTCCCAACCGACTGGTTCCCTTACGGCGCCACCCTTGTCAGCACGATGACGCGGTGGGGACACTGCGGGCAGGACCTGAAGGAGTGGGTGGCGGAGTTGTCCTCGGACCTGGAAAGCATGAAACGCCATGGCATGACCTCGGTGGGGATCATGATGGATTGGGAGTTGATCGAACCGGCGGAAGGACAGTTTGATTTCCGCAAATTCGATCCGATAACTGCGATACAAGGAGAGTCCCCTCATGTTGTTTAAGCCAGCCACGATATTTAGTGATCACATGGTTCTTCAACAGGGCGTTCCCATTCCCGTCTGGGGTTGGGATACCCCGGGGCAGATGGTGCGGGTCACTCTCGGCCGGCAGACGGCAACCGCTTGCGCCGCCACGGATGGACGGTGGCAGGTGCGGCTTGATCCCG
>CAYOQM010000313.1:0-540 GCA_964406065.1 uncultured Verrucomicrobiota bacterium
TGCGGTTGGCATACACCGCCAGTTGATCGCCGTCATTGCCACGCCACTTGCGGCGCCCGCGGTCAGGTTCCGAAAGATAGGTTCTCACCTCCAGATCCGCAAGCGCGCCGACCGTTTCATTACAGTGGTAGCCTTTATCCGCGACCACTTCCTGCATCGGCTGTTTCTTCAAGGGAAGCCCGTCGAGGTTCTGGGCGACATGCGCCAAGGTGTCCATCAGCGTCTGACTATCGCCCCGGTCCGCAAGTTGCATGGTCACCGCCACCACCGCGCCGCTATCCATGTCCACCGCGTGTTCCGCCTTGTGCGCCAAGTGCGTGCGTCCATCCTTCATTTTCGTGATGCGGGCATCAGGATCATGCGGATGCTTCCACTCCTTGTTCGAGCCCTTCTTCGGGCGGTCACGATCCAGTTTCGCCAGATCCTCGCGCTGCGGTTCCTCGATTCCGGACTCCTTAGCCAGCTTGGTCAGGAACTCGGTGTAGCCTTCACCGGTGTCGCGGCGGACAATGCTGCGCATGGCGGCATTGGCCTCCAGTG
>CAYOQM010000313.1:550-3080 GCA_964406065.1 uncultured Verrucomicrobiota bacterium
ACACCTTGAGCACCCACTTGAATACAGCCTGATGGGTCGCCAGGTCCAGCCGGCGGCGGATCACCGACAGGCTGGAATGATCCGGTGTTGCCTCAACCAGCGTATAGCCCAGGAACTCCCGCAGTCCCAGCGAATCGGCGCAGCGCCACGCGATGCCACGCTCCGAGTCGATCTCCTCCATATAGCCAATGAGCAGCATGCGGAAATAAACTCCGGGTGCGATGCTCGTCCGTCCCTTGCCGTCCGCATAAAACCTCTCGCAAAGTCCCTCGGCGAATGCATCAAAGCCATTCTTCACCATCATCGCGTTCAGCCGCTTATAGAATGGGTTACCGGGTCCGCAAACCACTTGTCCCGTGGCAATCCACAGGTCGGCTTGACTCTCGCTCTTCCGTCGTTTCATGGACATATCTTATTGCCCCTCAATGTGTTGCTACGATTATACGCACCACATTTTGAGAGTGCAATCAAGAAAACTTAATTGATGAGTTTTTCAACAGGCTGCTAGCGGGGATGCTGCTTCATCCGACGGGGACTCCTCAATAATATCGGACATGTCGAACTGAGCGCCCAGATGTGAATTATATAGTGAGGGATATGTGAGCAATTTCAATTATCAGTGGTTGTTAGTGGTGTGTTGCTTGATGATCGGCGTTCCGAATTATGGAGAGTGCGCTTTTATTTCCATGAATACTGTACCCCGTGGAGTTATCTCGGGAGAGCAGCTGTCTCTCTACGTTGAGACCGCTAACAAAGGGGATGAATGTGCAGTGAATGTGAAAAATGAAGTATTGTTCCTTGGTGCTTCTAAATCGAGTACGCTTATTGAGAGAATTGAGCCCAATACAAAGATGGATCATGTATTTGAGTGGAAGATGCCAGAAGGCGCCAAATATCGACAGATGGTCGTCCCGGTTTTGACCCATTATGCGGATGCAAACCTGTACCCGTTCAGTGCAGTAACGTATGCGTTGGCGGTTGAGGGGGCTTCTCCCCCTGAAAGAATTTTCGGAAAAGCAACGCCATTATCCATGACTGAACGCGGGAGATTGATTGTCCTGTTCCGCAGTCTGGATGCCCAGAGTCGTGAGTTGAAATTGCGTGTAGTGGCGCCAAAGGAAATCGCGGTTGAGAGTGGCCCAGGGAAAGTGCAAGTTCCTGCAAGGGGTGATGTCTCTGCCGAGTTTATTCTCAAGAATTTCTCTGCCTTGCCCGGGAGTAGTTATTCATTACTAGTTATTGCGGCGGAGCAGCGGCCTGATGGTATCGTTGAGACGCCTTTGCTGGGAAGCGTCAGGATTGTGTCCCGGTACGACCAATTTCGATCAAATCTGAATTGGATTACGCCCTCAGTGATTGCACTCTTGCTTGCCGTCTATGGCGCGTTGTGGGTTAAGCAGCGTAAGGCCCGCAGGAAGGCGGCGTAGTGCTGGGGTTCCTTTTCCGCTTCCTGAAGCGATCGAAATTGCCGGCCTGTGACATCGTCTGTATGGCGGTGATTGCTGGCTTCTTGCTTTATCATCTTCGCTGGCCGCTATTGCTTACCGATACCATGAGCGTTGGTGGTGATCTCCCCGCTCACAACTATATGGCCAGCCATGTGAAGGCATCGTTGCTGGATCACGGGCGTATTATTTCCTGGGCGCCGGGCTGGTGGTGCGGCTTTCCCCTTTTTCAGTACTATTTCTTCTTGCCGTATGCGGCAATTGCGTTCCTGAGCGTCCTTATCCCCTTCAATATTGCTTTCAAACTTGTCTGTGTTTCGGGAGTTCTGTTGCTTCCGGTATCGTTGTATATGGTGGCCCGTCTATTCCGGCTTCCGCGACCTGCTTCGATCCTCTTTGCTATTTCAGCTGTGCCTATCCTCTTTGTCAAGTCCCACACTATGTGGGGAGTAAACCTGTACAGCACGTTGTCAGGCATGATATCGAACAGCATCAGTTTCCCGTTGATGCTTCTTGCCTTGGCGTCCGCCTATCGTGATGTTCGCGATGGCCGTTTCCGGTTGCGGACTGTTCTTCTCATGGTGTCAGTGCTGGCAACACACTTCTTCACGTCAATCATGCTGGCGTTGGCTATGCTCGCACTGTTGTTCGTCGCCGGAGCCCGCAATCTTCGCCGGTCTGCTGCTATCTTGGCCCAGGAGGGGGCATTGACAGCATTGCTTATGTCGTGGTGGCTTTTGCCACTGTTTGCCAAGAAGGCATATAGCGTTGACTTCGGGACGAACTGGGATGTGTCACTCTGGGCAACCATGCCGTTCTATGTCTTTGTTTTACTTCCCCTTGTGGTCGTCCCTCTTGTCGCTGGCAGGGTAAAAGTCCGAATGCCGCATCTTGTTCTTGCCCTGCTATTGGGAGAGGCTGTCTTGCTATTCCTATACGGATACAAGATCACGCCCGTGTTTGTTAATGTCAGACTATGGCCGTTTGTGTTTTCCTCTGTCTTACTGATGATTACGGTTGGCTTAAGCCTTCTGCTGTCTCGGTTGCCGTATCGCGGTCTATTGGTGGCGGTTGTCTTGATAGCA
>CAYOQM010000314.1:0-3069 GCA_964406065.1 uncultured Verrucomicrobiota bacterium
TGAGGCGGGCGTGGTCGGCGCGCTGGGCGGTGAGCCAGGCTTCGGCCTCGTCGCGGTCCTTCAGGGGGATGTCGCGTTTGAAGACTTTCTGCAACTCGGCGCGCAGGGCGGGGAAGTCTAGCGTCCACCAGGCGGTCAGCTTGTTATTCAACGTATTGTCCGGGGTGCCGAAATCGCTGTGCAGCCGGTGGCGCACCCGCCCGTGCAGTGCATAGCGGGTACGGGCGAGATCGGTGATTTCCATGGCGAGGGCGCTGATGGCGATGCGGTCATCGCCTGGGGCCTCTGGGATAGGCACATTGACTAAGTACTGCCGTTTTAAACGGAATCTTGTTAATCCTTCCCGCTCACCTAGCGTATGGCAGATGTTCGAAATTACATACCATGTAACGCGGGATTGGAGGATACCAAGCAAGAAGCAGTCATCAATTGTCATAACGAAGGCCGTAGCTTCTACATACTGGCCGGATTCACTCATGGAAAATCTCGGGGTTTTTGTTATATCTGGCCAGATAACCTTCGGTTGTTCAAGGGCTTGGTAATATTCAGTGGTATCTTGTATCTCATACCATCGGTAAGCCCCTGATTTCCTTCCTCCCCATGGAAGGGAAGGATTAGCATCGCTAGGACGGGGTTCCAATCTTTGGCGGTACCGTTCAAGGTGCCGCTTAATTGCTGGGAAAGCGTTAATGTCGATCCCTCGACGTGAGAAAATAAGCCACTTTCCCTGATCCTTTTGGTACCACGGGCGTAAGTCTTCCCCTTGAACCATCTTCTTCAGTAATGATGAGCTATTGGGGTCTTCTGCGATTAACCGGTCGCGTGTGGCTTGGTCGACGATAAATGCATCATTGCAGCCGGTGGTGACACCCCGATATATTGCCATTCCCGGCAGTTGTCCCAGCGCCGTGCCAATAGACATGAGCTTATTAAAAACTGAACGTGCTTCATCACCAGAGAGTTGCCAGCCATTATCGTCCTGGTCGTGCATGGAGACGGCGATGCATTTCTCGGCTACCTGGATCGCAAAGCGCTTTACGCCTTCGCCTCGCGTGAAGACGGCAGCCTGGGCGAGGTGGTCTGGTGTCGGCAACGCCTTGCGCACCACATGCACGGCGGGATAGACATCGGGGGCTTCCTCGAATACTCTGTTATCGCCGACGTCAACCAGGGTATCAACCGTCGTCTCTTCCCGAAGAAACTTCCGTAACGGCGTGGCGTAATTCGCCCGCAGCCAGCTATTGCTGCTGATGTAGGAGAGCCGTCCACCTTGCCGTGCCTTCCGCAAACCCTGGGCGAAGAAGTAGACGAAGAGGTCGGCGACGCCATGATACACCTCGGCGAAGTGCTGCTGGAAATACGGTTTATACACCGCCAACTGCTCCTGGCGCACGTAGGGCGGGTTGCCGATGACCGCTTCGAAACCGCCGTCGTCGCCCAGCGGGCGGCCGTAGCGGTCGAAGTAGAGCTCGGGGAATTCCAGCTCCCAGTGGAAGAAGTGTTCACGGGCGGCGATGGCTTCCACCTGTGCCAGCACGGTCTGCAACGTGGGCGGGAGACCCAGGGAACGGCCCATGACGTGATCGACCACCATCGCCCACTGGTCGGCGGGCACCGCCACACCGAAATGCTGCGCGGTGAGGAGATCGGCGAGTTTGCCGTATTTTTCCACCAGTTGCCGGCGCAGGTCGGCATAGAGACCTTCCTGCTCCTTCACCTGTTCCACGCTGTTGGCTTCGTTCTCCTCGATGAGCCACATGGAGCCCACCGCCACCGCCATGCGCTGGGTGAAGTCGGCATCGGCGAAGAGGGTGCTTTGCCCGGCCTGCACCGGCGCGGCTTTCTTCTTGCGCGCCGCCTTCGCCGTGGTTTCGCTGTGCTGCTGCAGGGCGGTGAGGCGCGCGCCCACCAGCGAGTTGCCGGGACGCAGGTGGTGATCGAGGAAGGAGAGCGGACGGTCTTTCGCCACGGTGATGAGCCACAGCGAGAGTTTTGCCAACTCTACCGCCAGCGGATTGAGATCGACCCCATAGATGCAGGACTGCACTACCCGGCGCTTCCAGTAGGCCAGGTCGGCTTCCTCGGCGGTTTTGCCTTCGGGCAGGATGCCGTAATCCACCAGGAAGCGTGCAATATATTCGGTGGCCTCCACCAGAAAATGCCCGCTGCCCATCGCTGGGTCGAGTACGTTGACGGTGAGCACCGCATGCACGATATCGGCGTCGCTGGTCTTCCCGCTCACCGCCTCCCACAGCACCGGTCCCACCGTCTGCTCGACGATGAATTTGACGATGTATTCCGGCGTGTAGTAGGAGCCGGTGGCTTTCCGCTCGCCCTTATCATTGACGAGATCGACCGTCCAGTCTGCCGCCGGTGGACAGGGGACCAGCTTGAACTCCAGCAATCCCTCGTAGATGGTGCCCATATGACGCACGGACAGGTCGCGGTAGTCGATAAACTGCCCATTGACCCGCGCCAGCATGTCGATGGCTTGCTGCAGGTGGGCGTCGCCGACGGTGTAGCGCTCCAGGAAGGGGTGTTTTGCGGGATCAAAGAGGCCACCGTTGAAGGTGGCAACATGCAGCGGCGGGCTGCCCAGGTTGATAGCCTGGAAGAGCTCGCGCAACTGTGGCCACAGGCGAGCGCTGGTGGGCAGCAGGTGTCTGCCGCGTGCCACCGCCTGCTTGATCGCCAACAGGCTGTAGGTGTCCCGATACAGCTCGCTCTCGCGCACCGGCAGCAACTCGCGCGCTTCCGCGTAGAGGATGAAGATGAGCCGGTACAGCAGGATGAGGCTGTTGTCGTAGGTCTCTTTCAACACCTCCGGCGTGGGCGGCAGCGCATTGCCGGGGTAATCGAGAAACCCCTGCGCCAGATGCCGCAGCGCATCATACACCTGGCTTTTCAGCGTAGCGCCGACGCCGTGGGCATACTCCACGCTGGCGCGCAGCAGTTCGTCCAAACACAGTGGGCCGGTATCGAAGGCGGCGCGCCGGAAGAAGGCGTAGAAGTAGAGGAAGCGCTCAATATCGCCGGAGCGGACCAGTTCTTCCAAGTCGACCTCGTAAT
>CAYOQM010000315.1:0-720 GCA_964406065.1 uncultured Verrucomicrobiota bacterium
TTCCGCCTCGGCGGCAGCTGGCAGGTCGGCTTTCCAATCCAGATTGCCGATCTTGTCCTCGTCCAGCGTGACAAAGCCGGCTTCGCCCGCATCGGACAGCCAGGCGTAGGCGGTGAGCTGGACATCCTCCGCGCTGGCGTCGAGCTTCTTGTTCAGCGGCTGACGCGACTGGGTCTTGTAGTCGAGCAAGGCGAGCGCGTCGCCATGACGATCAACCCGGTCTGCGCGTCCCTCCAGCCGCGTGGCGTGATTTTCAACCGATCCTTCACCCCATACCACCTCGCGGGCAAACGGCGTTTCCGCACTTTCATAACGATAGCCCTCCGCTTCCCGCGCCAGCGCCCAGGCCACATAGGACTCGATGTGCTTGCTCCAGCGCAGCCTCCAGGCACTGGCGAGATAGGCGTCGGCTTCCGCTTCGGCGAATCCGTCTACGCTGATCTGCTGCAGGCTTGCGCAAAGTACATCCGGTGTCTGCACGATCAAGATCGGATGCGCGGCATGGAAGCGTGCCAGGATGCGATGCACCAACGTGCCGTAATCGCGCTTGTCCATTTCCTCTGGCACGTCGTCGCGTTCGTTCAGGCGCAGCAGATGACGCGCAAAGAACTGGTACGGACAGGCCACCAGACTTTGCCAGGCGCTGACGCTGATGCGGGCGGGAACGGCATCGGCGGAGGGCCAACCTTCCGCCCGTAGGAGGTCCGCTTGCGGGCCGAA
>CAYOQM010000315.1:730-3068 GCA_964406065.1 uncultured Verrucomicrobiota bacterium
CCGCAAGCGGACCTCCTACGGACCTAACACCAGCGCCCCATGCCGCCTTGTGAAACACATCCAGTTGCAGCAACCAGGGCGAAAGCGGCGCTTCCTCGCCGTCTTGCTCCGACTGCCAGACCAATGCCACGCGCGGCACACGGGCGAGGAGATCGGTGAAAGCGGTACGCGCCAACGCCTCTTTCTCCCGCGAACCTGGCAAGCCAAGCTGGCTGCGCACGGCATCGTTGAAAATGGCGGCTGCCGGCTTGCCGGGCAGATGCGCCGCGCCGACGCCGAGCACGATGGCGGCATCGAGATCGCGCGTATGGGCGGCGGCCAGATGGGTGAGGCGAATCGGGCTGGACACAGTGACATCGCGAAAAGTGGCCTGCTCCAGATGCAGAAACAGCCAGCGCCGCCAGTCGGCCAGTGCATAACGTGCGCCGTGGCTGGCGCTGTCATGCGCCAGGGTTTCCAGCAAGGCGAGCAACTGTCTGCCGACCGGATCGGCGCGCAGTGGTGCTGCCGCGCCGATCTCATCAAGCGATTCGAGCAAGCGGCGCGTCCATTCCGCCAAAGCCAGCCGTTTAGCCGACCAGCCCGCGCGCGTCCGCTCAATGCGCAGCAGCAAGACCAGACTGGCGTGCAAGCCTTCCCGCTTCGCCAAGGCGATGTGCCCAGCCAGGCTATCCGGCGCACCGTGCCGGCGAAACGCCTCATCCAGCTCATGCGCGGCCTGCAATCGTTGGGAAGCAACATCGGCAAAGACAAAAGGTGATTTCAGCAGGTCGAGCAGATCAACGTAACTAAAGGCGTCACCGACCAGCTTCAGCCAGCGCTCCACCACATGACTCACTGCCGCCGTCGAAAACGCCCAGCCGGTTTCGTCCTGCACCAGAATGCCGCGTCGCTCCAGCAAGGCGCGCAACCGCCGTGCAATCAGGCGATCCGGCGCAATCAAGGCAATCTCGCGCAGCCCTTCCGCCAGCCATTGCAGCAACTTCTGTTCGGCCGAAAGTGCCGCAGCTTCCAGACCCGGGGCGGCAATCAGGAAAATATCCTGCCCCATTGGCGAGGCGGGTTGTTCGCGTCCGAATGCCGCGCCACGTCGGGTCAGCGTCGATTCGTCCTCTGCCCAGACCGCGTGAAACAAAGCCAACCGAGCGGTGTCGGGCGGCGCCGCAGGCAAGGTAATCACCGGCTGGCGCTGTTGCCAGGCTTGCAGGAATGCCCGCTCAACGCCACTCAAGTCAGCCAGACCAAGGCAGTAAAGCGGCTGCGCCGCACACTCGGCCAGCGCACTCAAACGTCTGGCGTGCAACCGCATCCGCCCCGGTTGACCGCTTTGCGACAGCGCACGCCAGACGGCATCGGCGAGGCTGGCCTCGAGTGCGAGATAGCGGTTTTCCGCCTTGGCGGCATCGCCCAGCCAGTCGGCAAACTGCACGGACTCGGCATCGAGATCGTTGACCAGCGCCAGCAACTCCTGCGCGGCAGGCCATTCGACATGGCGCGGCAAACGCCCGCTGCCGGCGAGAAAATCATGCAACTGCGCCAAGCGCAGGCTGTCCGCTTCGGCATCCTCGGTCAACGCAGCGCTGGCAGCCAGTTCCGGCAAGGTCAGCAGGCGCGGCGGCAGCAAATAACGGCCCGGCAGCGCATCGAGCAGCGCCTGCCTGAAAGCCTGGCCGGCATGGTGATGCGGAACCAGAATCAGGCAATCGGAGAAATCCGGTGTACGGCTGGACTCGTGCTGGAGAAAGGCGTGCGCGGCGGCGATCAGGGAACTGGGCATGCTGCATTCTCCCGGCTCCCTCGGGAAAAATGAAAGCAAATTGAAAGCAAATTGAAAGCAAAAAAAGCCCCGATCAAGTCGGGGCAAAGAGAGGAGGAGGATGTTGGCTGCGCCAATGCAGGCCTGCAACCAACAAATTCCGACTCGACTGCAGATGGCTTTCGACAGCCGAGGGGGAATTCAACACGAAACGCAATCACGCTGTTCCGCAAACGCATTTCGGATGTCAATGTATTTAACTAAAACCGCCCCGTCAACAGGGTTTATATCAAAAACCTGCGCTGCACTAACCAAACAGAATATGTTCGCTTGGTCTTCATTAACAACCGCCACGGAACCACTTCAAGCCATGTCACAACCACACGATATTCAAGAATTGCTGGATTACTGGTACTCGCCGCGCATCAGCAAGCACTGGTTTGCTTCCACGCCTGCGCTGGATGAAGAAATTCGGGTGCGCTACGAAGCACTCTGGCAGCAAGCAGCGGCAGGGGAACTGGACGACTGGGCGTTCACCCCGGAAGGTGCGCTGGCGCTGGCCACCGTGCTCGACCAACCCCC
>CAYOQM010000316.1:0-3047 GCA_964406065.1 uncultured Verrucomicrobiota bacterium
CCCCATTGAATCCCCGGTCGCCGTCCGGCCTTTTCAAGCAGGAAGGCCGTCAATTTCCTGAGCGCCGGGACCCGGACCGCCCGCACTTTCTGCCGATTAATGACCGCCACGTTCATGGTGAAATTGCCAGTTTCCGGATGAGTTTCCTCTTCTTCTGTAGCCGCCGCTGGTAAGCGGTGGTTGTCGAACCACGCCTTGTCAGGCGCGGCTACAAGAGCTTCGCGCCCTTCTTCCTCACTATCCCCTCTTTTCCTCCGGCTTGGGATAGGCGATGCGGGTGTGCAGCATGTTGGAGAGGGAGAAGACGAACGAGCGTTTCACCTGGCACAACTCCGCCAGCGTCATCTCGCAGTGATCCAGTTGCCGGTCATTGATCTTGGCGTCCACCAGGCGGTCGACCAGTTCCACGATATGGGTGGGGGTGGGTTTTTCGAGCGAGCGCGAGGCCGCCTCGACGGAGTCGGCCAGCATGATGATGGCCGATTCCCGAGAGGTCGGCTTGGGGCCGGGATACCGGTAGCTTGATTCGTCGACGGTGGTATGGCCGCGGCCTGCCGCGGATTTCGGCTCGGCGCCGGACTGGCGCTCGGCCTTGTGGTGGAAATAGATGACCAGTCCGGTTCCGTGATGCTGCTGAATGATGTCAATCACCGGCCTGGGCAGTTTGTGCAGCATCGCCAGGGTCACGCCCTCCTTGATGTGGGCCATGACCAGCAGGGCGCTCATGCTGGGGGTCAGTTCATCGTGGGGATTGTCGCCGGTGCGGATGTTTTCCGTGAAATAACCGGGTTTGGTTACCTTTCCGATATCATGGAAGTAGGCGCCGACCCTGGCCAGGACCGAGTTGGCGCCGATCGCATCGGCGGCGGCGGCGGCCAGGTTGGCGAGCGTCAGGCTGTGGTGATAGGTTCCCGGCGCCTCGAAGGCGAGCCGCTGGAGGAGGGGATGTCCAAGGTCTGACAACTCCAGCAGGGTCATGTTGGAGGTGAGGCCTGAGAGCGATTCGCAAACCGGCAGCAGCAGGAGGGTCAGCAAGGCCGCGCCCAGGCCGCTGCAGACGCAGGCCAGTACCAGTTCTGATGCGGTCAGGGCATCGCCCGGCATCGGCACGATGAGGCAGACCAGTTGCACGAGCCCGATGGCCAGGCCTGCCCGGATGAGCTGGGTGCGGCGGCGCAGCAGGCGCGTGATCCGTGCGGCCATGGCGGTGGCGACGAGGCCGGCCAACAGGATCGGGATGCTGTAGTTGCCTATGATGAGACAGACCAGGGTTGACCACAGCCCGGCCACCACCGCGGCCGGCCCGCCCAGCAGTGCTCCGGCCAGCAGGGGGGACAAAGCAAAGGGAATCAACATTACAACCGCCGCCATGGGCAGCAAGGTCCAGCGCCCGGCTTCGTGGATAATCAGGCTTCCGGGAATGACTGTTGCCAGGGCGCAGAGGGATAACAGGAGCAGGCGGGCGTTATGGGCCAGTGTGGCCGGCGCCAGGACCCGCAGCAACATGCCGCAGACGGCGGTGATCACCAGCAGCAGGAACTGGTTCCCGGCGGCGGCGAGGGTGAGTTTAAGGGTGCCGCTCCTGGCGGCCATGCCGGCGTGAAGGAGCACGCAGGCAACACACCAGACTGAAAACCCGATCAGCAGGGAAACAGCGGGCTGGTTCCACCAACCCCCGTCGTCGTCCTGGGAATGCCGCACGCCGTCCTTGAACCGCCCTCTCAGGCGCTGGGAACGGAATTTTGAGAGCCATTGCTTCATGGTGATGTTGAACCCGTGACAAAACGCCCCTGAATTGATAGAAGCATTAATACATTTTTAGGGTCGGCTGGCAAGGATGAGTAACCGGAAACAATTTTATCTGTACGTGGGCGATGACGACTTCCCGATGGAAGCGGCGGCTCGGGACCTGGTCGGCCGCCTGGTTCCTCCCGCGCAACAGGCCTTCGGGCTTGAGGTGGTCGAGGGCCGCGCGGATTCAGTCGACGATGCCCTGACGGCGATCAAGCGGTGCCGTGAAGCGCTGGTGACGCCGGGGTTCATGATGTCCGGCGGCAAGGTGATCTGGTGGCGGTCGGTGACCTTTACCGATGACGCGGTGCTGACGGCGAACGAATCCGTCAAGGCGGCCATGAAAGATCTCGCCTCCGTGCTGGAGGAGGGACATGCCGGAGATTCCGTGCTGGTCATCACCGCCAGGGGGATGGATAAGCGCTCGGCGTTCTACAAGCTGGCGGCGTCCCGGTTCGAAGTGCGGGAGTTCATGCTGCCGGAGAAGGCCTACCAGCTTGAGCAGCACGGGCGGGGTGTCATTGCCCGGGTGCTCAAGGAGAAGGGGATTATGGCGGATCCCGCCACGGTGGAGCTGTTGCTGGAGCGGGTGGGTTCTGATTCGAGGCAGATTGCCATGGAGCTTGAAAAACTGGCCCTGTATCTTGGAGAACGCCGCCAGGCCACGGCGCAGGACGTCCAGGCGGTGGTGTCCCGCAGTTTGACGTCGGTCACGTGGGATCTTCAGGATGCCCTCGGGGAGCGGCGGCTGGCCGATGCGCTGGAAATCCTGCGCGATCTGCTGGCGAACCGGGAGGCGCCCATTCGCATCATGATGGCCGTCATGACCCGGATGCGTGATTTGCTCTCGTACCGTGAATGTCTGGACCAGGGGTGGCTCCGGATTAGGGGGGCGGGGCGCAATGAGCAGGCGGACTGGGGGGCGCTCCCTGAGGGGGTCGAGGCGGGGCTGGTCTCGGCGTTCAAGCGCGATCCCCGTTCGATGCATCCCTTTGTGGTCGTGAAGATGGCGCAACAGGCCAGAGGCTATTCGATGGAAGCGCTGAGGCGTAACCAGCGTCTATTGATGGATGTGTACGAGGATCTGGTGTCCAGCCGCATTCCCGAGGCGACGACCCTGGAACTGATGCTGATCCGCGTCATGACTTAAGCCGGAGTTGACAGCGCTGTCATTTTCGCTATGGTTTATCGCGTTTTCCTTGGCCAACATAGCTCAGCTGGTAGAGCAGCGCATTCGTAATGCGCAGGTCGTCGGT
>CAYOQM010000317.1:0-3023 GCA_964406065.1 uncultured Verrucomicrobiota bacterium
TTAATTCTGGTACTCCGGAATTACAAATGCCGCCACATTCTCTTCTCCCCTTCCGGCCTCTCTGTCTCCGAGTCTCGAGCGCAGCGGGTGGTGAAAATCTTCCTTTCGCGTTTTTCGCGCCTTCGCGTGAAACATTCCTCGCTATGTCGCCCATACCGGCCAGAGGCCGGTTACTACAGGTGCAGGGCTCTTTGTAGCCGCCGCGGACTTGTCCCGCCGCCGTCAGGCCTGTGGGATTACTGGCCCCGCCTAAACCCTGACCGGCGGCTTGCGTTCCTTGAATTGCCGCCCCAGCTTGAGCGTGGCCTTCAAGGACTGAATGCCTTCCGACGCGCCCGGCGCCGAAAGGCTCGCGGCCGCACAACAGGTGGCCAACCCGGCCGACTCCATCAGGTCCCAATGCTCATGCAGCCCATAAAGCATTCCAGCGCAAAACGCATCTCCTGCGCCGACCGCCCCGGCGATGTACCCCTCCGGCAGCGCAAGCGACCCGCGCGCATAACGCTGCCGGGATTGATCCCGCATATACAGCCCTTCCGGCATGTGAACCACCACCAACTTCATCGCCCCGAAGTCATAGAGCTTGTCCACCGCCTCGATCAAGGCCACCCCGTCAAGGTGTCGCTTCTTGTCCCTTACCGGAATTCCCGTCGCACGGGCCGTCTCAATCTCATTCATGATCAGGTAGTCAACAAACTTCAAAGCCGGGGGAACAATGCGTCCAAACCGGTCGCTCTCTTCACTGACCACGTCCAGACTGGTCAGGATCCCGGCCGCCTGCACATTTTTTAGAACTCTGGCCGCCACTGTCCCGTGCTCCGGGTCCCGTTGATCCATCGTGTCAAGCAACAGCAGATACCCCAGGTGGAATATCCGGCAGGTCAGGCGGCTGACAGGGATATGCTTGGGCCCGAACTCCGCATTGGCCCCGCGGTGATGAAAAAAGACCCGATCGCCGGTGGTCTCATCGTTCATGACATCCGTGAATGAGGTGGGCGCGGTCTTCGAAACCCGTAACCCCCTGGCATCAACCCCCGCCCTGGCAAACACGCGCTGCAGGTATTGGCCGTCCTCATCGTCGCCCACCACGCCCAGCCCCGCCAGCGGGAAGGGCGCCTTCAAACGGGCCAGATCATTGAGCACATTGGCCGGCGCCCCGCCGGGACTGATCATCTGGCCCTTGATATTGGCCAGCATGCCCCTGCCGGGCAGGCAATCCACCCGCTTGACCCGGTCCACAATCCAGTTTCCCGCCGCTGTAATTCCGTTCCGCTTCATGGGTAATTTCCCTCGCCTCGCAGGTCCTTCATCTTTGTCTTCATCCGGAACTTGAAACTACGCCGTTTTGCTTAGATTGGCAATGCAGCGACAGGATCCCCTCGCGGGGAGAGGGCGTTTGTGCTCGTTTACACGCGGCGCAACAGCAGAACCGCCTCGGGGCGGATCGTCACGATCACCCCATTGCCGGCCTGCAAATCCAGGGCCGCCCGCTCACGGCGGGTCATGACCGCCGTGACGGGAAACCCGCAGTCCACCTGCAGATAGTCGTTCAGCCCGCTCGCCTGCACCGAAACAAGGCGGCCCCGAAGCCCTGACGCGGCTGAAGCTTCATGCCCCGTCGGGCGGATCATAACCTCTTCCGCGCGAATCCCGATGCTGAGGGATCCGCCGGGCACGGGCGGTGTCGCCGTGGCCAGTTTCACCCCAGCCACCTCAACCCCCGGGCCGCCCCCCTCCATGCCGCAGGCCCTGGCCGGGAGAATGGTGTCGACCCCCACCATTCGCGCGGCACTCACGGAAAGGGGCCGGTCAAAAACGGCAAGCGGAACCCCGCGCTGAAGGGGCATCCCCTGATCCATCAGGATGACCTCATCGGCAAGCGCCTGAACTTCACGCCAATCGTGGGTCACCATAATGACAGGTTTGGCGATCTGGCAAAGCAGGGAACGCAACTCGGCGCGCAAGGTTTCGCGCAGGAAGGTATCCACAGCCGAAAGCGGCTCATCCAATAACAGCAGAACCGGATCACCCGCGAGGGAACGGGCCAGGGCAACGCGCTGCTGCTGCCCGCCGGAAATCTGGTCCGGCATATGCCGCTCCAGCCCCGCAAGGCGAAACCGTTCCATCAACTCAGCCACCCTGCGCCTCCGCTCCTTCGCCGGGCGATGGACAAGCGCATACCCGACGTTGTCCTCGACCGTCATATGGGGAAACAGGGCGTAATCCTGGAACAGAAAGCCGACCCCGCGCTGTTGTGGCGGCAAGGACATCCCGGATACCCCGTCGAACCACATCCTGCCCGCAAAGTGGATTGCTCCGCACGCGGGCCGTTCAAGACCCGCCAGGCAGCGCAACACCGTGGACTTCCCGCAACCGGACGGGCCATACAAAACCGTAATCAAGGCTGACGAGGGCGTGAAGTCTCCACGGATGGGATGGATATCCGCATAGTGTTTCGTGAACCCGGCATGGAGCGGTGTACTCATACGAGTGGAAGAATCCGCCGTTGGAGCGCATACACGGCGCTCAGGATCACCCCTGCAAAACCCAGGAGCGCCACCGACATGACGGTCGCCCCGGCATAATTCAAAGTTTGAATGTCATCATAGATCAACGTCGAGATGGTTTGCGTCACCCCGGGAATGTTGCCGCCGAGCATAAGCACGACGCCAAATTCACCGATGGTATGGGCAAAGACAAGAATGGCTCCCGTCAGGATACCGGCCCTGGCCAACGGAAGCGTGATGCGGAAGAAGGTCATGATGCGCGACCCCCCCAGACACCATGATGATTCCACATATCGCCTGTTGACGGCGGCAAAGGCCGCGACAAAGGGACGTATCGCAAAGGGCAGATTGAACACGACCGATCCGATCAAGATCCCGGTGAATGAAAACGGCACAGGATGCCCCAGGATGCTGTCCAGCAGACGCCCGAATCCGGTGCGCGGGCCCAACGCCATCAGCAGGAAGAAACCGATGACCGTCGGGGGCAGAAGGATCGGCAAAGCCACAACCGCATCC
>CAYOQM010000318.1:0-3022 GCA_964406065.1 uncultured Verrucomicrobiota bacterium
TGAGTACCTGGCGGGCACGGACCCCCATCAGTGGTCCACTGCCGGAAACACCTTCAGCGATTATGACAGCCGCCAGGGTCCGGGCTTCCGGACCTTTGGTGAGATCTACGACGATGGCGACTGGATCCCCGATGCGTGGGAGACCAGTTACCATGAGATGTGTCCAAGCACGGGGAAGCGAGGGTTGGATCAGGCCTACTATGATGGCAATCTGGACCCAGACGAAGATGGGTGGAGTAACTATGCCGAGTATCTGGCGAACACGGATCCGTTGCTCCCTATTAGTTTTCCGCGTCCGCTAATGTCCATACATGCAAGATATCATGGGAAATATGGTAATACACTAGACGAAGCGCTGACGGTAAAAGGTGAATCTTTAGTTGCTGTTCTTGCTGAAACTGGGGGTTCAGTGAAGGCGGGCGAGGCCTCCGTTGGAGGCGTTACAAAGAACGCGGATATTATTCCCGGAAGTGTAAGGGTGGGTTGTCAAGTTAACGGAGTAGTCATTCTGATTGCTTCTGATGATGGTAACGGAGGATTGCATGGGACTTACAATGGCGCGATTGTAAGCGGCTATGTTGATTATAGCGAGGGGCGCTATTTTGTTACGCTCGCCAATGGGTTTGATGTAGATGGCGTTATTGTTGTTGCCTACGTGTACCGCATAGAGGGGCAGGTTAAGCTTAACTTCTATAAGACTGCATCGATGGATGGATGGCCCATCGCAACGCTCAACATGTATGGGTCAACGCGTGACACAGAGGTGATGCGATCGGGACATGTCGTGGAGGGGACTAATTACGTCTTCGGATATGTTGATCTTAATAATAATAATCGATATGAACCCGATACTGAGCCGGCAGGAATTGCTCAATTCCAACCGCTTAATGTTGGGTTCGGATCGGTGAACAATGTTGAAATTGGGTTTACGGATTCTATTCCTGGGTACCCAAGGTTCTCGTGGCCAATAGCGACGAATGTGACGTCGTATACGGTTTCAAGTCCCCTGGTGACGCGGACGATCCAGGCGCCTCGGAATTACTTCCACGAGGGAGATTGGTTGGCGGCGGGCCTGTATGGGGTGACCACAGGTGATGTGATCACCCCCTGGTCGATCTATGCCGATGGGGTGGCTTTCACGAATGTGATGATGGCCTCCTTCCCAAGGGCGAGTTCGCTGGTGCCGGCGACGGTCTACACGCCCAATGGCAGCATGCAGTTCCAGTATGCTTTGAATGAACTTGAGTTCACGGTGGACACGAATGCCACGGCCTATAGGATCCAGATCGCCGCCACCAGTAATGCGGCCACGCCTCTGCTTGCCTATACCAACATGGTCCCCTATATGGATGTAAATGGAATCAGGAAGATCAAACTGCCATTCTATGTCGGTGACAACTACGTTCCGCCGGGAGGGTCGTATGCGTCCTCCGTTTGGAATAATGGTCAGTACTGGGTGCGGGTGCAGGGCTTTACCCGCGGGGTGAACTCGTCCTGGTCGCCGTGGAGTTCCATCATGGTGAATGTACAGCCGTCGACATCCGGCGGGAAGTCGATGGTTTCAGGCGACCTGTACTACTTCGGAAAGATCAGTCGTGGGTACGGGGCCGGACAGACCAGCAATCTGACCATGATTGTCCAGGCTTATGAGTCGCCCGGTTTCAGCAGCATACCAGATGGTCAGGTCCAGGTGTCGTACCAGTGCAATACCAACTCCCCGTCGATCATGAAGGGTGTCTATAGCCTGAAGGGGCTCCGGAATGTTCCCTATTATGTGCGGGCGTTCATTGACCTGAATGGCAACCGCCAGCTTGACGCCTGGGAGCCTTTCGGGTTCGTGCAGGACATTCCGTCGAACGGATTCTATCATGTGGCGGCCGTTGACCTGAGCGGCGAGGGCAATGCCTCCAAGTCGGATGTCCGCATTGTGATTCGCGACCGCGATACGGATGACGATGGGATACCCGATGGCTGGGAGTGGATGTACTACGGGGCGCTGAACAACTGTTCCTCCAACATGGGGGTCAACGGGTTGACACTGCTCCGTAATTACGAAATCGAGCCTGCCGATCTGGATCCCACCAAGACGGATTATGATGGCGACGGTGTTCCGGATCAGGTGGAAATCGACTGGACGGACGCCAAGGCGGGTGTTCCTGCCAATCCGTCGCACGTGCTTGCGGACGTGAATTGGACGAACCTGACCACGGAGGCCGGCCATGTCTATAATCCGTAT
This sequence comes from uncultured Verrucomicrobiota bacterium, assembly GCA_964406065.1. Lineage (GTDB taxonomy): Bacteria > Verrucomicrobiota > Kiritimatiellia > CAIKKV01 > CAITUY01 > JAABPW01. The sequence goes on from CAYOQM010000318.1 coordinate 2,237, forward strand.
GACCCGGTATCGAATCCCAGGGGGACGGATCTGAATCCGATCAAGTGGGATACGGACGGGGACGGGCTGTCGGACGGCTATGAGATCACCCATGGGTACGACCCGCTGAATCCTGCTGATGGCGCCGCGCAGATTGCCAGGGCGCGCGCTGCGGGCGAGACTATACCGGGTATTCCGAAGGTTTCACAGGTGGCCGTGGTCACGCCGGGTTCCGGCCAGTTCATGTTGAGCTGGCAGGGCCAGATCGGCATGAACTACGAGGTCCAGTATAGCAATGACCTTAAGACATGGCAGACGGCCTCGGGAAATCCGTATCGGTATGGGGATATACTGCATACCTACCTCGATGACTCGCCCAGGGTGAATACCCGTTTTTACCGGGTTGTGGTGAAGTAGGGAAATGGTTATCAGTTATTGGTTATCAGGATCGGGAAAAATCAGAAATGACACGAAGGGAATGGTAGGGGGTTTCCAAATAACTGATAACGAGTAACCAATAACCGGCGTCCCTATGGGACGCCAATGAAATTTCTTTACCATTGAGTGGCGTTTTCGTAACTTGGCAGAGCAAACAACAGAAAAGGCGGATGACATGAAGCACCTGATTCAGAAGATTTTCGTGGCGGCTTTTGCGGTCGGTATGGCGGGCTTGGTTGGCTGCGAGTGGAGCGGCGGCAGCTCGGATAATTCCTGGAACGACTCCAGCAGCATTGCCAATTTCAGCGGCACCTACCAGGGCAATGGCGGCTATCTGGTCTCGGAATACTCCCTGAGTTCCATTTCATC
>CAYOQM010000319.1:0-3008 GCA_964406065.1 uncultured Verrucomicrobiota bacterium
GGGCGAAATCAACCTTCCCGAATAGATCCAGAATTCTCTCCTGTTGCAGATTGCGGATATAGTCAGACAGCGCCTGGGTCACCGCCGCCCTCTTGGTGTGGTGCCCCCCAAGCGTAACAGCCTGCCTGATCAATTTATCGTCGAGTTGTAGATTTGTCGCCATACGATTGCCTCCACACATATAGTCACACATTATGATGTGTTGAATCAATTATTATTTGCGAAGCCGAACATGCTGCTCTGGCTGAGGCGAAGCCGATAGCCGGAATTGTGGGGTTCGCATGTTATGGATTCATCTATCAGGTCGCGAAAGCGGGGGACCGCTTTTTCCGTTTCTCGATGTATTTTTCTAGATCATCGAGGGAGCGGTTCAACTTTTCAGCGGTGGCTGCGGTATTTCGCCATCCTCCAGTGCCCGGCGGGCATTCGCCTGCCAGCGGGCCCGGTCATCCGGCGGGATATAGCCAAACAAGGGATAGACCACATGGGTGTAGGTTTCCTGATCCATGGCCGCCAACGAGGCGGGGGTCAGCCTGTCGGTCGCGTTCTCCAGCCAGGGTGCGGGTTCAAGCGCCTCCCATCGCCCGCGATTCAGCGGACAGACGTTCTGGCAGTCATCACATCCGTAGATCCACGGTCCCATTTCCGTCCAAAGTTCGGGCGCAATGGGGAGCGGCGCCTCATACGTCAGGTAGGCGATGCAGCGTTTCATGTCCATGACATAGGGGTCGACGAGCGCCCGGGTCCGGCAGGCGTCTAGGCAGGCACGGCACCCAGTCGGGCAGGGGGCGGGTTCCGCGGGTGTGTCAGGCTCCAGTTCCGCGTCGGTCATCCAGGCCTCGATATTGATCCAGGATCCGCAGCCGTCGGCGAAGGCGAAGCCGTTCCTGCCGATGCGCGCCACCCCGGCCCGCACGGCGGCTTCACGGGAGGGCACGCCTCCGGTTCGCACCCGTAGACCCAGGGCCAGCAGTCCCTCCTTCATCCGTTTCGGCAGGGAGCTGTCCGGGCATCCGGGAATACGCCGGTCGCAGAGGTAGTTGCGTCCGATATGGGCATCCAGTCCGTCTGGCAGCGCATATTTCCCGTAGCGGCGGATGCACACCACGATCGATTTCACCCACGGGTTGAGCGCGAGCGGGGTGGCGCGGCGTTTCATGCGCCCGTAGAGTGCGGCAGACTCGGGGAATCGTTCCGCCAGCCGGTCCAGGGCTGCGAGGTAATCGCCAAACGGTTCCGCGCCGGTGATGCCGCAGGCCTGGTAGCCTGCCCGGCGGGCGAGGTGCTTGATCTGGTCGTTCAGTGTCACGGGGGGCATCATAGCAAACGCAATCGCGGGGTTCACAAAAAAATGAAAAGGTGTATGATGCGGGAAACCAGAAGCACAAGGAGGTTGATCATGCCGGAGCTCAAGGGATCCAAAACGGAAAAGAACCTGAAGGAAGCGTTTGCGGGCGAATCCATGGCACGCAACAAATACAGCTATTTTGCCTCGGTGGCGAAAAAGGAGGGATACGAGCAGATTGCGGCCCTTTTCCTCGAAACCGCGGAACAGGAGAAGACCCACGCCAAACTGCATTTCAAGGAATTGGACGGATTGGGCGACACGCTCGCCAACCTGAAGGCCGCGGCCCAGGGCGAGCATGAGGAATGGACCGACATGTATCCCCGCATGGCCCGCGAAGCCCGCGAGGAAGGGTTCGAGGAGTTGGCCCGGCGTTTCGAAAACATCGGCAAGATCGAGAAGGAACACCAGGAACGCTACCTCGCCCTGCTGAAGAATCTGGAAGGCGGAACGGTCTTCAAGAAGGAGGGCAAGGTTCGGTGGCGCTGCCGCGAATGCGGCTTGGTGCATGAAGGCCCCGCCGCCCTGGCCAAGTGTCCCGTCTGCCAGCATCCCCAGGCCTTCTTCGAGCTCGTTCCGGCGAATTACTGAGTTGCATACAAAATTGTATGCGTTTTGGCTAACGCGCTACATAAATGTATCTTGAAGACTTGATCTTCCTGTTGCGGGGAGGCTGTAAGTTCTGCTATTTTCAGGCATTCGGATGGGCTTTGGCCTGCCGGCAGGCATTGGCATGGTGTATGCTTATTCCCCACTTGAATTTTGAAGTTTTTATAAACTCAGGAAAGGTGCAGTGATTATGAATTGTTGTGAGACGACGTCGAAATCAGTTCCCGAGATGTTCGGGTCGAATGTGTTCAGCGATTCGGTCATGCGGGCGCGGCTGCCGAGGAATGTCTACAAGAAGTTGAGGGCCACCATCGACGGGGGCAAGGAGCTGGATCCCTCCATTGCGGACGTGGTGGCCAATGCCATCAAGGACTGGGCCATCGAGAAGGGGGCCACGCATTTCTGCCACTGGTTCCAGCCGATGACCGGCATCACGGCCGAGAAGCATGACTCGTTCATTTCCCCGACAGCTGAAGGGCTGGTCATGATGGAATTCAGCGGCAAGGAGCTGACGCAGGGCGAGCCGGATGCGTCCTCCTTCCCCTCCGGCGGCATCCGCGCCACCTTCGAGGCCCGCGGGTATACCGTCTGGGATTGCACCTCCCCGGTGTTCATCAAGACGGACGGCTCGAACACGACCCTGTTCATTCCGACCTCCTTTGCGTCCTACACCGGCGAGGCCCTCGACAAGAAGACCCCGCTCCTGCGCTCCATCCAGGCGATCAACAAGCAGGCGATCCGGGTGTTGCGTGCGCTGGGCAACCAGACCAGCCGACGCGTAATCGCCACCCTCGGCGGCGAACAGGAATACTTCCTGATCGATCGCAAGTTCGTCGAGAAACGCGCCGATTTGCGCCTCGCCGGACGAACCCTCTTCGGGGCGCCCCCGCCCAAGGGGCAGGAGATGGAGGATCAGTATTTCGGCTCGATCCATGAGCGCGTGGCGTCCTTCATGGCCGACCTGAACGGCGAACTCTGGAAGTTGGGGGTCTCCGCCAAGACGCAGCATAACGAGGTGGCCCCGGCCCAGCACGAACTGGCCCCGGTCTATGCG
>CAYOQM010000320.1:0-3007 GCA_964406065.1 uncultured Verrucomicrobiota bacterium
GATCATCTTCTCGGGATGCGCTTCGTCATATTTTTGGCCGATGGTTTCGGGGGCAAAGGTCGTCAATTTATCGGCCAGCAGGTTGTCTACCGTTGGGACATCCTTCCAACTATGGTTTCCATGGAGAAATATGGAGTGGATGCGGCGAGTTCCGGCAGAACACGAGTGAACAATCTGGCCTTCTTGCTATCGGAACGTTTCACGCCTTCTCCATTAATGACGGTGTAATTAAGCCCGAAGAATAGAATTTCAGGTCTTTATAAAGCAAGTTCACCATTCCCTCGTTAAGGCCTGTAGAAGCGGGCTTTTGTCTTGAAAGCAGAATCATGCCCCCCTATCATTTCGCCGTCATTTACCCCCGTAGCTCAGCTGGATAGAGCATCGGATTTCTAATCCGGCGGTCGCAGGTTCGAACCCTGCCGGGGGTGCCACTTATCCCCGGGCGCCAAAGACCGTGACGCCATCGACGACCTTCAAGGCATGCACCGCGTATTTACGGGCCAGGGCGGGAACACTGCGCGGATAGGCAACAGCCACGGCTTCCTGCAGCGCCTTGACGCTCCCGGCCGCCACGACGGCGCCCGCGGCGCCTCTGTCGCCGCCGCCGAGCATCCGTTCGCCAAAAACTCCGGGAATCGTCCGGGCGATGTCACACATCGTTTCAAGTTCAGATCCCGAAATCTTATACTGGTCACGGAGGCCGAGTCCATCCGCGCGGAAGATCGCCCCCACCGTCGCAATGTCGCCGGCACGCCAGGCCTTGAGCATCCGGGCAAAACGCTTCTGGGCGTGATAGATGTAAGTCAGGCGGTCACAGTGATCAGGACGACTGCTGCCGAAGGCCGCCAGGATCTTCCGGTAGAGACGATCCTCACGCACATCAGCGAGTTGCTTGAACCCGAACTTCCTGCCGGCCACGGCGGCAAACTCGTCGCACTCCGCCCGGCGCACCCGGTAGGTGGATTTCTCCAGACCGGGCCGCACGGTTCCGGTGTCGAGACTCACCAGGCGGAAGTCGGGAGCCCCCTCCCCGAGCGGGATGTACTTGACCGTACGGGTCGCGGGATCGTAGTGCGTTCCCATACCGGCCCGGGCAAAGTAGATCATGATCTGATCCAGTTGACCACAAGGCGAGCCGATATAGTCATTCTCCACCGCCTGGGCAAGATCGATAATCCGCATCGGATCCTTCCCCATCTGGATTCCGTTGACCTCCATCAGGGTCAGCAGAAGGTTCAGCGTCAGCGAGGCGGAACGGGACATCCCGCCGCCGGGAATGTTGCCGATGAGAACCGCATCAAACCCGACCTTCAATTCAAACCCGGCCTTCCTGAGAATGTGATCGCACCCGTAGGCGAACCGGGCCCAGGTGTCGGCGGTTGAGGCGTGCCGCGGAGCCGGGATCCGTCCCGATCGGAACTCGATGACGCCGTCACCTGGAAAATTCTCGCTGTAGAACCTGAACCGGTCGGTCCCGTTGGGCTTGTAACCCATCCAGATAAAGCGGTCGGTTCCAACGCCGAACAACTCGGTCCCGTTGTAATCGCCGTGCTCAACTCCCAGGCAGAAGCGCGAGGAGGTGCGGCGAATGCGCCCCCCGGCGATGTCGAGACGATGGCGTTTCGCAATCCGGATCAGGTCGTTCCGCATCGCCAGATCAGTTACAGACGCTTTCATACATTTCACCCAAGGCTGATAGGGTCAGGAGTTCCGCAGCATTCCCCGCCAAGTTCCCGCAGTCGTTTCAACACCCGAAGCATGTGCCCGGAGGCCATCATGGAGGCGACATGGTTCCGGGTAAACCGGTTCTGCCGGACATGCCAGGTCAGCAACCGGCGCAAAGTCATGAGGTCGGCCTGATCCAGAAGTTCAGGGGCACCGACATAGCGTGTCCCCTCGGCCTCCCATCCTTCCCAATCAAAACGGACCACGAACCCGTTTTTGTAACAGGCGTCCATGAAACGCGAGACCCCCTTCATGAACCCGGCGTCAGGCAGTTCATCATCATCCAGTGGGATGATGTGCTCCGGGCAAAAGGCCGGATCTTCAAAGACCGGAATGAAATCCAGCAGGGCGGCCAGATGGTGGGGGCCAACGGGTTCAGATTCGTGCAGGGAACATGTTTTCATGGACATGGCGGGAAACATTATCATTTTTTTCCTTGAGAACCATTCAAATACACGCACCCGTAAAATTTCAAGAGGGTCTATTCAACAGGCTGGCTAATGCACCATTTGCCACTGTTTGACGGCATCGATGGGGCAGATGAGCATGAGGACATTGAGGCAGAGGTTATCCCGCACCATGAGCGCCAGAGCCAGTTCCACAGCCACAAACAGGAGCAAAGCGAGGCGGAACCCGAGTTTGCGGGCCAGCAGGAATCCGGCCGCACAACACAGGATATCGGCCAGTGAGTTGATGATCGAATCCCCCACGTATCCCTGGCCTATGGTCGCTTCCCGGTAGCGCTGGATGATGAAGGGCGAATTCTCCAGAACTTCCCAGATGGCCTCAAGCAGGACCGCCAGTGTTACCCGCCAGGACAGAGCCATGCGGCTGAACACCCAGGTCAGGATCCAGAATAACAGCACCCCGTGCAGGATGTGCGTGAAACTGTAGGGGTCGAAGACATGCTGAGAATTATGGGCGCTCCAGATGTCGCCATCCCACAGATTCAGGTGCCCGCACACGCACCACCAGACACGCCCCTCCAGCCGCAACAGGAGGACCGCAAGGGTCAGTCCAAGCAACACGATCCAACCTGGCCGAACGGTCAGTTTCACAAGACTTCACTCCTTTTCCAGGCTCGCATGTTCGCAAGGACCTCCAGATGCCGGCAAACACACAACGTAGCCGCCCCCGTTACCGTGAGGACCTGCTCATTTCTTCCTGGTGGCGGGCGTAGCCCACGCAGGCCATTTCAACACGATGCCGCGCAAGTGGTCGATCGCCTCCAGGACATGTTGTTTTGAGGCACCGGTCAACGATCCCTTTCGTTGACGGATAT
>CAYOQM010000321.1:0-1563 GCA_964406065.1 uncultured Verrucomicrobiota bacterium
ACGGCACGCACTACACCTACACCCTCTACGCCATCGACATCGATCATCGCTATTCCACCCCGGCCCAGGATGACGTCACCACCCCCACCATGACGCACATCTTCGTCAATGCCTCCGCCGTCAGCGGCGCCAACAATGGAACCAGTTGGGCCAACGCCTATACGAACCTCATGACCGCCATGTCCACCGCCACCTCCGGCAGCGCCATCTGGGTCGCCGAGGGAACCTACAAACCGTCCTACGGTACCGACCGCAATGCCGTCTTCACCCTGCGCGCCTTCATCAGCGTCTATGGCGGCTTCGCGGGAACCGAAAGCAAGCTCGGCCAACGCCGCCACGCCACCCACCCCACCATCCTCTCCGGCGACATCGGTATCATCGGCGACAACACCGACAACAGCCTGCGCGTCGTCAACGTCCCCAACCGCGCCGATGGCGGCGTGCTCGATGGCTTCATCGTGGAGAAGGGCTACAACACCACCACCGGCGCCGGGCTCCAGGCCAGCTCCGTCGTCACCGTCCGCAATTGCTGGTTCCGCGATAACCGCAGCAACGGGAGCGCCGTCTACATCCAGTCCGCCTCGCTCTTCCGCAACTGCCGCTTCTCGAACAACCACTCCACCCTGCGCGGCGGCGCCTTCCAGTCCCTGAACGCCAGCCCCACCCTCGAGAATTGCCTCTTCCATCACAACACGTGCGACGAGTTCGGCGGGGCCATGGCCCTTCTGGGTGGCACCGTCACCATCCGCCACTGCACCTTCGCCAACAACACCAGCCTCGGCAGCGGCGGCGACGCCATCTATGCCTCCAACTTCGTCACCGTCAACATCGTCAACTCCGTCCTCTGGGATCTCGGACTCCATGGCGGCGGCATCAACGTCAAACAACCCCCAGGCGAAAATTGGGCCCAACTCGTGGATGTACGCGACTCCGATGTGCGCGGCGGCTTCAACCCGCCCAGCCAGGGCTTCTCCTCCGGCGTCATCAATGCCGATCCGCTCTTCATCGATGAGCCCGCCCGCAACTACCGCCTCCAGTCCGTCAGCCCCTGCCGCGACGCCGGCGCCGACCTCCCGGCCATCTCCGACGATCTCGACACCTTCAGCCGCCCCGCCGGCACCGCCTACGATATGGGCGCCTACGAATTCGGCGCCGGGCTCCCACCCGATGACACCTCCAGCCCCGAGCCTGTCACCGACCTCGCCGCCACCGACGCCACCACCCGCATCCACCTCTCCTGGCTCAATCCCACCAACACGGATTTCACCGGCGTCCTTGTCCTGCGCCTCGCCGGCGCTGAACCCTCCGCCACGCCCACCAACGGCACCCTCTACGCGCCCGGCGCCACCCTCGGCGATGCCACCGTCGTCTATAGCGGCCCATCCACCAACCCCACCCCAGGCGCCGCCTCCGCCTGGACCGATAGCCTCCTCCCTCCCGCCGGCCACTTCTACTACCTCGTCTTTGCCTTCGATCCCCCCCCCCACCCCCCCCCCCCCCCCCCCCCCCCTTCCCTCCCCCCCCCCCCCCGCCGCCCCCCCACCCCCCACAAACCCCCACGCC
>CAYOQM010000321.1:1573-3007 GCA_964406065.1 uncultured Verrucomicrobiota bacterium
GCGACGAAGACATCGCCGGCACCAACCCGCTCGATCGCGATTCCTCACTCCGTTTCACCGCCATCATCCCCACCGGCATCGTCCACTCCGTCGTCATCACCGACGACTTCGGCCAGCCCCTCTCCACCCAGGAACTCCTCCAGGCCGACAGCCTCATCCTCGCCTGGCCCAGCGAATCCAACCGCTACTACCGCCTCTACTCCGGTGCCCCACTGCCTGATATCTCCACCCCCGAAACCACCGACCTCCCCGCCTCCCCACCCCTCAACGTCCACACCGTCCTCGTCACCGGCACCAACGCCGCCTTCTACCGCCTCTCCGTCATCAACGACCTCCCTCCCCAGTAGCCCCATCTTCACTTCAGTGTTCGATGTTCAGTGTTCGATGTTCTGTGTTCTGTGTTCTGTGTTCGATGTTCTGTGTTCGATGTTCGATGTTGGGTGTTGTATGTTCGCCGTTCTCCTCCCCCCTGGAGCGCGAGCCTGCGGCGAGCGTCCCCAAATCGCCCTCCCCATTCGCACCAAACCCCACCACCGTCCTGCCCGTGAGCCCCCCCCCCCCCCCCCCCCCCCCCTCCGGCGGGGCCCCGGCCCCCGGGCCCCTCCCCCCCCACCCCCCCCCCCCCCGTCGCACCAACCCCCGCCACCGGACTGCCCGTGAGCCCCCCCACGCCCACTCTCCCCCATGCTGGAGGGCCCGCGGCCCGGGGGCCATTCCCCGCCAACGCCCGCCCTCCACTCCCATGCTGGAGGGCCCGCGGCCCGCGGGCCATTCCCCTCACACGCCCGCCTTCCCCCCAAGCTGGAGGGCCCGCGGCCCGCGGGCCATTCCCCTCCAACTCAATCGCCGATTGCGCCTCCCATCGTCCTTGCTAAACTGTCCGCATGGATGATCCTCTTCCGAACCGCCATCACCCCGCTCATCCTCCCGTCCATGCCCGCCACAACACGCCCATCCTCGTCTTCCTCACGGTGTGCACCAAGGATCGCCGCCCCCTGCTCGCCTCCGACCGTGTCCTCGCCGCCTTGCATCGGGCATGGTCCGATGCGCACCGCTGGACAGTTGGCCGCTACATCGTGATGCCCGACCACGTGCACCTCTTCTGTGCACCCGCAACGGCCCCTATCGAACCCGTCCGCGTCTGGACCGCCTACTGGAAGCGCCTTGCAAGTTGCGCATTGCCTGACCTGCAACCGATTTGGCAGCGGGATTGCTGGGACACCCAGTTGCGCCATGGCGAGCACTACGACCGCAAGTGGGAATACGTCCGCCTCAACCCCGTGCGACAAAAACTCGCGAGCACCCCCGAGCACTGGCCATTCCAAGGCGAAATGAACGTCCTGCGCTGGTGATCCCGGGCGGCGAGCCGCCGCCCCTCCACGCCCGCCTTCCCCCCATGCTGGAGGGCCCGCGGCCCGCGGGCCTCTTCTCCCC
>CAYOQM010000322.1:0-2999 GCA_964406065.1 uncultured Verrucomicrobiota bacterium
TATACTCGTGACGGGCCCCACGGGATCGGGAAAGACCACCACGCTGTATGCCTGCCTGAATTTCGTGAACCGGCCCGACCGCAAGATCATCACGGTCGAGGATCCGGTTGAGTACCAGATGTCGGGCATCAACCAGGTCCAGGTTCGGGATGACATTGGATTGTCCTTTGCGGCGGCGCTTCGTTCCATCCTGCGCCAGGCGCCAAATATCGTGATGATTGGTGAAATTCGTGACGGCGAAACGGCGCGGATCGCCACGGAGGCCTCGCTGACCGGGCATCTGGTGTTCAGCACGCTGCATACCAATGACGCGACCAGCGCCATTGCCCGTTTGCAGGATATCGGGGTCAAGCCGTTTCTCGTGGCCTCCTCGATCCGCGCGGTTGTTGCCCAGCGCCTGGTGCGTAATGTATGCGAACACTGCCGCGAGGAACACAAGCCGACCGCCACTGAAATGAAACTCCTGGGGGCGGCGGCCGAGCAGTTTGCCGGCGTCCAGCTCTACCGCGGGCGCGGGTGCGGCAAGTGCTCGCTCACGGGATATTCGGGTCGGGCGGGGATCTTCGAGATTTTCATTATCAACGAGGAAATCCAGCGGATGATCTTTGAAAAGATATCCGCGGTGGACATCCGGCAACGCGCTCGCGAGCTGGGTATGCGAACCCTGCGCGAGGACGGCTTGCGGAAGGTCGTCATGGGCACCACGACGCTGGATGAAGTGTTAAGGGCCACAATGGGAGATGCGGAATGATAGACAGCAGCCAGATCGAAATGAACGAGTTGCTTCAGCTCGTTGTGGATGAGGGCGCCTCGGATCTGCATCTCCAGGTGGGGGTGCCGCCCACGCTCCGCCTCCACGGCCGCATGCAGCCGATCGACGCCACGTCGCTCAGGCCGGAAGACACGGAGCGGTTCATGAAAAGCATCACCTCCGAGGATCACCAGCAGCGGATCCGGGAGGGCGGGGGGACGGATTTCGGGTTCGGCTTCGGCAAGGCGGCGCGTTTCCGCGTCAGCGTGCTCAAGGCCAAGGGCAATGTGGGAATCGTGCTGCGCCAGATCCCCTCCAAGCTCATGTCGCTGGATGCCATCGGGCTTCCTGTCCAGGTGAAGGAACTGCTGTTCCGCCCGCGCGGGCTTATTCTCGTCACGGGGCCGACCGGCTCGGGTAAGACCACGACCCTGGCGTGCATGCTTGATCTCATCAATATGGAGCGTGACGGCCACATTATCACCATCGAGGATCCCATTGAATACTACCATTCGCACAAGAAATGCGTGGTGACGCAACGGGAAATCGGCGTGGATGTGCCGAACTTCAGCGAAGCCCTGAAACGCGCGCTGCGGCAGGATCCCGATGTCATTCTGGTAGGAGAAATGCGCGATCTGGACACCATGATGGCGGCCATCACGGCGGCGGAAACCGGGCATCTGGTGTTTGCGACGCTGCATACCACCGGGGCGGCCCGCACCGTGGACCGTATCGTGGATGCCTTCCCGATGGGACAGCAGGCTCAAGTGCGCACGCAGTTGGCCTCCGGCATCATTGCCGTGATCTCCCAGGTGCTCCTGGTCCGGGCGGACGCCCCCGGGCGGGTGGCCGCCTTCGAGATCATGATTACCACGCCGGCGATCCAGGCGCTGATCCGCGACAGCAAGACTTATCGAATCACCTCGGAGATCCAGACCGGCGCCAAGTGGGGCATGATCACGCTTGATGCCCACCTGATGGCTTTATACCAGGCAGGACGGATCACCTATGAGGACTTGATCACCAAGTCACAGGATCCTGAATCCGTGGTCCTGAAACTGGAAGAAACCCAGCGTCCCAAGAAAAGGTAGTTAACGCATGCCGGATGTCCATCATAGCGATCCGATCCTCCAGTTGCTGGAGGCGCAGGGACTGGTGACCGCAGACCAGCTCCAGGAAATTACCGATGAACATCAGCGTAGCGGCAAGCCCGTTCGCGAAATTGTCACCAATATGGAGATCTGTCCCCAGGATACGCTCCTGGAACTGATTGCCACATCCCTCGGGGTGCGCGTGGTCAACCTGCCGGCGACCGATATTCCGCCGGATGTGGTGCGCGCCATCCCCGCAAGCGTCGCCCGCATGTATATGGTCGTTCCGGTCGAGAAGGGCGCCAATTCGGTGACCCTGGCGACATATGACCTGATGAGCCCGGCAACCATCGACGAACTGACCTTTGTGCTTTCCAAGGATATCCAACTGGTGCTGGCCCGGGAAGACGACATCCGGGCGCACGTCAATCAGTTGTATGGCGATGACAGTTCCTCGGTCAATGACATGCTCAATGCCCTGGAGTCGGAAATTGAGCAGGCGGACAAGTTTCTGGAGTTGAACGCCGCGGAGGAGGATACGCACGGATTGGAAGAGGCGGCGGGATCCGCTCCGGTGATCCGGTTCGTCAACCTGGTGCTGTATCAGGCGGTGCAGGATCGCGCCTCGGACATCCATTTCGAGCCCTTTGAAAGTGAATTCAAGATTCGTTACCGCGTGGATGGCGCGCTTTACGAAATGGCGCCTCCGCCCAAGCGCCTGGCCCTGCCTGTCATTTCGCGTTTGAAGGTCATGTCGGGACTGAATATTGCCGAGCGCCGCCTGCCCCAGGACGGGCGTATTCAGCTGACCATCGGGGGACGCCAGATCGATTTCCGCGTGTCGTGCCTGCCAACCCAGTTCGGCGAAAGCGTGGTGCTCCGCGTCCTGGACCGAGGCGTGGTGTCTCTGGATCTCGACAACCTGGGCATGCCCGACGATATCCTGCAGTCCGTGATGATGGATATCGACAAGCCCAACGGAATCGTCGTGGTGACGGGCCCCACGGGGTCAGGCAAGACCACGACCCTGTATTCGGCCCTGCGCCGCCTGAATACCACGGAAACCAAGTTGCTCACGGCGGAGGATCCCGTCGAGTACGAAATCGACGGCATCATCCAGGTGCCGGTCAACGAGGCCATCGGCAATTCGTTCGAAC
>CAYOQM010000323.1:0-2988 GCA_964406065.1 uncultured Verrucomicrobiota bacterium
CTCAACGAAGAGCTGGTGCAGTAATAACCAAGGACGATCGCAGACAAGTCCTGCAAGTAAATGCAGGCGGAGAAATCGTGAAACCTATCAAGACGAATGAAAAATCAACGGCGTCGGATTCGGCGAACACCAGCGGGACTAAAGCTCGTAAGAACAAGGAGGTCATCCTGCCGTTCTCGACGGTCAGTATCAGCAAATGGAACCGCTCTTTCGCCGCCAAGCCGGACGGGGACTATATCAAGAAGTTGGCGGCTGACATCAAGCACAACGACCTGCTGCATCCTCTTACCCTTGTGGTCAGCAAGAGCGGCAAGACGGCTCATGCGGTTCTGGCCGGCGCGAACAGGCTCTGGGCGCTGATCAATCTGCGCGGAGATGCTTCCGGACTGATGGAAGGCGAGTATGTCATTCGCGACGGCCTGACCGAGGAGGATCCGCGTTGCCTTGACATCAGCCTGTCGGAGAACGACCATCGCCGGCAACCGTCGGTAATCGAAACCGCCCGGTACGTCGATCGGCTCCTCAAGGAGGAGCACGTCGATCAGACGAAGTTGGCGCCTAAACTGCACCTGGGTCGTAAGGTGGTCAACCGGCTCAGCAGGCTGGCGCGGTGCTTTGAACAGCTCCCGGAGACCTGGCAGAGCGATCTGTCGAAGTCGCCGAGTCAGGAGGACCAAAAAGTTCCCGTGATAACACTCTCCCATTGGGAGGAGGTGGCGGGCGCTATCGACGACAACGCGATCATCCCCTCCGTCAAGGATGTGTTGGAAAGTGCCGCCAAAGAGCATTGGTCGACCCGTGACTTGCGCAAGGCGCTCGTGAAGGCAGCAGACCCCAACGCTGCCAAGACGCCTGGCGATCCATCGGACGAATCGGACCAGACGCAGCCGGGTACGACGGATCCTAAGAAACGCGTGGTCAGTCCGCTCCACATGGTCGAGAAGGCCCTGGAATCGATCTTGGCGGCCTCCGAGGCTATCAAGAACGCGATGCCCGTCGAAGCGAAAATCCTGTCCGACGTGGCTGCGAAAGTCGAGAAGGTGCTCAACCTGGTCGAAGCCATGTCGAATAAGGGTGATTCCGAGAAACAGGACAAAAAGCCGAAAGCGGCATAAACAACTGCGATAGGTGCGCAGGGCTCCGCGCCCTGCGCACCACACATCAAAAGGAATCGTGATGAATGTTATCGTTAAAGCTGACTGGATGGAAGCCATCGAGAAGCTGCTAACCGTTGACGAAACGCACGTGCTTCTCTCTGATTGGTCCAGGCATCGCCCGAATCATATGGTCAGGCTCAATCTTTCGAAACTCTGCGACGCATCACTCGCCAAGCTTGCGGTCTATCTAGAGGAACTCGCAAACAAAGGGAGCCGTAGCGCCAGGTTGTCCAGCACTGCTGTACGACAGTGGATCGATATTAAGCGTAATCCTGATGAACACCAAAAGGTGACGCGGCTGGAGAATCTGGAACCCATACTGAAACAGATCATCGAGAAAACCGAACACGGGTACCTGTTCCAGAAGACACCGGATGGCAACATGTTACCGTGGTTCGTATCGATGATCGAATTCACTCCTCCAGAGCGATACGCCTTATCCTTCGTGACAATGACCTTGGTTGCATTCAATTCCGAAGGCCAAGGTAAGATCAGATTCATTGCGGATGACATCCGCGATAGGACCGTAGGTCAAATGTTTGCCGAGAAGGCACTCTACCTGGAAACTCCGGAGCGAATGCACCGCTATGAAACGGAATTGGAGGTATTCCTGAAGCAGAACAAACAGATCGGCCTGCAGATGACCGTAACAGGTAAGGCGAAACTGGTTGAAGGGTGGTACCACGCCAGTTTCCGAGCAATTGGGAAATCAGGGCGCCCAGCCAGAATGGTTGTCGATATTCAAAAGCTGGAAGAAGACAGCGAGAACGAGGTGGATTCTTCCTTTGACGAGGGGCTGCAGGAGGCCGACATGCACAGTATGTCTGCCCCATATTGGTCGGATGACGAAGACAAGCTGTGGAAGGTTCCTATACATCCCGTTCTACGCATGTTCGACCTGGAAGAGCACGCCTTCTATCGCGTCCACATCAACCAAGTCAAGCCATACGTCTACGACACGGCTGTGGACCGGAATCTTGTGTTGCCGGCGGAAGCTAAGGATTTCATCCGGTTGCTGATTCGGCATTCCAAGGACAGTTTCCAAGACATTATAAAAGGGAAGGAGGGTGGGACGATCGTGATGCTGGAAGGACCGCCAGGCGTGGGAAAGACGCTCACGGCGGAGGTTTATGCCGAAGTAATGGAGCGGCCGTTGTACCGCGTGCATTCAAGCCAGATCGGCATAACCCCAGAAACGCTCGAAGAGGAACTGAAGAAGGTTCTTGCGCGGGCGGAGCGGTGGGGCGCGATCCTGCTGATTGACGAAGGTGATGTATTCCTGCATGAACGAGGGACGGACATTGTCCAGAACGCCGTTGTCGGTGTGTTTCTGCGGCTTCTGGAATACTACCGTGGCGTTCTTTTCACGACCACCAACCGGGGTACGACCATTGACGATGCCATCATCAGCCGGCTAACGGCTCGGTTCGAATACCAGCTGCCCTCTATGGATGAGCAGAAGGAACTGTGGCGGATCCTGGGCGCACAGAATGGAATTGAGCTCCCGGATAGCCAGATTGACAAGATTGTCAGTCGCTTGCCCGGCTTATCAGGCCGCGACATCAAGAACCTTTTGAAGTTGGCGCTCGTGGCATCGCAAACAGAAGGCGCGGTTACGCTGGAACTGCTGGTGCGCGTGTCGCGCTTCCGTCAGACCCGTGCAGTCGCGAAAGGAGGCAAGCATGCGAAGTAGGGGGCTTGTTCGGCGCCGAACAGGACCGACTGGCAGACGACGGATAAGATAAAACTTCCGAACACTTCATTCCCAACAATATAGGATGATACATGAACAAGGACGTAATCATTTCAAAACTGCAGTCTATGCCCGAGG
>CAYOQM010000324.1:0-2968 GCA_964406065.1 uncultured Verrucomicrobiota bacterium
GCGTTCCGTGTCGCTGACACGGCCTACCTGCTGAAACTGATCCTCTACATCGCCAACAACCCGGTCAAGGCAGGCCTCGTCAAGCATCCGGCCAAATACCGATGGTGCGCGCACATGGAGATCGTCTCCCAGAAGGCCGGCATCGTCTCCACGGAACGCCTGTTCGAGGTGCTGGGCGGAACAGGGGACAAGGGTCGGACCACCTATGAGGAACTGATCCGGCAGAACTTCGCTTCCGTATCCCAGGCTCCGACGCAGAGCGCCTTCCAGAGCGAGCGCCGTTCCGACCAGTTGCAGGCCCTCCTCGAGGAGATGCTCGGGGGTCGGGTGACGGTCGATTTCCTCCGCTGCGGAGGCCATGACGTTCTCTCGAACCAGCTGCGTCGCGAATTCTTCCAGCTGGCATCCAGCCAGGGGTACAAGATCGTCGAGATCGCCCACGCCCTGAACGTCACGGACCGCTGTGTGAGAGGGTATCGGACGTAGTGATAGTCAGGATATCGTGGTAAACTAGATACATCGTCTCGTCTCGTTCTATTCTCGAAGCTATGTACAAGAAGCCATAGAAAGAGGTTCTTGTGCAACGAACGAAAGGAGAGACGAATGACGATGAGTATTGGGTGGGACACCCCGATTGTGACCGGGAATCCATACTACAAGGTCCGAAGGGGTTATGCGGCATATGCCAGCAAATCGATGGCGGAGGATCCGATGATCGATCGAGTTCGACTTCAGAACTACGGCCCGATTGGCAGCATGGACTGGAAGAATCTCGGGCGGATCAATCTCGTTCTCGGCGCGAATGGATCCGGAAAGACTTTTCTCCTCAAGGCTCTATATAGTGCGATGCGCACACTCGAAGAATATAAACGGGGCGACGAAAAGAAAACGGCTTCGGAAATTCTCGCCGACAAATTATACTGGACGTTCCAGACGGATCGGATTGGCGACCTGGTCTCGAAGAATGCCGAATCACCGTTGTCGTTTGATTTCGAATTCGATAAAAAGGAATTTCACTATTCGTTCGGCAAGGATACGACAAAGCAGATTGCGTCCCTGGAAAACCACGTGGAAGTGCGTAGCAGCAATTCCTTGTTCCTTCCAGCGAAGGAGGTCCTCACACTTCACCGCAGCATTCTGAAGTCAAGGGAAGTCGACAAGATGTTCGGCTTCGACGATACATATCTGGACCTGGCACGTGCCTTGCGTCAATCCACGAAAGGCAAGGGAGATCACTTCGATTCCTTCAATGTTGCACGAGGTCGTCTAGAGAAGTTGCTCGGTGGCAAGGTCGAATATGAAGAATCATCGGATAAGTGGCTGTTCAAGAAAGGTAACCAAAAGTTCCAGATTGGCGTTACGGCGGAAGGAATCAAGAAGATTGCGATTCTGGATACCCTTTTGAAGAACCGATATCTGGACAAGAAGTCGATTCTCTTCATCGACGAGCCTGAAGCGGCACTTCATCCTCGAGCGATTTCCGACCTGCTGGATATCATCTGGATTCTATCGGACTGCGGAATCCAATTCTTCTTGGCGAGTCACTCCTATTTCGTCGTGAAGAAGCTCTACCTGATTGCACAAGAGAAGAACATATCGATACCCGTTATTTCGGAATGCGACGGCAGATGGCATACGGATGATCTGCGACTGGGCATGCCCGATAATCCGATTATCGACGAGTCGATCCGGCTCTACGACGAGGAAGTGGGGCTCTCCCTGTCATGACGGCACGGACGATCGAAGAATCCGGGATGGTCTTTGGACCGTTCCCTGAAGGACGTTGCTTTGAAATCGAAAAAAGCAGATTGTATGCACGAATCCAGAACGGCGTGAAAATGGTCGAATTTCTGGTTGTGAGGTCCGGTTCATTGAATCCCTTGGTTGTATGGGTCGTGGAAGCGAAAAAAATAGCTCCTCATCCAGGAAACCATGAGGATTTCAAGGTATTTCTAGAAGATATGAACGCGAAATTCACGAATGCCCTTGGATTGTCCATGGCGCTGTCTTTGAACCGGTTTCCTGAATACAATGACGAATTACCCGTCCTTTTCAATGATCTCCATGAAGCAAATGCAGATGTTCGCTTCATTCTTGTTGTCAAAGAACATGAATCACCTTGGCTTCCCCAGTTGCAGGACGCTTTGGCGGCGAAGTTGCGACCGCTCCGCAAGACCTGGGGATTCCGAACCGATGCATTGGTTTTGAATGAAGAAAGAGCTCGGAGCTGGAATCTGATCATATGAAAAGAGGCCGATAGCAAAGGAGACCCACATGTTCGCAAACAAGACCCTCCTCATCACGGGCGGTACAGGCTCCTTCGGGAACGCAGTCCTTCGTCGCTTCCTGGATACCCGGATCAGCGAGATCCGGATCTTTTCGCGCGACGAGAAGAAGCAGGACGATATGCGGAAGCAGTTGAACAACGACAAAGTCAAGTTCTACATCGGGGACGTCCGGGATCGGAGCAGCATCGACTTCGCCATGCACGGGGTCGACTACGTGTTCCACGCGGCGGCGCTGAAGCAGGTGCCGTCGTGCGAGTTCTTCCCCATGGAGGCCGTCCGGACGAACGTGCTGGGCACGGAGAACGTCCTGGATTCTGCCGTCTCCAATGGCGTCCGGAAGGTGATCACCCTCTCGACGGACAAGGCGGTCTACCCGATCAACGCGATGGGGATCTCCAAGGCCATGATGGAAAAGGTGATGGTGGCGAAGGCGCGGTCGGTGTCGGGCGAGAAGACGGTGATCTGCGGGACGCGGTACGGCAATGTCATGGCTTCGCGCGGGTCCGTGATCCCACTGTTCGTCGAGCAGATCCGTGCGGGAAAGCCGTTGACCCTCACGGACCCGAACATGACCCGATTCCTCATGTCCCTCGAGGATGCGGTGGACCTGGTGGTCTACGCCTTCGAGCACGCGGTTCCGGGAGATATCTTCGTGCAGAAGGCGCCGGCTTCGACCATAG
>CAYOQM010000325.1:0-2962 GCA_964406065.1 uncultured Verrucomicrobiota bacterium
TGCGGACCCCGGCGAGAGGTTGGTCGAAAGGATCCCCCGCCTGTTTGCCACCGCCTGCGGCACGGGGTGTCAGTTGGTTCCAGCTCACCGCGTCGTCGAACAGATCGCGGGTGTAGATGCCAAAGAAGTGGGGGGCGATATCAGTCACGTTTTCGATGGCCGAGCGGAATGAATAGGAGGCCCGCATGTTCCAGTTGGCGATCGGCGCGCATTGAAGATGCGGCGTTTTAGCCAGGCTGCCGGAGCCCAACTGGTTGGAGGGATGCTCGTCGAACCAGCGCAGGCGGAAGCCGTCCCTGGTCCGGCGGTCGGGGACCTGGAAGGTGACGGCGCTGGGCCCGCTTTCGCGCATTGGAACTGGATCGCGGCTACTCCACTGGATTGGCAGTTCGTCTTCGTCGCCATATTGAAATGCGCACGAAACATACCGACCGTGGGGCAGCCGCATGAAGGCTGATAGATCCACCTGATCCGTCCCGGAGGGCAGGGGCTTCCAATACATGAAGTAGTCGTCGGCCTGGGTGTATTCCGCCTGTTGGATGTTGCCGCTGGGTAGGGTCGCGACGACCTCCCGCCATTCGATGGGGATGTCGGTCAAGCGGTTGTCCACCGCTCCGGGGTTCGGTGGAAATGACTGCTGCACCCTTAACAGCGCGTCGCCGTCGGTCCGCTGGTCGAGATAGAACGAACGTGAAGGATCGGGGGAGGTTCCGGTGGTGAGGGTGTTTGCGGAAAGATCGAGATCGTTATAGGGTTGGTTCCGTGAGGGCGAAAAGACCACGGTCTCGCCGGGCGCGAGGCTGACGTCGTCGAGTTTGAAATAGTGGGTGCCTCGCCTCCAGCGCTCGAACACGGTTCCTCGTTCGCCGAGGAGTCTGCCCCAGCTCATTCGGAACAATTGGGTGCGCCGGTTGCTCAGGGTGACTTCGATCTGTTTCGCACCGTTGATCTGCATCGCGAGCATGGAAGGCCCGAGATTCATCGTGAAATTGTAGGGATTCCAGACTGCAACCCTTGGGTAAAGGTGGAGTCGCAGTCCGATCCGGTGCCGCGGATCGACGTCGGCAGTGGTGTAGTGGCTGAGATTGTAATAAACCGATGCCTCCACGAGGACCGGACTCAGGTCGGATTTCACGCGGTTTTTGAACTCGACCGGCATCCGGTTGTGGTCGCCGTAGCTCGCCATCTTGTTTTCGTCCCGCGGCCTGGTGGCGGGGTAATCCGGGGCCATGCTCGTTTGCGCGAAGGGAGTGGCGAGCGAACGGCGCGACCAGTGCCTGAGCAGGCCGAACGACGGCGAGACGTCCTCAAAGCGGCGGGCTTCGCCGCCATCGGCGAAAAAGGGTATGGCCCGGTCATTGGGCGGCCCCACGAGGTTATCGCTGTCCGCGACGCCGAGCGCGCGGGGATCGTCCTTTTCGAGGTCGGGTATGGTTCCGCCACTCAGCAGGTATGCCGTGAGATCCTTCTTAAGTCCGCCATCGCGCACGTCGGCAAGGACCGTTTGCGACTCGGTGGTGAAATGACGGAACAATTCGTGACTGTCAGCGGCGCTCCCGCTTTCCGAAAGGACGACTTGCGGGATGGTGACAAACTTCCCGCGCTCCCCGTCGGATGCCTCGGAGGCACCGGTGGCTGCGCGAAGGGAGGCATCCTGCGCGATCTGCAGTCGGCGGATTCGGGCCAGCGGCGTGTCAATCGTCTCGTGTGCATCGCGGGTCGCGATGTTGGCCTTGGTGTTGAGGTCGCCCACCCACCAAGCGTATTCGCCGCCTGGTGTTGCGATCTTCGGAGCGGAAACCGGTTGGTAAACGGCGGCTGCCGGATCGTCGGAATTCTTTCCCGCAACCAGTGTCGCCATCGTCTTTGAATCGGTCGCGGCGTCCGGAGGATAGGCGATTCCATTCTCGTTGCCGCTCACCAGCAGGGCGAGCATGGCTTTTGAAGCGCTCCAATCCGAGGCGTTCCGCTGGTCGGCGAGTCCGCCGGCCCCTCCGTTTCGGCGGACCACCGGCTGGCCGTCGAGCATCGTCGATTTCCAGACGGCGGTCCACTGCGAACTCGCCGGGGGTGCGCCGGGCCTGCCGCCCGAACGACTGGCGAGTTCGGCCGGGCCGGTCACCCGCTGGTCGGGTCCGGCGTGTTTCTGCAACTCGCTGATCGCTAGGATCAGTGCCAACCGCGCGTTCGCTCTGGCCGTGGCACTGGCGGTCAACACTCCCCCCGACCTCAGTTGGATCGCCGACAGGCCGAGCAGCCCAACCGAGAGCAGCGTGATGAGAACCAAGAGCATGAGGGCCGTCACCAGTGCGAAACCGCGACGCTTTGCCATTGGATTCAGAATCAGAGAATTTTTCACACCGCAATTGATCGCCTAACTCGACCGCGCGGACAATGCCGCCAGTGTTACAATTTCGTCATGTCGGACGAAACCGGCGGGTTTCATGTTACGGAATAGTCACGTTATCGGAGATTCTTCACGCCGATCCGCGCGGAGCGCTGAAAGCCGCGTTAAGCACGACCGTCGCCCGCGATCCGGCGATCCGCCGCCAATGGATTGTCCATCGTTCCGACCAGCCCGGAGCGAGACGCCCGCTAGGGATCATCCCGATTTTCGAACCGCGGTAGCCGCAGCTCCCCCGTAGTGATCGTTGTGGAGAATCAATCGGCAGGGTCCAGAGTTCCCGCAGTAACGCCAAAACAGCCATCAACAATAGACAGAACCCCACTCGGCCCAACGTAGGATCATTTCCGCTACTTCCCTATGAATGCAAACAATTCATCTAACCAAGTCCTAGGCCGCCGCCGTTTTCTCAAGACTGCCGTCGCCACCGCCGCCACTTTCCAAATCGTGCCCCGCCATGTCCTTGGCGGCACCGGCCATGTCCCACCTAGCGAAAAAATGAATGTCGCTTGCGTCGGAGTCGGCGGCATGATGGGTGGAGGCGACGTTGGTGGCGTG
>CAYOQM010000326.1:0-2953 GCA_964406065.1 uncultured Verrucomicrobiota bacterium
GTCCGCCTTGGTGTTTTGGAAGGTGCCGAGCATCATGCGGGCGATGGCTCCATCCGAAATACCCTGTCTGTTTTTCAGCACCCCGAACAGTTCGGATAGATTGGCGGCGTCCCGAATGCGGATGGTGTCCTGCTCCTGACGATCAAAAAGCTCGCCGAGAAGCTCGCGTTTCCGAGTTTCCCGGACGCGTTGGGCGCGGACCGCTGCTTGGCGGACGGCGGCTCCGCCAGGCTCGCCCCGCTCGGGAACCGGCAGCAGCAACCCTGCGGCGAAGCCACCCAGCCCAATGACATAGATCATCCAGGTGCGTTTCATGGCGATAGCGGGAACTCGGTTTGGATGCGGCGCAGCCAGGTTTGCTTTTCCACCTCGGTCATGGTGGATGCGGCTTGGATCGATTCGCGGATGTGGGCCAGGGTGGCCGGATTGCTAGCCTCGCGCAGGTCGAGTCCCAGGCCGATGAGCGTGG
The DNA here is from genome assembly GCA_964406065.1 of uncultured Verrucomicrobiota bacterium. Taxonomy (GTDB): domain Bacteria; phylum Verrucomicrobiota; class Kiritimatiellia; order CAIKKV01; family CAITUY01; genus JAABPW01. Next base: position 470 of record CAYOQM010000326.1, read on the forward strand.
CGTCCAACATTTCGCGGCGCATCGTCGCATCGGTGATTTCACAAGCCCAGGCGGTCCGCTCCGCGGGGGGAGTCGTGCGGGGCGCCTTGTCCACCATCGCCCAGAGCGCCGCGTCGCGTGCCGGGCCCTCCGCCATTTCCTCGACATATTCACCGACCTTCGCCAAATGGTCCGCGGCGGCATGACTCACCACCCCTCGCCACGCCTCTGGCGGTGCGGCCGGATCGTTGGCCAGGGCTTCGAGTGCGGCCGGGGTATCGGCGTTGGCCCAGCGTTGATAGGTCTCCGCCTGCGCAATGGGCGAGCGGGTGTTGGCCCGGACGAATTCGAGCGCGGCGACCGGGTCTTGGATTGCCCCGGCTACCCAAGCGACGAAGGCATCGCGAAACCCACCGGGAGTAAGCTGACCGACCAATGACCGGGTCTCCTCATAGGTGAGATGGGCGTCGTCAAACCAATAGTCTAACCTCAAATCCGTGGCGGAGCCCTTGACGTTCCGGCTCAGCCAGGTGGCGGCTTCGATTGGCTCCGTCGCGACCCAGCGCGGGATCACCTCGTCGCCGATGGCCACGATTTGCCCGGCGGGGCACCCGGCCAGACACGCCACGGCACGATCCTTGTCGATCCTGAACATCGCGCCAAGCACCCTGCGTTTCACCGCCTCGAGGGTGGATTGACTTTCTCCGGGGCTGAACGGAAACCCACCGTATGTCGGCGATTTGCGGGTGGTAAAGCGGGTGACCGCGTCATCCCCGGAACCCTCCGGGTCCGGCACCTTGGTCCAGCGGTCGCCCGTGGCTCCCGGCTCGATCCGTGAAAGCACTTCCCAGGCGAGTTCGGGCTTGGAATGGAGATGGTCCGCGATGTCCAGATAGCTTGCCGCCCGGGTTTCTGGGTCCGGAATCGCACGCTCGATTTCACGCAGGGCCAGGGGCAGGTCATGTTCCGCCAAGGCGGAAAAAAGCTGGGTCAACACCGCGATCCGAGCGATGCCCGTGGGCTCCAATCGCACCAGCAAATCCAGCAGCGCGGGTTGATAGAGTCCGCTGTCGTCGCCGATCAAATCGACCGCCTGCTCGAGATAGCATTCGGCGTCGCCCGAGTCCTCTAGCCATTTTCCGGCCGCGGCGGCATCCTGGTGCAGCCATCCGACCAGCAACGCCGGCGCATAGTCCTCGGCGCCAAGACGATCCGCCCACTCCCGGGCGAGCGGTGGATTTTCCCGCGCGAGCCGGGCGAGATGCCGTGGCAGATCACTGCGATTCTCCCAATCCTCCTCTTTCATTTCACCGAGCAGTTGGAAGCCGTATGCCACTTCACATTCCATGGCACCCGCCACGAGGTCGCCGAAGTTCACATCATCCGGGCCAGCCAGTGCCGCCCGCGCGGCCCGCGGATCAAGCCGGGAACAGATCGCGATCGCGGCTTCGCGAATGGAATCATCGGACGGGCGCTGGGGTAAAGCGAATGGATCCCGTTCCTGTTTCGATTCAAACCGCTCACGATGGGGGTCGGCGAACTGCCACGCCGCGCCGGGCGCGACCTGAAACCAGGTTCGGAACAGCGCCCTCCATCCGTTGCAATCCACTGCCTTCCCGACCATCCCTTCCGCGAGGCGTTTCAAACCTGCCGCATCCGCGTCCAGCAGTACCTCGGCCAGCGCGAGGCGGGTGTCGATCAGATCGGCGGGGTCCGTTGGGATGATCGTCACGACTGACGGCGGCGTGGCGGCAGGAGAACTGTTAGTTCCGAAACCGGACCGAAGACCCCACTTCGCGCTCCAACCCGCGGCGAGGGCCGCGCCGAACACGGCGGCACGCAGGGCCAGCGACTTGGCGGTGACGGAGGGCATGGCCGGAGTATGCTCGCAGTTTCCGGCGGATCAAGACCGGATTGGAGTACTCACACCGGGTTAAGTCGCCACAGGGCGAAGTTGAGCGCGGTCGCAAACGTAACCCAAGCCAGGTACGGCACGAACAGCCAACCGGCCGGCCTGCTAACGCGCCAAAAGCTCAGGAGGGTGAGCAGGATGGCGGTCCACAGCGCCACGATCTCGACCAGCGCCCAACCCAACTCGTGCGCTCCGAAGAAGATCGGGGTCCACGCGGCGTTGAGTGCCAGTTGCACGCCATAGAGCATCAGCGGCCGCCGCCAGCCATCCCGCTTCCAAACCAACCACGCCGCCACCGCCATTAGCGTGTAGAGCAGAGTCCACGCCGGGCCGAAGATCCATGCGGGCGGGTTCCAAGCCGGTTTAACCAGCGCCGCATACCACGCTCCCGGCATCGAGAATACTCCAGCCAGCGGCGCGACGAAGGTGGCGACAATGAAACCGGCCAAGGCCAGGCCGTTGCGCAGGGTAGAGGAAGATCCGCTCATGTCCCGACAAGATACGCCGCCGCCAGCTCGATACTTGCACATGGGGGGCACGGGCGGCTCGCCTAATGCCACTAAGATTTCGGAAAACCAACGAAACCAAAGAAT
>CAYOQM010000327.1:0-2951 GCA_964406065.1 uncultured Verrucomicrobiota bacterium
GCGATCAACGCGATCGCCCCCCACAGCGCCGGTGGTGCCACGCCATCCGCGCTTTGCATCTGGGATCCGGTTAGCCCGGCGCAACCGCCGCGGGTGGTGTTCGCCGAAGAGGGACTCCGCCTTTTTGATATGAATCTATCTTACGATGCCCGCACGATCTTTTTCTCCGCCCGCCGCAACGGCGTGGAGGGCGGCTGGCATCTCTACGAAATCGGCGTGGATGGCACCAACCTCCGACAGATCACCAAAGGAAACTGTCAGGACATCAGCCCGCTCCCGCTGCCGGACGGACGGATCGTCTTTATCTCGGATCGCGCCGCCACCTGGGTCCAATGCCAGGCGCAGACCGCGCCGCTTCTTTATTCATGCGCCCGAGACGGCTCGGACATCCGCCGGCTATCCGCCAACATCGACAGCGACCACTCGCCGCAAATCATGAACGACGGGAGCATCCTGTTCACCCGCTGGGACTACGGCATCGAGAAGAACGTGGACGCCCGTCATGCCCTGTGGACGATGTATCCCGACGGCACCTCGATGAAACTTTTCTTCGGCAACACGATCGAGGATCCCTGCGGGTTCTGGGAGGCCCGGCCGATCCCCGGCCGACCGGAGGTCGTCTGCGCCTTCGGTCCGCATCATAACTATCACGCGGGCATGGCCGGGTTGGTTTGGAACAATCATGGCCCCGAGGCCCCGCGCGGCGAAGGCTTTCGTTATATCACTACCCAGCGCCCGTTTTACGGCGACACCACGCTGCCCTACGGGTGGCAGGACCTTTTCCCGTTGCACGAGCGGCTGTTCCTCGCCAGCTATGGCGGCGACGGCGGCCATAAAAACCGGCTCTACATGTTAGATGACCGCGGCAATCGCAAGTGCCTCTATGAAGCGGAGGGAAATCTCGGCTGCTGGAACCCGCTGCGCCTTGCGCCGACCGACCCGCCGCCCAGTCTCGGCCAAGCCAGCACTCCGGTGCCATGGGTTTATCGCGAACCGGAAGGCATGAACCGCCAGCCCGATTCCGCCACCGGGACGCTGCTGGTTAGTGATGTCTATCAAGGCATCGCGCCGCAAGTCAAACGCGGCGAGGCCAAATGGATCCAGGTGATCGAACAAGTGCAGAAATCGCGCAGCATGGCGGACGGCGAGGCGTGGGGACACACGCCGATCATCTCGCGCGGCACCGTGCATGTCCGTCGCGAAATCGGCCTGGTGCCGATCGAGGCCGACGGGTCCGCGCACTTCACGGTGCCCGCGCTGCGCAGCATTTCCCTCAACGTGCTCAACGCCGAAGGCATGGCCGTCATGCGCATGGGCTCGGACATGCACGTCATGCCCGGCGAAACCCAGAGCTGCATCGGTTGCCACGAGAACCGCAAAGGCGGCTACGCGCCGCCGCCGGTGGCCCGCCCGCCGCTCGCCGCCAGCCACGCGCCGGTCACCCCGGCCCTGGCCGACTGGGGCACCGACGGCCTGCTGGATTATCAAAAAGTGGTGCAACCGGTCTGGGATGCCTTCTGCATTTCCTGTCACGGCGGGCGGACCCCCAAGGCCGGTATCGACCTAACCGGCGATCGCACGCGCTTTTTCTGCCAGTCTTACGACAACCTCGTCGAGCGCGCTTTGGTGGACTGGTTCCAGCCGTTTGCCAACGACTACGACGAGAACACGCCCCTAACAATCGGCGCGATCGTGAGCCGCATCCGGCCCAAGCTGGAAGACCCCAAGCATTGTGGTAAGGTGATCCCGCCGGAAATGCGCCGTCGCGTCTGGGCGTGGATCGATTCCAATGTGCCCTATTATGCGACCTATACCTACGCCACCATCCCGGACGCGCAGGGCAATCCGATCACCCGCGGCCCCGGCGCGCGTTGCTCGTGGCAGGTGGATGGACGCTGGAATACTAACAGTTGGGGGGCCTCGTCCGGCGGACGCCCGCATTGGTTTTACGATGGCGTGAAACCGGTCTTCGACAAACGCTGCATGGATTGCCACCAGCGCGAAACCTACAACGGCGGCACCTGGGGTTTCGGCGGCGGGCCGATGGATCGACCGATGCCGGTGACCAGCCGCCTCTGGCAGGATCGCGGCCTGTGCGCCCACATGGCCTCGGAGCGCTACGGCACCAGCATTCTCTACGGCCCCGAACTGCGCATCAACTTGACCCGCCCCGAACACAGCGCCCTGCTCAACGCACCCCTCGCCAAAGCGGCCGGCGGCCAAGGCTTATGCCGCACCACCGACGGCCAGCCGGTCTTTGCCACCACCGAAGATCCCGGCTATCAGACAATCCTGCGCGGCCTCCGCGTGGCCCAGGCGCGGCTCTATACTTGGCCGCGCGTGGACATGGCCCCCGCGCATGTGGAGTCCGTTCGCAAGACGCTCCTAACAGGCACGGACTTCGGCGAGCCGGTGGTCGTCGCCAGCCAACTCTCCGCCGGGCTGGTCTCTCTAACAGCGATCCCGCAAGGCGGCGTCAACCTCGCCCTTGGCACGCAGGCGGCCAGCGAGGACAAGGTGCCGATTGAAAAACCAGCGGACACGCCGGGCATGGCGATCGACGGGAATCCGGCCACGTTTTGGGACGACCGCGACCATGCGGCGGAGTATGATTTGGGAGTGACCTTCGCCAAGCCGACCGCGCTCTCGGTCCTCAGCATCACCGGTTGGGCGCACGAGGATTTCGCGCCCAAGGATTTCACCTTGCTGGCTGACGGGAAAAGCATCGGGGAGGTCAAGGACGCGGGCTATCTCGCCAACCGGATGATCGTCCGGTTCCCGAAAGTCACCTGCACCCGCTTCGCCCTGCGCATCACCGCCTCCTACGGCGGATCGCCCGCCATCCGGGAACTCGAACTCTATTGAAAACCCAAGCGCTTTGCCAATCGCTTCATCCTGATCGTCTCAGGCCACGGGGCCAGTCAGGGCGCGGCGAGGCCGCCACGCCCTAC
>CAYOQM010000328.1:0-2934 GCA_964406065.1 uncultured Verrucomicrobiota bacterium
AAGCCGAGTAGTCTGTGGGCGTGCAGGTCAGGACGATGATTTGCAAGCCGCGGATGGCCGCCAGATTCAGCATGCGTTGCAGCGCTTGGACGCGGTCGGGATCGGTGTAGGCAAACGCGTCGTCGAACACGACCGGGAGGCAGTGGTCGTGGTCGGCGGCGAGGATTTCGGCCATGGCGAGGCGGACGGCGGCGGCGACTTGTTCCTTCGCGCCACCGCTGAGGGTGCCAAAGCCGAACGCGGAGTCGTCCGCGCGGGCGAGTTCCAGGCTGTCGATGCCGGTCTCCCCGAGTTTTACGGCGAGGCGGGCGCCGGGGCCGAACAGGCACTGGAGGTAGCCGGAAATGCGGTCAGCCAGCGGTTGCACGAGGCTGCGGTCGAGGGCCTCGCGGGAGTCGGCGAACAAGCGCTGGAGTTCCGCGATGGCTTGGGCGCGGCGATGCGCGGTGGTGTGGGTGTCGCGGGCGGCGGCGCTGCGGGCGAGGGCGTGGCTGAGTTCGGCCTGGGGGTCACTGCTGCCGTCGAGGGTGAGCCGGTCGCGGGCGATGAGGCGGCGGTTTTCGGCATCGCGGCGGCGGGTTTCCTGCTGGGCGATGGCACGCTGGAAACGGTCGAGATCGGCGGTGAGATCGGCGGGGGCCAGCGCGGCGAGCGACTGGCGGGTGGCGGCGAGTTCGGCGGCGGCGAATTGTTCGGCCTCGCGGGCGGCGAGGAGGGCCTGGGCGCGGGCGGCGGTGTCGCCGTGGGTGTCTTCGAGGACCTGGATGCGAGTTTCCAAATCGCGGAGGGAAAGGCGGGCAGTGCTGAGGTTGTCGCGATGGGTATGGAGCGCCCGGGTCGCCTTTTCCAGACGCGTTCGGAGTTGCTCGGCGCTGCGGCGGGCGGTGGTTTCGGCCTGTTCGGCGGCGGTTAGAGCGGCCTGCGCGGCCGGCAGCAGGTGGCGGGTGGCGGCGTGGGTGGCGGGCAAGGCCGGTTCGGTCGCGGCATCGAGCGCCTCCTGTCGGCGTTGAACTTCGGCGGTGGCGGCCTCGAAGGCGGTGGTGGCGGCGGCGAGTTCGGTCGCCGCGGTTTCGCCGCCGATGGCTTTCCAGCGGGTTTCGCAGTGGGCGATTTGTTGTTCCAACGCTTGGCGCTGTTCGGCAACGGTCACGGCACGGTCGAGGTCGCGCAGGGTGAGGCGTTCAAGGGCAGTGGCCAACGCACGCCGGGCGGTTTCCTCGCGGTCACGGGCCTCGGCCAGCGAGGTGCCGCCGCCGGGGTGGATGCGGACAAGCGTGCCCGCGCCGATGGCGAGTTCGCCGATGTCGGTTAGAACGCGGGTTTCTCCGGGTGGCAGCGGTTGGCCGTCGAGGGTGACCGGTTGGTCGGTGTGAAGCACCTCGATGCCGGTGGCCATGGCGGCGAAGGTGGCGGTGGCCTGGCTGGCGTCGCGCTCGAGCTTGCGGAGTTGTTGGAGATTCTTGGCGGAAATTTCCGGGAGCCTGGCGAGGGCCTCGCGATGGGTGCCCAGCTCGGCGCGGATGGCGTCCGCCTCGCGGGTGCGGGTGACGAGCCACTGGTGGGTCTCGCCTTTTTCAAACGCGCTGACGGCCGCCGTGACGAGGTCATGATACTGGCGGGCATGGCGGGCGGCATCGGCGGTGTCGCGCTGGGAAATATCGGCGGCTTGGCTGGCGAGGCGGGCGCTTTCTTCTTCGGCGGCGAAGGTGGTTTCGTACTCGATGCTGGGGACCAGGCCGGTCCGGATGGAGGCGGCTTGGTGATGGTGCGCGCGGAGCCGGAAATCGGTTTCCCCGAGATGGACGACGGCGCCGCCGGCGGTTTCCCAGGCGCGGCGGCGGGTTTCCTCCTGGATTTGCAATTCCCTAACCTGGGCAAGCTTGGTTTCCACGGCGGTCTGTTGCTCGCGCAGGCCGGGCAGCACGGACTCGGTCTCGGCAAGTTCTTTTTCGGAGCGGGCGTGATCCTCGACGGCTTGTTCGAGCCGGGCGGCGGTTTCGCGGGCGGTGCGAACGGCCTCCTCGGCGGCTTCCATTTCGGCGCGGGCGATCTCGGGCGCGGAGCCAGCGCGAGGACGGCCGGTGAGGGTGAAGAGGGTTTCGTAGGTGGCGGCAATCGTAGCGCGGACCCGTTGGTCGGTGGCCGACTGCGTTACGGCGGCGATGCCGTCCTGTTGGAGTCGCTGGACGAGCGTGTCCTGGTGCTGCGTGGCGTGGAGGCTGGGGTCGCTGCCGGAGCTGCCCTGCCACACCCAGAGGTGCGCCCAAGTGGCTGCGAGTTGGGTGGCGTTGGTCCGCCCGCTGAGTTCGGTTTTGAGGAGTTCGGCGAGGCGGGTTTCGGCTTCGTCGTCCTTGAGCGTGGTGCCGCCCGCCGGGGTCAGGCGGGTGCTGCCTTTGGGGCCGGCGAAGCGTTTTTCGAGTTCCCAATGGGTGCCGGCTGCTTCGAAGGCGAGCGTCACCTCCGGGTCGCCGAGGTGGCGGGAGGACACCATTTCCCGCTGGAGGCTGCCGCCGGTTTTCGCCCGGAGAAACAGCGCGCGGTGGGCGGCCTCGACCAGCGTGCTCTTGCCGGATTCGTTCGGCCCGCCGATGAGATTCCGCGCGGGATCGAACGCGAGCGAAAGCTCCCGGTGCAAGCGGTAATTGCGGACGGTGAGGGCGAGGAGGCGCATGGCGGAGGAAAAGGAGTCTTCTCAAGGAGCGTGGGCGTCTCGCCCACATTGGCCAATGAATCGAGCAAGAATGCGTGCCGGAGCACTTTCCTTGCCCACCCCATTGGCAGTGCCGGCTAAAGCCAGCGGTCCATGAAGCGTGCGAAAGGTGAGGGCGAGGAGGCGTTGGACCAACGGTGTGTTTCGCGTCATGATTTTCAGATCGGTCAGGTTTTGTGCTAACGTCAGAAGCGCTGATACCGCGCAAATGAAAGGTGGATGAT
>CAYOQM010000329.1:0-2917 GCA_964406065.1 uncultured Verrucomicrobiota bacterium
TTCTTCGGGGTGATGATGGTGCTGCAATTCATCCTGGTGTGGAAATTCCTGCCGGAGACGAAAGGTGTGTCGCTGGAGGAGTTGCAGAAACGGCTGGGTGTTAAGGAATAAATTCCACGTCATGTTTGGGCGCTGTCCTGCGCAGCGCTGATGTCGGCATGGGGTGCTCCCGCCCCGGAATCCCCGGGCAGGGAGACATTGCTGATGAACTACGGCTGGAAGTTCCACAAGGGGGAACTTCCGGTCAACCACTGGGGCAAGTACGCCAAAAACGGAACCTACGGCACGGAGCCGGGGATCGGCTTGGCCTACACTAACGATGCGGCGTGGCGTACGATTGATCTGCCCCACGATTTCACCATTGAGGCATTCGCCTCGACGAAAGGGAACGCGGGGCATGGTTATTTCCCCGCCGAGGTGGGGTGGTATCGCCGTCCTTTCTCCATTCCCGCCTCCGACAAGGGGCGGCGGATCACCGTCGAGTTCGAGGGGGCGTTCCAGACCACAACGCTCTATTGCAACAACTTCATCGTGGGTCGCCATGAGAGCGGATATGCGCCCTTCCAATTCGATATCACGGAATTCATCAACTATGGCGGCTCGAACGTCCTGAGCGTGTGTGTGGACGGCAAGCTGCCGGAAGGGTGGTGGTACGAGGGCGGGGGGATCTACCGCGATGTCTATCTGGTCAAGACCGCGCCTGTGCATGTGCCGTGGGGCGGGGTCTATGTCCAGAGCTGGTTCAAGGTGGATCCGGCCGATGGGATGAGCTTCCTTGAGGACACGCCGGAAGGGCCAGCCCATTTGCGGATCCAGGTGACGGCCGCGAACAAGGGCATGGCGCGGGCGGGGGTAAAGATCAAGGCGCGCGTTCTTGATCCCGAAGGCCGGGAGGTGGCTGATGGCTCGAGCCGCGTCGAGGTCGGGCCGGGCGGCGAGACGACCGCCTCTATGGAGGCCAAGGTGCGCCACCCGCGGCTCTGGTCGCTGGAACAGCCGCAGCTCTATACGGCCGTGGTCGAACTGGAGAGTGGCGGGCGGGTGGTGGACCGGTTTGAACAGACCTTCGGCGTCCGCACGATCCGTTATGATGCGAACCTCGGGTTTTTCCTGAATGGTAAGCCGCTGAAGATCCGGGGCGCCGCCAATCACCAGGACCATGCCGGAGTCGGTATCGCGTTGCCGGATGACGTGTTTGCCTTCCGCCTCAGGCGGCTCAAGGAATTTGGCTTCAATGGATATCGCACGGCCCATCACCCTGGCGGGCCGGTTATCCGCGTGGCCGACCGGCTCGGGATGCTGGTTCTCGCTGAGAACCGCAAGTTCAGCACGGGCGAACAGGCGATGAAGGAATTGAGGCAGTTGGTGCTGTCCTGCCGCAACTCGCCCAGCGTCATCGCCTGGAACATCGGCAACGAGGAGGTCTCCTTCCAGCATACCCCTATTGGCGGGCAGGTGGCCCGTGGGATGCGGGACTGCGTCCGTTCGCTGGACACCACCCGGCCGGTTGCGATGGGCCAGAACGAGGGGCATGAAATACCCGGATCGGCCGCCACGGAACTCGACCTGATCGGGTTCAATTACACCTGGGACAGCTGGGACAAGATTCACAAGCTGTACCCGGATAAACCCATCATCGAGACCGAGATGGCCCGGAGCTACACGTCTCGGGGTGTCTATGAGAAGCAGGAACTCCAGGGCCGGCTTCTGTCGTACGACGAAAAATACAACTTCTCCGGCGGCACCTTCACCCTGGCCGAGGTCAAGCGCCAGTCCGAGCGGCCGTGGATGTGCGGCGGATTCATCTGGACCGGGTTTGACTACCGTGGCGAGCCGGGGCCGTTCTTCCCCAATGAATGGCAGCGCTGCAAGATGCCCGGCGAGGTGCCCCATATCGTGTCCTGTCACTTCGGCGCCTTCGACCTGTGCGGGTTTCCCAAGGATGGCGCCTATTACTACAAGGCCGCGTACAGCGCCGAGCCGATGGTCCATGTTTTTCCGCATTGGAACTGGAAGGGCCGGGAAGGCCAGCCGATCGACGTGTGGGTCTACAGTAATTGCGATGAGATCGACCTGATCGTCAATGGCAGGAGCCTCGGGTGCAAGCCGATGCCTAAACTCGGCTATGTGTCGTGGACGGTGCCTTATGAGGCGGGGGCGATCGAGGCGGTCGGGTTCATGAAAGGCGCGGTGGTTATGCGCGACAAGCGCGAAACCACGGGCGAGCCGGTGGCCGTCGCATTGGTTCCCGACCGGGCTGAACTGCGGGCGAACCATGAGGACGTGGCGGTGGTGACGATGCAGGCGGTGGATGCCCAGGGCCGGCCGGTGCCGACCGCGACCAATACGATCCGTTTCCGCGTTGAAGGGCCAGTCCGTCTGCTGGGATCCGGCAATGGCGATGCCGCCACGCGGGAGCCGGACAAGGCACCCGTGCGCAGTCTCTGGGCCGGCTTGGCCCAGGTGCTGGTCCAGTCGCTTGATGAACCCGGCAAGGCAGTGTTGATTGCCGAGAGCGACGGCCTCAAGCCGGCCCGGCTGGAATTGACGATCAAGCCCGCCAAGCGCCGCCCGTTCCTGCCGTCGCCCGTGAAGGCCGATCCGGCGATGTGGTCGGATGGCCAGGGGCGTGACAAAACCGCTGCGCCCGTTCAACAGGACGACTTTTCATTCTACGAGAAGAATGCCGTAACGAATCCGGAGAAGGCGGCCCGGGATGAAAAGCGATTGTTCATCCTGTCGGGGCAGTCGAATATGGCAGGCTTGGATCCTGAGGTGTCGTTCACGCCCGCAATCGAGAAGGCCTTCGGCAAGGATAACGTCATCGTGGTCAAGAAAGCCTGGGCGGGATGTCCCATCCGGATCTGGTACAAGGATTGGAAGCCTGCGCCAGACTGGAAGGCGAAAGAGGCCGGGG
>CAYOQM010000330.1:0-2911 GCA_964406065.1 uncultured Verrucomicrobiota bacterium
AGCCACAACCCTAAAGACGTGACGTTGCAACTACCGTCAGGTGCCAAGACCCGTATTCATGACATTATGTGGAAAGGTGTCCGTATGAGGAACTTGGCTGCGGGAGGCCTGCTCACCGGTTTTGTGGTGACGGCCATTGAAAGTGTCTGTACCGGGCAGGTTTATGTGCCAACCCTTGTTCTCATTATCAAGAATTCCCCGGTTGCGGGCGAGGCTGGCACCCTGTCCGGGTTAACCTTTCACGCCTGGAAATGGCTTCTGCTGTACAATGCCATGTTCATGGTTCCCCTCGTCATGGTCTTTTCCTTGACATATCTCGGGCTGAGAACGGATTCGCTATTGAAGTGGAGCCAGAACAACCTCGTCACGAGCAAGATCCTGCTGGGCTGTTTCTTCATATCCATGGCAGTCCTGATCATGACCATCTGATAGGTGTTGATGAAGAGAGGAAACAAAGGAGTCATATGCGCTTGAACATCTTGGGTGGACTGGTTGGAATTATCTTGTTGGTCGCCCTCTCCGCCTTTTCCTCGGATTCGCGTGTCTGGACCACACGGGAGGGACAACGAGGTTCGGGTGAGTTTATGTCCATCACGCCTGAGGGTATGGTTGTGGTGAAAAATGCCGAAGGGCGGGAATTCATGGTTGCCCTGATGCAATTATCCACAAACGATCTCGCCTACTTGAGCAGAGAGAACCGACTTTGCCCTTTACGTGAATGGAAAATGCGATCTGGACAGTCCATGAAGGCTCACTTTGTGGCACTGCAACCAAAAGGGGTGTCCTTGGTGTCGGCTGAAGGGCGGTCCGGAGTAGTTTCCATGGAACGCTTGTCGGACGAAGATATCGCATGGCTTGAGTTGGAGGCGCCGATTCCGATGGAGCAGCGAGTGGCGGGAAACTGGAGGGGGTTCTTGCAGACAAGGGCGGCCACATGTCAGACCACTGTGACGATTACAAAATATGGAAATGGATGGAAGGGGGCGGCCACACTGTGGGCGCAGGTCTCCACCAACAAAGCCTCAATGTCAAAGGCTTCTGATACATACAAAACACGATCGTCATTCATGGCCAAAAGTACCTTCAATGTCACCGTAACCAATGGCGTCATGACCTGGTCGAAGTTCAATACGACAAGCACACTCCGTGGTAGCGACTGGCCGGCCAAATGGGAGCTCAGTGTCTTCAGCGCTCAACTTTCGGCTCCCGGCGTGTGGATTGCGGATGAAGAGGGAGGGGACAAAGATCGGACATGGTGGCTTGCCCGCGAACCGTTATTTCGAAGCCACCCGCCTCTCACGACTCAGAAAGGCCAGGTTATGGCAATGACCTGCAGTGACCCAAGGTTGCACTACAGCCTTTATGTCCCCAACTCCTATGATCCAAAGGTTCCGGCCCCTTTGCTGATAAACGATAATCCGGGTAAAAATGCCGCACCGCTTTCCCCGAAAACAGCCGAGGAACTCGGCTGGATCATGGTTGGTCTGACCGAGTCAGGGAACAACTCCAAGTCACATCTTGCGTGGGTGGGTAACAATGCCGCCGTGATCTTTGACGTGATGAGGATGTTTAATATCGACACACGGCGGTTATACTTTAGCGGCTTCTCAGGTGGCGCTCGGCGTAGCGCGTATCGCGCAATTGAATTTCAGGATAATTGTGCCGGTGTTGTATGTGTTGGGGCGGGCTATTACTATTACCAAGATGGGGTTTACGCAATCCCACCAAAACATATCCCCATATTCTTCATAGCTGGTGAATCCGATATGAATCGAACCGAAGTGTCCAAGACCATGATGGAACCCGAAAAGAAATGCGGCCGTCCCTGCCAGGTCCTTATCCACCCCGGCGGCCATACCTGGGGCCGCCCCGAAGATCATGAGGCCGCCCTAAAGTGGCTGGATGTTCAATGGAAGCAAAAGCACCTATCTGGCCGATAATCTAGTGGGTGAGGGTGAGGCGTAGTGTTCGCGCTACGTAATCCTGCTTAGACTAGTCTGAAAGACCTGCCCGCTTTTCCCGATTGGCTGTAATTAAATATACTACAGCAGCTGTAGTAATCGTGCCGACTAGACGGACCCCGCTTTAGCTGTCATAGTAAATTACATTACAAGATCTCAATCGTTATGAATCCAGGATGCTGAGAACCTGCTCGCGCTGAATACTGATAAGTGACTGGATCCCATTTGAAAAGGTGAGGAAAACCTATGGCGGAACAGTTTGCAATTCAATGTCCCAGTTGTCAAAAATGGACGGTAATTAGGGGGCATCCACAATGCTTTGCATTGGAAGTTAATGGATCTAAGTTTGAGGATCTCGTGTCAGCGCTGGAAGTAAATGATGGAGTTATTGATAATCACAATGTAATAAAATGTTCAAATACTCTTGCGTTGGACTGTCCAATCCCATTTCAAGTCATCATTGTCAAAGGTTATGACGAGGCCGCACGAGTCGGATCACAGATTCCCAGTTGGGGTGCAAGACAAGTGTTTCGCCTTAGAAAGCTTGAGTCGCGACAAGTGTTCTGGCCTGATTATTATGGTGTTCTGTTTTCTGCTGCCCCCGTGAAGCGCCAGAAGCATATATTTCTTCCTGTTCTTGTTGATGATCGTCTCTTGCGAAATGCGTTGGCAGGCGTGGCCGCACAGACAAAGTCGTGGGTGACTGCTTATGTTGCAGATCTAAGAGTCGACGGTTCAGATGAACTGTGGTGGCGTCCAATTGAGGCTATTGAATCCGGTCGATTTTCTAGCAATTCAAACCCGTTCTGTCGCTTATGCCGTATAGCAAGTCGCGGAAGGATTGATGGGGGAGAAGCAGCCAGCCAACTGTTGTCTTGTCCCTGCTATCAGTCTGATCAAAATGTGATCTCAGCATTACAGGACAATAGTCGAAGAGGTATGACTGGTTA
>CAYOQM010000331.1:0-2025 GCA_964406065.1 uncultured Verrucomicrobiota bacterium
TCGATGTGAGCAACCAGGACAAGGTGTGCCTGTTCCGGGTCAAAACCATGGACCGCAACTTCCCGGCCGATGTAGTGGAGGTCATTACCGGGGAATTGCCCTACTTCGGCCGGTGGCTGATTGACTGGGTTATCCCGGAGCATGTGGTGGGTACGTCCCGATACGGGGTGAAGGCGTACATCGAGGAGTCACTCCAGGCGGAGGCCCGCCAGAGTTCCGATACGGCGCAGTTTGAGGAACTGCTGGGGGCGTTTCTGAAGCAGTTGGCGACCGGGACGAAGGAATGGGTCGGCACGGCGACGGACCTGATGGCCCAGTTGGCGAACGTAGAGGGGTTTGGGCCGCTACTCCGGGACGTGACACCGAGCCGAATCGGTCGGCTTTTGGCCAGAATGGAGGGATCGGGGTACCTGCAATTTGTGAGGAACAACACGGCTCGGGTTTGGCACGTCAATATCGAAAGATTCTGGAACCGGGAGAGCAGCAATGAAGTGCCGTTTTGAGAGGGTGACACTACGGAACAAAGGATGCGTCACACGGGGTCACCGAAGCGTCACCGATCGGAAACGGCGTCATCGCGGTGACGCTATGGTGACACCAGAGTGACACTATTAGTGTCACCGCTTAACCGCTTGGAAATCAAAGACAAGCGAGCACTGGTGACACTATGACACTTGATTCTTCAAAATGGAGATATAAGGGAAAATATGGGTCCGAAAACAAAATGCAGGGCGAAAACGGGCGGGAGGCGGGACTTTCTTAAAAGTACCGTCATAGCGTCACCAGGGGGTAAACAATGAAGTCGATTTTGGCGATTGATCCGGGTGCAAGCGGTGGCTTTGGCTACGTAGACATAGACGGGGTTGTCCGGGCGGAATCCATTCCCGCCGGCATGACCGCGATGGTGGACCGGTTACGGGAACTGGCCGCTGAACTGCCGGGCATCTCCGCGGTCATGGAGAAGGTTGGGCACTGGATGCCCGGCGACCATCCCAATGCGGCGACGAAGTTCGCCAGGCATTGCGGGAATGTGGAGGCCGGGTTGTATTCCCTGGGGATCCCCTTCGAGGAAGTGGCGCCCGGCGTCTGGATGAAGACCCTGGGCGCACTGCCGAAGCAGAAGGCGGAGCGGAAACGGATGATCCGGGAACTGATGGCGCGGCGGTATCCGCATTTGCGCGTGACGTTGGACACGGCCGATGCCCTGGGGATTCTGACGTGGAAACTCGGGTTGGGCAGTAAGGATGGAGGGACGGACTGATGGAGTGCCATCGTTGCCAGTACCGTGAAGATATCGACGCCGGCAAATACGCGGGGATGCCCTTCCAGCGCACGCCATGCGCCAAGTGTGAGTTGCGGGAGGTCTCCCTCCGCACGATGGCCGTTGACCCGGAGAGGCCGGCCTACGTCGTGGGCGGCGAAGTGGGGGCTGAGTCAACCTGTGCGATGGTTCCCTTCCCCGAGGAGGCCGAGGCCGGTGCGGCTGAGGCGAAGTTGCCGGTCGATGTGATGGAGGAGTTGGTTGCCCGTTTGTTGACGCTGCCCCAGGAATTGCGGGACGTGGTGTGCTGGCGGTTCATGGGGTTGGAATACAAGGAGATCGCCCGGAAGCAGCGGATCACGACGGCCGGCGCGGAAGCGCGTCACGACCGAGCCATGCGGCTGTTCCCCGAGTTGCGGCAGTTGTTCATCGTCAAAACAGCGCGACAGAAGATGCGGCAGCCGACCGGTACGGTCGTGGGTTGCGGTGTTTGAGGTGCATTTTGGTGCGATTATCAGGGGAATTGACGCCGGAATGGGGCTGTTTTTCGATGGTTTTCAGGGGGTTATGACTGAAAACATACAGGTCGTGTTTCAGTCGCAATGCTTTTATGTGATGCCAGTTACGACTGATTTCGAGGGGGTTTTGTTCAGGGAATAACAGGCGCGGAGCGCTACGCGCGATGCGGGGGCCCCATGCGGGGGCGGCCAGCGTGAGGCTTGGGGGCCCCATCGCGGAGCGGGCGGCGAGAGTCGTTTCTCGTG
>CAYOQM010000331.1:2035-2899 GCA_964406065.1 uncultured Verrucomicrobiota bacterium
CGTCGAATCAATACGTCAGCGTGCCCGCGAACTTCGTTCGCTGGATTTCAGTTGGCGCCACTTTGAAGATGGCATCGGGCGTGACCTCCAGCACCCGACAGAGTCGGTGCCAATAGGACGGAGATATGCGGTTGTTCAAGGCGCACCATCCACGAACACATCCCGCAGACACGCCGAGGGCGGTGGCGACAGTGGCGTGCGTGATTTTCCTAAGCCGCATCTGATCCTTCAGGCCGAACGCAAAGGCACCCCCACCCTTCGGGTGCGATCGGAGTTGCATCATGCGTTTCGACTGAAAGGAACCGTAGTCAACCTTGCGTTTCTTGTAGTCGATCTTGGCGGCGATTCGATTGTGGTCGAAGCGCTTCTTGTCCACGGCCCGGTTGAAGGCCTCTCGTTGCTCCTGGGTTTTGATGCCGAGTCGTCTAGCCGCCGCCCAGATTCCCTTTCTGGTGATAGGAATGCCCGTATCTTTCAGGATGGTCTCCGAGATCTCCTGACAGGATAGATATGGCGTGCGAAGCGCCAGAAAACCACGCATTGAACTCTGCCCGTAGAACAGAGGAATTAGGCGAGTCTTCTTGCCACGCAGATCGCGGGCGGGTGTTTTGGCGAGGAGAGATTTCAGTTCAACAAGAATGGCGTCGGGGGGAAGAGGGACGCCTGAGCGAGCGTGGATTTCGTGCCGTGTCTGCGCAACATCAAGTCCACGTCCGAGCATGAAAGCCCTGATGACGGTTTGTCGATCCGTTGCGAATGCCTGTTCCACGGCTTGCCACTCATGATCGTCTTGCATGACTGTCGCTGATACTAACCAGGGGAGCATCCGGTGCAACGGAAAAGCGAGGGCAATGATCATCGCTG
>CAYOQM010000332.1:0-2893 GCA_964406065.1 uncultured Verrucomicrobiota bacterium
CCCCCTTTACAGTCCGTCTGCTCCTCAAGGTTGGCGGGGGAGATGCGAACGATGGGCCGGTCGGCGGCATCCACTGGCATATGAACGTCGGCAACCGGGTCGAGTACATCGCCAGGGATGACCTGCATCAGGTGATTCCTTGGGTGCGCGTCACCAACCGCCAGGTAGAATCCCGCGAGTATAGGACAGCTGACTTCAAGCCGGATCCCGCCACGGACAAGGTTCAGGTCATGGACTGCATGGACTGCCATAACCGACCCTCTCACATCTTCCAGAGTCCTGACGCCGCCGTCAATCTTGCCCTCGCACTGGGCAAACTGGATCCCTCTATGACGGGCATCAAGAAAGCCGGCATGGAAGCGCTGACCGCACCCTATGAAACCGCAGCAGAGGCCATGCAGAAAATTGCCGCCAGTATTCAGGCTCGCTACCCCGGCGACAGCCGCACGCTCCAGGCCGTTGCGGCCGTCCAGTCGATCTATAATGGCAATTTCTTTCCCGAGATGAAAACCAACTGGAAGACACACCCCAACAATCTCGGGCATAAGGAATTCCCGGGGTGCTTCCGCTGTCATGACGGTGACCACAAGAGCGCTGACGGCAAGTTGAGCATCAAGGCCAACGACTGCGGCACCTGCCACATCATTCTGGCCCAGGGGAAGGGCGACCAGTTGGACAATCTGAACGCCAAGGGGCATCCTTTCGCGCATCCCGGCGGAGACCTGGATGAATCTGCCAAGTGCAGCGAATGCCACACCGGGGGACTGCAATAGGAAGGGTCCAGGCCATCGGCATCTACTGGTCCGCCCGCAGCGTGTCGGTCATGCTGGCCCCCATGGCAGGAGGGGTTATCTGGGTGACGGCGAATCTGCTTTCCGGCCACGCCGCAACGGATGCCACGGGACCCGGTCCACTGGCCATGCTCCTGGCCTCAAGCCTTTGCGGACTCGCCGGCGTGGCTTACTACTATGCCCGCTTCGGGAAATGAACCTGACTTAAAAAGCGCCCATCAGCAGAGTGGTAAAGCTGACGACGGGCGAGGTTTCGCGGTAATCATCCACGGTGGCGCGGAATTCTCCCACCGCCCCCTTCACCTCGTTATACAAACTCTCGTCATTCACCAGTTTGCCCAGCATCCCCTCCCCGCGCTGAATCTTGCCCGTGATCGCCTTGAGGGACTCCGTCGTGCTGGCGATGTCCTTGTAAAGCTGGTCGTCCTTGGACAGCAGTTTCCCGAGTGTGCCCTCGCCCTTGTTCAGCCGGTCGCTGATCTCCTTGAGATTGGCCGCCACGGCCGCCACATTGGTATAGACCGAGTCATCGGCGACCAGCTTGCCCAGCGTTCCTTCGCCCCGTCCGATCTTGTCGGCAATTTCCTGAACCCTGGCGGTGACGCCGCGGATATCCTTGGCGACGCCTTGAATCTCGTTATAGAGCCCCGAATCGTTCACGAGCTTCCCGATAGTCCCTTCACCACGGTTGATTTTCCCTGAGATATCCTTGATCGAAGCAATGGACTGTTCCAGATTCGTCAGGATGCCCCCCTGGTTGAGCGCCACGCGGATTTCGTGAACCGCCGTCGCGGCTTCGGCCATGAGGTCGAACGGCCGGGTCCCCTGCGGCATGACATCCGGCGGCAGGAACGGCGCCTGTTCCGATCCGGCCTTGACCTCCAGGTTCCGCCCTCCCAGTATCGAGGTGCTGATCACGGTGATCTGGTAGTCGGCTTTCAATTTCAGCGGCTTGTCCATCATGGCCAGGACACGAACCTTGCCCTCCAGCAGCCGCAGCGTCTTGACCTTGCCGACCGTCATCCCGCGCTCGATGACATTGTCATCCTTTCGCAGTCCCATGACGTCCTCAAATTCAACTTCCAGCGGGAATTTCTTTTCGAAAAGATTGGCCCGGCCCAATACGATGGTAAAATAGGCCAGCGCAAGCAGGATCATGAACATAAAGGTTCCGACAACCAGTTCAATCGTCATTTCTCTGTCGATGCTGCTCTGTTTCATAAGCCGTGTTTCTCCCATTCACCCCGGACGGTGATAAATTGTGATTCCAGGAACTGTTGAACCTCTTCGGACTGCGATTTCACGAAGGCGGCCGGTTCCGCCATCTCGACGATCTTGCCCCCTGTCAGCATGGCGATCCTCGTGCCGATGGACAGGGCACTATGCAGGTCATGGGTGACCACCACGCTGGTGACCCCGAGTTCGTTCTTCAAATGATCGATCAGCCGGTCGATCATTCGCGACGAGACCGGATCCAGCCCCGAGGTGGGCTCATCGTAGAGGATGATCTCGGGATTGGTGACAATAGCCCGCGCCAAGCCAACCCGCTTACGCATCCCGCCTGAGATTTCGGAGGGAAACTTTTCAGTATCCTTCTCGAGCCCGACCATGGCCAGCTTCTCCATGACCTTGGCCTGGATCTCATCCTCCGTCAGTTTCGTCTTCTCGCGCAGCGGCAGGGCCACATTTTCCCCCACATTCAGCCATTCCAGCAGGGCTCCTCCCTGGAACAGCACGCCAAACTTGTCGCGCATCTTTTCAAGTTTCACCCCGGACGCCTCGCTGATGATTTCGCCATCCACCGTGATGGAGCCCTCGTCGGGGGTCATGAGCCTGACCATGTGCTTGAGCGTCACGCTCTTGCCCGTGCCGGAGGGGCCGACGATGAACAGCGTCTCGCCCTTGCGGACCTCGAGGTTGATGCCGTCAAGCACGCGTCGCTGACCCAGTATCTTGGTGACATTTTGAAGCCGGATCATACGTAGAACAACCTTGTGATCATATACCCGACAATCAGAATCGAGAGAAACGACAGGATCACGGTGCGGCGCGTGGCATTGCCCACGCCGACCGCGCCCTGGGTCGTGGCAAAGCCCTGGTGA
>CAYOQM010000333.1:0-1390 GCA_964406065.1 uncultured Verrucomicrobiota bacterium
CGCAGCCGTAGTGCCAGCACCGTTCGACTGCTCCGGTACCGGCTGCACCGGCTCCTCCAGCCGCATGGGCATCAGGACATGGGTTCCCCCATGCCCGTCATCGCCACGCACGGGGGAACTGGCATCCGAGAACTGGAAGCTGCGGAAGCCCGCGTTCAGGGCATCCAGCAGGTACTCCCGGTTCAGGCAGACAGCGCCCTTGCCCTCGAACTTGCTGCCGCCCTGGAGGTCCAGCACTGTATCCACCTTGTCGTCTTTACCCCGCCCGACGATCCGCAGCGCCCCGTTCAAGCCCGGCTGGAGCTTGATGGTTGGCGTACTGGCGTCGTGACCGGGGAAGGTGGGCAGGATCTTCCGCAGCGCGTCCACGTCATCGTCCGTGAGCGTGATCCGGTTATCCTTGCACAGTTCCGCGTCCGGAATGACCTGCCGCCAGTTCGGGTAGTTCCCGTCCACGGTCTTGCAGGTATACGTCCAAGAACCGGCCTTCAACGCGAAACCCCGAACCTCCAGATGCTCCGTTGTCTTCCGGCCCTCCTTCACCTTCACAGTCTCGGTCTTGATCCCGATCTGCTGCTCGCCGTCCAGCCCCGGCCAGCCCAGGAACTTGTTCCCCGGTATCACGGTCGTCAGTTCCAGGGGCAGTACCATCGAATTGCAGCAGGTCAGCCGGCGGCCGTCCGTCGCTACCATGGTTACCGGCTTGTTACCCTTGCCGGTCACGTCCACGCAGATCCCGCCCAGCATGTGCCGGGTTGGATCTTCGCTGGTAAACGGCAGCAGCTTCCTGTACGTCTCCAGGAAACCCTCGGCGGGCTTCGTGGCGGGCGCATCGGGTACAGGCCACTCGTCCAAGGGCGTGCCGTAGACCGTCTTCTTGACGGCCAGGCTGCCCACGTGGTTGATGACGGTACCCGACTCCGGGGTATTGGCCTCGATCTCGACCTGTTCCCGGTCGTTACCCTTGGCCAGGTCCTTGAGGGACTGGAAGGGGATGACCAGGCTGCCTGTGCCTGAACTGGTACTTCCGGTGAACTGGTACCGGGCCGACTGTTCCAGGTCGGTCGCGCTCAGGGTAACGGCCCCGTTCACGTCCAGCCTGACGCAGGACAGTACGGGCAGCGTCGTCTTGTTGGCGACGATCCGGCCCAGGCCGGCGACGGCTTCCTTGATTTCAGAACGTGGTATGGTGATCTTCATGCTGTTCTCCTGTTAAGCATTGGCGGGTACATCAGCGAACAACTGGTCCAAGTCTTCGCGTAATTCCCGCATAACGCCTATAGCAGCGGCGGTTACCAGCGCGCAGAGCGCAAGGAACCCGCCGATGTACGGCACATGGGCCAGCAACCAGGCGAGCGCGGCCCCGAGCAGGACCGCCTCACCAAAGTGC
>CAYOQM010000333.1:1400-2889 GCA_964406065.1 uncultured Verrucomicrobiota bacterium
TGGCGCGCCGGGGTATATCCAACTGTTTGATGCGTTCGTAGATTTCTCGTGCGTTCATGCGGCCTCCATTTTCATGTCCTCTTTGGGTTTGGGATCGGTCGAGGACTGGACCGAGCCATAGGTTTGCCTGACGGCGCGGGCGATCAGACGGGTGATTGGCATACGCGGCCCCGATTCCCGGGCCTGGTACAACAGGGCCATTTCCTCCGGGGTAATGGCGCTGGCGGGCCAGGGATAGCGGTATGGGCGTGACATGGGGTGGTACCTCCTACGTTAGGTGTGGAAATAAAAAGAGCGCCGGACCGAGTGATCGGTACTGCGCTCATATACAAATAGTTATAACGCGGAAGGGGGCGGGATTAAGGCTGGCGACAGATGGCTCCTAACCCAATCTTTCCTGATACGCCTCGCTGTCTGTCCTGTGTATTTGTGAGACAATACATGGTTAGCTTTGACTTCCATTAACCATGGGCTATGATTTGGGTGAATCGGACAGATAGCAAACTGATAAATGGGTGTAGTAGGGGGTGATCAACGGATGGAGACGCTGCAGCCTGAGATTCTGAACATTGCCAGCCATACTGTCGTGAATACACCGGTTGTATTTCTTGCAGGTACGCACACGGGGCATCCCCTTTCAGTTTCAGGCGTTAAAGCCTCGGTCGTTCATGATGATGGAAACGGTCGCTTTCGGGCTTTTGTTGAACTCAGAGCGGGTTTAAACACGGTCTTCATATCTGACGAAAACGGGAAGGACGAGATCGAGCTTGAGTTTGTTCCGGATATATCCTGCACCAAATTCAATACGTGCTGCTTAGTTCCCGATGATTATGACGCATCCTTACCTGTTTTACATGGGTATTCAATCGAATCCTTAAATGCGAAATTGTCCACAGGGCTCAAGTTATTGCAGGCAATTGCTGCGGAGGGTCTCGCTGCTCACGGTTATACTAGGAAGTCTTTTTGTCTGCATTTTACTGCTACGGGTGAGGTGGACATAGATTTCGTAAAGGTGAAAGCTCCCGATAAAGTTCTGCGCAATATCAAGTCCGAGTCTGAACTTAGACGGCTTCTCCCTCTTACTATGCAATCGAGGAAACCCGCAATATTCTTAAGCACTTGGGCGCGTGTAGAAAAGGGGGCCAGAAAGGGGCATATTGGGAGTGGCGGTAATGGCCAGGCATTCCATTCCACATGGGGGTTGGACACATGGCCGTCCTCCCTTTCACAGGTGTTCGACTGTGCGATGGACCCAACTCCTGCTCCCCGAATAGCTGTTGATAGCCACCAGAGCCGGGGAAGCATCTTCCTCAACCATCTGTCTGGCCTGTTGCATGAGATTGGGCACGCCTGCGAGCTTCGTCACATTCGAACATCTGGGATAATGGACTCCAAGAACCCAAGAATTATGGCTGGCCCCAACAGGAAAGTATATCCGTTCTTAGGGCCGCCAGTGCCATGTCCGGAGTCGTCCGCCGTCTGTTATCAC
>CAYOQM010000334.1:0-2886 GCA_964406065.1 uncultured Verrucomicrobiota bacterium
TCACGTCAACGCAGGGGTGACCGCCATCACGCAGAAGGACGGCGCGCTGCTGGCCAAACTCAGTACCGGCGCCGAGATCGCCGCCGACCTGGTGATCTCCGCCGCGGGCGTGGCGCCGAACGCCGGATTCCTGGCCGGCAGCGGGATCGCCATCGAGCGCGGCATCCGCGTCGATGCCGGCATGCGCACCAGCGTAGCCGATATCTACGCCGCGGGTGACGTCACCGAAGCCGCCGGATTTCACACGGGCAAGCCGGAACTCAACGCGGTTCAGCCCAACGCCGTCGACCAGGCACGCATTGCCGCGCATAACATGGCGGGTGGCACGGCGACGAGCGGTGGCAGCCTGGCGATCAACGTGCTCGACACCCTGGGCCTGATTTCGACCTCCTTCGGTCAGTGGCAGGGCGTCGGCAAGGAGCAGGGCGGGGTGGGCGTCGAACTGGTCGATGAAGCGAACTACCGCTACCTGTCACTGCAGTTCAAGGATGACGTGCTGATCGGCGCCACCAGCATCGGCTGGACCGACCACGTCGGCGCCCTGCGCGGCCTGGTGCAAACCCAGGCGCCGCTGGGTGAGTGGAAGGGACGCCTGCTGGCCGATCCCACCGGTTTCATGACGGCCTACCTGGGCACCGCGCTGAAGGCGGCATGAGGGTTACCTTCAAGCTGTTCGCCCAGTTGCAGGACTATCTTCCGGCCGAAGCCAGAAAGACCAACGCGTGCATCGTTGAAATCGCCGACGCGACGACTGTCGCGCAGGTGATCGAGCGATTCAAGCTGCCTGCACGACTGGTCCATCTGGTGCTGCTCAACGGAGCATTCGTGCCGCCCGCGGAGCGCGGCGGGCGGATCCTGCGCGACGGGGAAACGCTGGCCATCTGGCCGCCTGTCGCCGGCGGATGAAGTTTCCGCTGCGTTATGACGCCACGATTACCCGTGCCGACTTCATCCGCACGCTTCCCGCCGCAGCGGGTGGCGATGACTTTCGCGAAGTCGATGGCCGGTTCGAGGGAAACGGCTGGTCCATCCGCCTGACGCCGGTCACGCCATTCGCGGTCGGCATGGTGCAGATGGAGCGCCATCGCGTCGAGATCGAATTCGACGGCTTGGGGCCGGAAGAGCAGGATCGCTTCATGCGGCGTTTTACTATGTATTACCAGCGCGGCGGCGGGTGAGGGCAGCGGCGGGACAAAAAGTTATGTCTACGGCAAAGCCGGAGACGGTATCCCTTGCGGACGGCGCTGGCGCTACGGCGAAGGATTCACCTGCGGCGATGCCGCACTGCTAGAATTCGCGCCGCGGCGGGTCTCCCCGCATTGAGGGGTGGTGAATCTGGTCAGGTCCGGAAGGAAGCAGCCACAGCCATTTTCCGCAAGTGCCGGGGGTCAGGCTCGCCGCCCTCCGATTTCTGCCCGCGAGCGGCGGCGCAATCTTCGCTTACAAACTCCCCGCTCCTGTCACATCCGGCTTACAGCGGTCGGTTCAAATGCATCCTGC
Source organism: uncultured Verrucomicrobiota bacterium (assembly GCA_964406065.1). GTDB lineage: Bacteria > Verrucomicrobiota > Kiritimatiellia > CAIKKV01 > CAITUY01 > JAABPW01. Next base: position 1,501 of record CAYOQM010000334.1, read on the forward strand.
CATGAGGCATTTACTTCATCACAGGAGCACACCATGAACTCGAATCGAAAAATCATCGCCTGCGTTCTCGCCGCCAGCGCCGTCATGTTCGGCGTCGCCCATGCGCAAGGTCCGGGCTGCAATCCCGACGGCATGCCGGGCATGAAAGGCGGCGGCATGCAGCGCGGCGCCATGATGGAACCCGGGGTCCGCGCCGAACAGCGCTTGACCCGGCTCAAGACTGAACTCAAGCTGAGCGGCGAACAGGAACCGGTGTGGCAGGCCTATGCCGACAAGGTCAAGGCGGAAGCAGGCAAGGGCATGAAGGCCATGCGCGCCTCCATGCAAAGCGACAAGCCGGTTCCCGCCCCGGAGCGCATGGCGAAGATGGAGGGCATGATGAAGGAGCGCCTCGCCGCGATGCAGTCGGTGCATGAGTCCTTCAATCGCCTCTACGCCGCGCTGACGCCGGAACAGAAGGCGACGGCGGACAAGAGTTTCGGCATGGCCGGTGGGTATCAGCATGGTGGCCGTGGCGGACAGCGCCAGGGTCAGCCGGCGGCGGCGCCAAGCAAGAGTTGACGCCGGCGCGGAAAGCACCGGTTTCGCTGCGCGACAAACAGGGGCGGCCGTCGCTGACGGGCTGCCCCGCTTGCTTCTGCGGGCCTGATAAAATCGCCGCATGAGCTATCAGGTCCTCGCCCGCAAATGGCGCCCCAAGTCCTTCGCTACGCTGGTCGGGCAGGAGCACGTAGTGCGCGCCCTGAGCCATGCGCTGGACCAGAACCGGCTGCATCACGCCTACCTGTTCACCGGCACCCGCGGCGTGGGCAAGACCACGCTGGCGCGCATCATGGCCAAGGCCCTGAACTGCCAGGCCGGCGTCAGTTCCACGCCCTGCGGCGTCTGCGGGGCTTGTACCGAGATCGACGGCGGGCGCTTCATCGATTACATCGAACTCGATGCCGCCTCGAACCGCGGCGTCGACGACATGACCCAGCTGCTGGAACGCGCCACCTATGCGCCGACCAGCGGTCGTTACAAGGTCTATGTCATCGATGAAGTGCACCAGCTTTCCGGCCACGCCTTCAACGCGATGCTGAAGACCCTGGAAGAACCGCCGGAGCACGTCAAGTTCATCCTCGCCACCACCGATCCGCAGAAGATTCCGGTAACGGTGCTGTCGCGCTGCCTGCAATTCAATTTGAAGCAGATGCCGCTGACGCATATCGTCGAGCATCTGTCGCGCGTGCTGGAGGCCGAGGGCGTCGCCTTCGAGCCGGCCGCATTGCGCCATCTGGCGAAGGGCGCGGCGGGCAGCATGCGCGACGCGCTCTCCCTGCTCGATCAGGCCATCGCCCACGGCGCCGGCAAGGTCGAGGACGAGGGCGTGCGCGCCATGCTCGG
>CAYOQM010000335.1:0-2878 GCA_964406065.1 uncultured Verrucomicrobiota bacterium
GCGTGGTCCAGGCGGCCCTGGCCCACGGCAAGTTCGCCGGCACGGTGGCCTCCCCAGCCAACCTGGACGAGTTGATCGCCATGGGCTATCGATTCCTGAACGTGGGCGCCGATGTGATCGGGCTGGCGCAGTATTGCAGCTCGGTCATGGCCGATTTCACCAAGCGTCCGGCCGTGGTGGCCTCAAGCCTCTACGGAGGCAAATCGACATGAGCATCCTCGATACGTTCGCGCTCAACGGCAAAGTCGCTTTGGTGACCGGCGGCGCGGGATTATATGGCCGGCAGATCGTGCAGGCGCTGGCGGAAGCCGGAGCCCGGACCTACATCGCATCCCGGAACCTGGAGGCGCTGGAGAAACTGGCGGCGGAGCACCGGGCGCTCGGCCGCGACGTGCGCGCCCTGCGGCTGGACCAGACCAACGAACCGTCCATCTTTGCCGTCCGCGACACGATTGTGCGGGAGAGCGGAAAACTCCACATTCTTGTCAACAACGCCGTGGCCCGGCCGGTGAAAAAAGGCTATTTCGATGACGCGGCGGCGATCGACGAGAGCATGCGCGTCAACGGCACGGGGTTGATTCTGGTCACACGGGCTCTGGGCGAGGTGATGGCCGACGGCGGCTCGATCATCAACATCGGCTCCATGATGGGCCTGGTCGGCGTGGAACCGTTGAACTATCGCGGCACCGACATGAACGGCTGGTATCCGGACTATTTCTTCCACAAGGGCGGAATGACGAATCTGACCCGGTTTCTCGCCAGCTATTATGGCCCGCGCGCGATCCGGGTCAACTGCGTCCACCCGGGTGGACTGAAGTCACCGAGTCATCCCGAGGCTTTTGTGAAAAACTATAGCGAGCGCACCTGCCTCGGTCGCCTGGCCAACGACACGGACCTGATGGGCATCGTCGTATTCCTCGCGTCGGATGCTTCCGCATATGTGACAGGCACGAATATTCCGGTGGATGGCGGATATACGGCGAAGTGAGGGGGATCAACCTTGTCGCGCACCTCGTCGAGCACGTTGTCGAAAGGTCATATGTCATGTTCAGCCATGAACGATTGATTGTTTATCAGGAGTCCCTGCGTTTTGCGTCACACGCGGCCGCCTTGACCGAGCAGTGGGATAGAAAGCATGCGATATCGGACCACCTCTCGCGTGCTGCGGAAAGCATAATCTTAAACCTTGCAGAAGCCTGTCGCGCGGATTCCATTAAAATCAGACACACTGCTATGGATTACAGTCTGGGCTCACTGTTCGAGTGCGCGGCATGTCTTGATGTGGCGCGGGTGAAGTCTCTCTTGGATAGCGAAACGGAACTGAATGGAAAAAAACAGCTTCTTGCCATGTGCGGTAAACTGATTGGTTTGCGTAAATCGTGGGATGCTCGATGTGCCCACGAAGACACTGCTGAATACAGGGTCGCTCCGCTTCGGTCCGATGCGTGTTTTAGTCACGAAACGCTCGATGTCTACAGGGTTGCTTTGGAAGTAATCGGAATTCTCAATTCAACTGTCATATGGGAGACGAACGATACTCGAGTGTTTCGGGATATTGATGAAACGGCGACCAGTATGGTGTTGAACATTGCCGAAGGAAACGGACGATTTGCCGAGTTGGACCATCGGCGTTTCTTGGGAATATCCAACCGCGCTACTATTCGTCTTGCTGTGCTGCTGGATATAGGTGCGGCCCGAGGTAGGTGGACATCTGACAAATTCCTGAATGTAAAGAGTCTGATCGAGCGAGTTGCGAATATGACTGGAGTGATGGCCAGGAAATGAAGAGCGCAGGAAAAGAGGGCCATTCGACAAGGTGCTCGACGAGGTGCCCGACAAGGCATATATGAAAACGAATAAATTCGCCGATTATAACCTGTCCCGCCTGATGCTGGGAACCGTCCAGTTCGGCCTGCCATACGGCGTGGCCAACCGCACGGGACAACCCAGCTACGACGAGGTCCGTGCGATCGTTGCGGCGGCGCTGGACGGCGGGGTCAATTGCTTCGACACCGCGGCCGCTTACGGCAGTAGCGAGGAAGTCCTGGGCCGGGCGCTGCATGAACTGGGTGTTGCCGACCGCGTGGTGGTGGTCACCAAAGTGCGGGCGTTGACTCCGGAAGAATCGGCCGACCCCGCCCTTGCCGCGCCGGCGATCGAACAGTCGGTGGCCGAATCCCGCCGGCGGCTCCGCCTCGACTGCCTGCCCGTCGTGCTGTTTCACCGCGAGAGCGATGCGCGGCACCTGAACGTGCTCGAGCATTTAAAAACGAAAGGCTGGCTTCGGCACGCCGGCGTTTCCTGCGACAACCGAACCGGGCCGGCGGCGGAATTTGTCGCGAGCGGACGGGTGTCTGCGATGCAACTGCCCGGTAATGTGTTGGACCGGCGCCATCAACACAGCGGCATCTTCCGGGAGGCGGCCGCGCACGGTATGGCTGTTTTCATCCGCAGCGTCTATCTGCAGGGATTACTGGTGATGCCGGAAGAGATGATCCCCGCGGCGTTGCGCGACATTATCCCGGTTCGTCGCCGGTTGGCAACGATCGCCGGCGCGGCCGGGCTGACGCCGGCCGAGATGGCCGTCCGCTACATGCTGTCCCAGCCGGGCGTCACCTGCGTCCTGGCCGGCGTGGAAACCGTCGCGCAGATCCGCGAAAACGTGGCGCTTTTCAACCGCGGCCCACTGACTGCCGACGTCGTGGCAGCCCTGGATGCCGCAGTGCCCGACCTGCCCGAGCCCCTGCTAACCCCGGCCTTATGGCCAGCACCCGTGAAAGCACCATGAACTCCGAAATCGTCCTGAACCTTGCTCATTCTCCGGATAATCCGCGCAACTCGGAGGGTTCCTTCGCGACACTCGCCGACGGAAGGATCC
>CAYOQM010000336.1:0-2874 GCA_964406065.1 uncultured Verrucomicrobiota bacterium
GGCGCATTCGTAATGCGCAGGTCGTCGGTTCGATCCCGACTGTTGGCTCCACTCGAATCCCCTGAAAATCAACAAAAAGCCCAGTAAATACTAGGTATATTGGCGTTTGTTCAAAAACTTCCGTTCCTATCCCATGTGCTGCTGTGCTGTGGTGAGCGCGGGGGTATGGGGCTTACTATTGAAGCGCCCCCAAAACGTGATAGACTGCCGCTATGTTTGAACATCATCATCAACCGCTGGCCAGTCTCCCGGCCTTCGCCAGACGCATGGCGGGATGTTTCCTTGTCTCGCAGTGCATCGCGGGGGTGGCTCTCTTGATGGGTATACTGGGCTACCACAGAATAGCCGGGCTGGCGTGGATCGATTCCTTCGAGAACGCCGCCATGATCCTGGGTGGCATGGGGCCTGTGGATCAGATGACGACCACGCCTGCCAAACTCTTTGCGGGACTGTACGCCATGTTCTGTGGTCTGGTGTTCATCTCCATCATGGGTATTGTGCTGGCCCCGGCCCTGCATCGGGTCATGCATCATCTCCATCTGGCTGATGAGGATGTGAACGGCGGGGCCTGACCCTGTGGGGTGAGGGTCAGCGGAGCCTGAATGCGGCGGTTAGTTCCCTGTGGCGATCCGGTAGTATACGGGTTGTCCGGAGGGGAGGCTGGTGTCCCACCAGGTGTTCGTTCCGGAACTGTCCTTAGTCGTGGTGGCTACGAGTTCCCAGGATCCCCCCAGAGAGGTGCAGCGGAAGACATTGAACGAGGAAGCCGCGCCCGCCTGGCCGGCCAGCCATTCCACGCGGTTTGAAGACGCCTGCGGGATCAGTCTGGAAATCCGCAGTGCGGAAGCCGAATTCGTGGGATCTGTTCCCGTGCGGTATTCCTGCCACGCAGTAAGGCCGTCGTGATCCGTGTCGCTGTTGGCCATGGCGGCGTAATTGGTGCTTCCCGGATAATACTGGGCCAGCCAGGTTTCCGGCGTATTGTTCCACATGTTCTCTGCATATGTAGCGCTGAACGTGCCGTTGGTGTTGATGCCATTCCAATTGAAAACCACATTGGTGAGGAGACTGTCATAGGTATACGAGGTGATGGGTACCGCATTGGTGTACAGGCCTGAGACGTGATAGTGGATGCTGCTTCTGACCAGGAAATTAGTGTTGCCACCCTTGGGGACGATCACAACGCCAGAAGGGGTTACGGCACCTCCGGATACTGCGATGGAACACACGGGCGGCGGCACGGATTCATAGGCGCCTGCATCCGGGGCATTGCCTTGCAAGCGGGACTGTCCCTCGATGTCGGCGACCACGCCGGCGACCGCGGTGCCGATGTCAATGGCCGGACTGGAGGCGGCCAGATGGTAATTGCTGGACGTGACGCTGACGAAGAGCTGGGTCGGCGAGGCAATGACGGAGTGGGTGTCGTATCCCAGGGCCTGCCAGGTGGCCAGGCTGGAGATAAAGTTGGTGTTTCCGCCATCGGTTGAGAAGCGACTTTGCAGCGCATTGTAGTCGCAGACCAACCCCGGTATCGATGGTGCCGCGAGCATGATGGCGCCGCGCAAGGAATCGTAGGAGTAGAAAACATTGTTATTGATCCGGTTGCTAACGCAGCCCGCGTTCGCGACATTCATTGCCCAGCCTCCGCTTGTGCCCCCACGGCTCATGATGACGGTATTGTAGGCAATCACGTTGTTCTGGGAAGGAACGGCCCCGTCCGTCTTGAATAACGCGATTCCACTGTTGTTTGGGGAATTGTAGATTAGATTGTTCCGGACAGTGGTCCTGATCACTCCGTCCATATTGACTCCTGAGCCACTCGTTCCGTTCAGGTAGATAACGTTGTTCTCTACCAGACCGTCCGAAATCGTGCCGTCGCCACCCATAGACAGGTCTCCGTTCATATGGACTCCGCATGCAGCATTGCGGTACAATGTGTTCCCCCGAATGACCTGCCGGTCTCCGCTGTTGCTGTGGTATACGCCGTGTTCCCCGTTCGAATACGATATGTTTCCGGCGATGAGCGCATCATCCGTGAACGAGGTGAATATTCCTGTCGAAGTGCTGTTGTGAACACGGTTGCTGATGAGGGTGATATGGTGGTTGCTCTGGTCGCTCCGCCCGCGGATATCGATTCCGTAGCGGAGGGACTTGGTGATTTCAAATCCCTGGATGACCCAATAGGCTACAGGCTGGGTGCCGCTATCCCAGTCTTCCATCCAGAGAATGCTGCTGTGGGTTGCATTGCCTTTTGTTGCACTCTTGGTATTGAGAATCACCGTGGCGCCATCATCGGCCTTCAGCGTGATCGGTGCATTGGAAGTTCCGGCACCCTGAATCAGTGCCCCGGCATAAGTCCCTGCCAATACGGTGATTGTGTCGCCCGGGCCTACATGGTCGACCGCCCACTGGATGGTGCTCCAGGCGTTGGTGCGCGCTGTCCCGCTGTTGGTATTGGATCCGGTGGTGCGGACAAAGAAATTTGTCCCGGCCATGCTCCCATCGCACAGCACTAAGCCAATTATCATCCCTAGAAGTGCGGCTGTTGTTGAGGTTTTCATGATCTCTTCAAGGCTATAATCAGCATTATTTATGCCGAACGGCGAAAATCACCGTTTAGATGCGGAAAAACTGAAAAGGATTAACTTTGGTTGCTCATTTTCTCAATATTGACGAAACAGTGGTGCTATTAGTGAAATTGTGAGAAATAACACATCAAGTGCGGGGGATGGGCGCTGTATCAATCCTGTCTCTGCGACATCTTCCAGTCACCTGAACAAGACAAGTCCGTTAGCCCTAGGAGTCGTCGAAACTGTAGCCGCGCCTGATAAGGGGTTCTTTTGGCCCTGCCCGGATCTAGGTGAGGCCGGTATT
>CAYOQM010000337.1:0-2854 GCA_964406065.1 uncultured Verrucomicrobiota bacterium
CAGTTTCGGCAAACGCGTGCTCGGCGAGCAATGGGTTAGCCACTGGGGCGCGCACAAGTCGGAGGCCGGCCGCGGCATCATCGAAGCGGCGAATGCGGGTGATCCGATCCTGCGCGGAGTAACCGACGTGTTTGGCAATTCCGATGTGTACGAAGCCGCCCCGCCCGCCGATGCCAAGATCTTGCTGCGCGGCCAAGTGCTCAAAGGCATGAACCCGACCGACGCCCCGGCCAGCTATTCCAAAAAACGGGCGGATGGCACCACCCAACCGGTCAACGACCCGATGATGCCGATCGCTTGGACCCGCGAAGTTCCCAATGAGGCGGGCAAAACAAACAAAATTCTCTGCACCACGATGGGAGCCGCCACCGACCTTGCCAGCGAGGGGCTGCGGCGGTTAGTGGTCAACGGAGTTTACTGGAGCCTGGGCCTCGAAGTGCCGGCCAAGGCTGACGTCAGCGTCGTCGGGACCTACGAGCCCCTGATGTATGGTTTCAATGGCTTCCGCAAAGGAGTGACGCCTGCGTCCCACCTCACTTCGACCCAACCCTAGCCGTCCGTCACCTCAACGCCCGCTCCCACTCCGCCCGCTTGAAACCGATGAGCACCTTGCCATCGCCGATGAGAAACGGGCGTTTCACCAGATTGCCGTTGTGCGAGAGCAATTTGAAGGCGGTGGCGGCGGGCATCGTCGCCAGTTGGTCCTTGATGCCGAGTGCGCGGTAATCGGTGCCGGAAGTGCTGAACAGCTTGCGAAGATCGCCGTCGAACTCCCGGAGCGCGGTGCGCAACTCGCCAACTGACGGCGGAGTTTCGCGGATCTCCTTGACGGAGTGGGCAATCCCGCGCTCCGCCAACCACCGGAGCGCTTCGCGGCAGGTGCTGCAGTTTTGATAACAATAGACGGTGATCATAGGAAGTGGATTTGCGGCGGTCTGCCGGCTCAAGCCAAGGATAGCCGCACGCTGCGATAATGAAAGCCCAAATTGAGAACGGTCACTTCGTTAGGACTTGCGTCAGCAAGCGGATCATCGCGGCGGCGGCTTGTTGGCCGGTGGCCAGCACTTCCTGGTGATCCAGCGGGGCCGCGGTGATGCCGGCGGCCCAGTTGGTGAGGCAGGACAAGGCCACCACGCGCAGGCCCAAGGCCCGGGCTTGGATCGTCTCCAACACGGTGCTCATGCCCACCGCATCCGCCCCCAGCGTCCGCAGCATCCGCACTTCCGCCGGGGTTTCATATTGCGGGCCTCGCAGCCCGGCATAGACGCCTTCCGACAATGGCATCCCCTGTGCCATCGCCGCCGCCCGGAACTCCGCCCGCCAGGTGGGATCGTAGGCGGTGCTCAGGTCGATGAACTCCGCGCCGTGCAGCGGTGAGGTGCCGGTTAGATTCAGGTGGTCGGCCAGCAACATCCAGGTGCCGGGGAAAAAATCCGGGTTGAGCGTGCCCGCCGCGTTGGTTAGAACCAAGCGGGTGATCCCCTGCCCTGCCAGCCAGCGCACGCCCGCCGTCACCTCCTGGGCGGAGTGGCCTTCGTAGAGATGCACCCGCCCTTTCATGAGTACCACGGGGGCACCATGCAACCGCCCGAACACGAACTTCCCGGCATGGCCCGGCACCGTCGAGGCAGGCAGTCCAGCGTCTGCAAACGGCACTTCGCGTCCGCCTTCCACCGCCTCCGCCAGCGGCCCGAGGCCAGAGCCCAATACGATGCCAGTCAGCTCTCCGTTCATGGTCGTGACGGATCCTCAGGCCAGGCGCGATGCTTGCATCAATGCCTCGATTTCCTCGGCCTCGATCGGAATGTTGCCCATCAGGTCGAAATTGCCATCCTTGCCGATCACCACGTCATTTTCCAAGCGCACGCCCATGCGTTCCTCGCGGATATAAATCCCCGGCTCGATGGTGAACACCATCCCCTCCGCAAACGGCTCGTGCGGCGGGCAGACATCATGCACGTCCAGCCCCAGATGGTGCGAGGTGCCGTGCATGAAATACCTTTTCACCAACGGCTTGTCCGGCCCCTGGTCCTTGGCCGCCTTGGCGTCGATCAGGCCCAACCCGATCAACTCGACTTCCATCATTGCCACCACCTGCTGCTGGTATTCCAATGGCCGGAGGCCCGGCCGCAGGATGCGGTTGGCCCCGCGCAGGATGCGCAAGACCGCCTCATAAACCTGCCGTTGCCGGGCCGAAAACCGCCCGTTGACCGGCACGGTGCGGGTCAGATCCGAATTCCACCCCGCATACTCCGCCGCCACATCCATCAGCACCATTTCGCCGTCCTGGCACCGTTGGTCGTTTTCCACATAGTGCAGCACGCATGCGTTCTTGCCGGTACCGATGATCGGTCCATAGGCGAATCCGCGCGAGCCCCGGCGGACGAACTCGTGCAGGAACTCCGCCTCGATTTCCCACTCGCCCACCCCCGGCTTGATGAAGCCCAACACCCGCCGGAACCCGGCCTCCGTGATGTCGCAGGCGCGTTGCAGGATCTTGATCTCCACCGGCTGCTTGGTGATACGCAACCGATGCATCAGCGGTGCCAGTCGTTCGTAGCGATGCAGCGGATACCGCCGCTGGCAGGCTTTGATGAACCGGTCGTTGGCCGTCTCCACCACCACCGTGGCCCGCAAGTGCTCGTTGGTCAGCAAATACACGTGCTCCGCCTGCGGCACCAACCGGTGCAGCGCCGCATCGAACGTATTGCTCCACTCCACCCGCTCGATGCCGGTGGCCGCGCGGGCCGCCTCCTTGGTGAGCTTTTCCCCCTCCCACACCGCGATCAACTCGCTGGTTTCCTTCACAAACAAGATCTCCCGGTCCTTCGGATCCACCGCATCCGGCATCAGC
>CAYOQM010000338.1:0-2842 GCA_964406065.1 uncultured Verrucomicrobiota bacterium
ACATCCAATCAGCATTCAAAAATCAACAATCATCAATCGGAAATCAAACCGCTTAAAGTGTTTTCTGTAAGACGGGCCACACTAGCGGGGGGCAGTCTTGCCTGAATGGTCCATTTTTGTCCGGAGTTCCTCCTTTGTCCGGAACTCCTTGATCCTCCGCAGAGCCTCATCTGTCGCGATCCACTCCGACTTGTTGGAACCTTGATCCGCAACCCACTCAACCATGCCATTCTTCGCTGGCATGAATGAATAATTCCAATCCACGGCGCAGTAGGCACCATCACCGAGCCTCGTCAGCAGAAGCAGGAATTCACCCGCCTCAAGACGATAATCAGGGCCTCCGGGAACTCTGCCTCCATAGATCGACAATCTCCCCGGGGCATCACCCAACAAAATCCTGAAATCCTTCATCGTGGCGGATCTGATGAACCTCCCGACCCACACGAGACGAGGCTCTTCAGCGGAATAAGTAACCGGCAGGTCCCCAGGTTCCCCGATCGTTCCCATGGCAACCATATCTGCATCCGCACAGGCTTCCGCCCGGGTCAGGACGATGGGTTTTCCATACTCTTTCCACACCTGTTCCACGTCGTGGTTGTTGATTCTCTCCAGGCATTTCATGCGTCTAAGAACCTTGATGCCCTCATCAATGCGGTCGATATCCACAAACAGGTCCTCCAATGGCAGCCCCTCAAGCGGCGATACGTCCCGGACATTGGTCCCTCGGATGAAAAGCGTGTGCAGCGGCATGCCGTGGAGCGCCGAGATGTCCTTGACCTTGGGGCAGTCCAGCAGCAGATACTCCAGCGGCATGCCTTTGAGTGGTGAAATATCATCAACTTCGGGACAGAAGAGGAGGAGGGATTTCAAGGATGTTTTCCTGAGTGACGACAAGTCTTTGACCGCCGTGCTTTCGAGGTGGAGCCTCTCTATCTTCGAGCCTTCGAGAGGTGTTAGATCGCCGGTCGGGCACTTTCGCAATCCCAAGGCGCCTACCGGCAGTCCTTTGAGCACGGCGAGATCCCTGATATCGTCGCCATGGAAACCGAGGTCCCAGCTACCGTCGTCAGCGACACCGAGGTGGTGGAACTGGATTCCCAATTCCTTGAGGCGCTTTCTCGCCGGGGCATCCGCGTAGTACTTCAGCCAGAACTTGTCCGGAGTCTGCCGGTTGATCTCTTCAAGGGACTTCATGCCGCGAATGATGTCCATGCCCTTGCTGACGGTGTTGGCGTCGAGATCCAACCGTTTCAGCTTCATGCCCTTGAGGGGCGTGAGGTCGGAGATCCTGCCGGAGTCGACCACCGACAGATCCAGCCTCTCCAGCGGCATGCCCGCCAACGGTGATAGGTCTGACACCTCGGAGGAATACAGGCTGAGGTCATTCAATGGCAGCCCTTTGAGAGGTGCGAAGTCGGTTACATTGGTGGCCCCGACCCAGAGTGATTCCAGCGGCATTCCCTTCAAGGGCGACAGGTCTTTCACCGGGCAACCGAAAATCACGAGCTTCTTGATAGGCATCCCTGCAAGTGGCGTTATGTCTGCGACATTGATCTTCCACAGCATGACATCTTCGAGCTTCAAGCCGGCAACGGAGGAAATATCTGTCAGATCGTCGCGTCCTAATAACCTAAGTTCTTTGATGGGTTTCCCGCAGAGCGATTTGAGATCGACGGGACCCCCGCCCCCGTAAAACACCGCGCTATCCGTTTCCCCGGCCGCCTCCTTATCCGGATCTGGCTCAAAGGGATCCTGCGCCTGCCCATAACAAGGACAGGCCATGGCTGCAATAAGCAACGGTAGGGTGAATGCTTTCATGGTTTTGCCGACGTGCAATGTCTCGGGGCGGCCCTTCAAAATGACAATCCAAGGGTGCGGGGACTGTCGCATGGTAACATATTGAGAGTGGGCGGAGAGAGGGGAGAGAGAAGAAAAGCTGCAAGCTGAACGAGGAAAGGAAGAGGGGGAAGATGAAAAGCTGAAAGTTGAAAGCGGAAAGCGGAAATGAAGAGGGAGACAGGGCCGGCGTGGGGAGGCAATGAGATGGGAAAGGGAAGGCGCGCGTCGCGGTTCTTTGGCGGGCGAGACTGGAGACTCGCGGTCCTTCTGGCGGGTGCTGTATGAGGTGAGTGCACGGCGGCGGATTTCTACCTAACGGATGGAATCTGGCAGAATTCGCGGGATGTGGGAAGCGGGAAATGCGGGGGGGTGATAGATTTTTGGCCGCAGGCAATTCGTCTCATCTTGGGGGAAGGACGACCAAGACAATTCGTTTCGCAGGAGGACAGGCATCCTGCCTGTAATAGCCGACAGGCTTCAAACCTGTCGTTTCGTTAGCGGATCGGCGGGACGCCTGTTTTCCCTGACAGCCGGGACGGCTGACCTCCATGCGAACCGGTCGGTATTGGGCGGACAAGCATCGCTGAAGTTTCAATGGTCGGGGTGCTATGGGCCGTCGGTGCCCACGATGGATGATGGGGAAATCCCTCGACCCCGGCGCGGAATTCGCCCAGCATCGGCCATGCCGCAGGCCATAATATCCGAACACGACATCCTGGAACAATTGCAACCGTTGTTGGTGGAGGTGTTGGGTGTGCGCCCGGACGAGATCCATCCGCACAGCGAACTGGTGGCCGACCTGGGCGCCGAGTCGATCGACCTGCTCGACCTGACCTTCCGCATTGAGGAATCGTTCAAGGTGCGCATCGAGGCCAACGAGTTGGAGCGCGAGGCGGTCCGGCAAATGCCCGGCGGAGTTTATGAGAAGGACGGATATCTAACGGCTGAGGCGCTGGTGGAAATCCGCCGCGCCGCGCCGGAGCTGGATCCCGCAAAGCTGGTC
>CAYOQM010000339.1:0-1297 GCA_964406065.1 uncultured Verrucomicrobiota bacterium
AGGCACCCGCGCTTTGGAAGTCAGCACCATGGGTGGTTTGCCGCCGCCGGCCAACGCCGCTGTGAGGAGTCCCTGGTTGCTTATGCCTAACAAGACTCCGGCCGTCGCGGCATCATTGATGGCTAACAATGCCTGAACCTTGTCATCCACCAAGCGGGCCTCGATCAGCCAAGTCGCGGCCGGGACATCGACCAATGAGGAATCAAGCACCAGATATTGCCCTTTGGCGTTGAGTTGCAGCGCGCCATCTTTGCGAGCAGGGGTGCCGCGCACCGTGGCGACCAGGGCACCGAACTCATCCAGCGCCTGGGCGCCGTCGGTTTCGTTGAACTGATAGCTCGCCACCAACCCGCGCGGCTTGGTGAGCTTGGCGGCGAATTCAGTGAGATACCACTCGCCCCAGGGGACATGATGGAAATGCACGCCGTCGTTCAGATCGAAGGCCATGGCATAGTCCGCATCCAGAATGGCATAGCCGCCGACCTTGGCATTTCCCAACGGCGCGGTCACCCCGCGCAACCAAGCGTCGCCGGCAATGTCGAGGCTTTCCTGGACCTCCGCGAGATCACCAACGCGGGAACGCTCGCGGAGCTTGGCTTGCCCCCCGACGAAGGCGAAATTCCGTACCCGCGCATCGTCGCTCACCTTGGCATTGCCGCCGACCACGGCCGCGCCGGAAACCTCCGCGCGATCCCGCACGGTCGCGGTTTCCCGGATCACGGCGCGGTCGAGGATGCGGGCTTGGCCGAGCACGTTGGCGGTGCCGAGCACCCGCGCTTCGGGACCGACAAAGGCGCTGGCATCGACCTTGGCGCTGTTCGCGACGAAGCCGCCGCCGTTGGGATGCGGCTTGCCGTCCGGCATGTCCACGGGCAGTCGGAGGTCCTTGGGTTTGGCGCCACGAAAGGTGATTTCATACGGATAGCGGCGATGCTCGGAATGGCGGTCCACCGCAGTGTCCGGGGTCGGTCGCGGATAGCTCAGGCTGGGATTCTTCGGCGTGGCCGCGACAAACAAGATCAACCGCTCGTTCCCCGCCGGCACTTTGAAGCTGCCCGTGCCCGGCTTGAAAATGTCACTCACCGCGAAGCCGCCCTTGGTGCCTAACGAAACAAATCCCCAGCGCCAGTCCTCGTCAGCGCCCTGGATATCGAGCCCTTCGAGTTTGGCGTTGACCACCGGGGCGGTGGCTTCGATTTCATGGCAGCACCAGCCGAATTTCATGGGCGCCTTGGCCAACGGCACGGCCCACCATTCCGGGCGGTCGGCCACGGGCGTGAGCGGCGCCATGTAGCGG
>CAYOQM010000339.1:1307-2833 GCA_964406065.1 uncultured Verrucomicrobiota bacterium
GCTCCGGCCCGAACAACTTGGTCTTGATGTGCTCGCCGGCGGGAAAATCGAAGGTGATCCACGAACGGGCCATCCCGGCCGCCACTTGGGCGAGCGTCACACCTGGCGGGAGCAGCTTTGGCAAACGCGTCCACAGCCGCTCGTCCTTGGTCCCGGTTTGCCATAACTTCGCGGTTAGGCCAGGGGCGAAACCGAATTGGTCGGGATCGTTGTCCAGATAGAAATACGGCCGGTAGTCCGCATAGATCAGCCGCGGATGATCCTGGAAATAGTTGCTCCGCAACAAGACCCCGAAATCAAGGCAGTCGAGCCCGGTGAACTCGCGGAAATGGAAGTTCCGGCAGAAGCGGACGTAGTTGGCATGGGACTCCCAGTGGCAGCCGTTGAGGAAATCAAGTTGACCGGCCTGCACCGTGTGCACGAGTTCGTGGGGCATCGGATTGCCCCAGCTTTCGTCATGCAAGCCCCTGGCCTGGATATTCAAATGCGGGGGATCACCGCCGCCCATCCAGAAACCGTCGTACCAAGTGATATGATTGATCTTGTGGCGGGTCGTGCTGGCGGGATTCTCGCCCAGGCACGGATCGCGATAGCCTAACTGGTTCACGGCGATCTGCCACGTTTCCTCCAACATCCGCAACGCGCGCCGCGGCATCACGATCGGATCGAAGCCATTCTGCTCGTGCGCCGGTTCCCACCAGGTGCAACCATGTTTGGACTCCACTTTTTTCAGATTCTCAATCTTCATCCCCGGTTTGAGATTCAGCTTGAGGTTGATGGCCACGGTGTCGCCTGGTAGATCGCCCACCTGCAACCGGCCCACCGCCACGGTGCCGTCGCTCTGCCCCGCCGCCGGCTCAATCACGAGCGCCAAGCGGGTGAGCAACCCGCGCCACCGCGGCACCAGCCCGACATCAACCCGGTAGCGGTGCGCTTGCCCGTCCGCTTTGAGAACCCGCATCGGCAGCAGGATGCGGTCGAGCGCTTGGTCCGCCCGGTGACCTTCGGCGGCGAAGTCGAGGGCGACGGTCCCCTTGAATCCGTTAGGCAGGCGCAGCTCGACGTCCACGAAATCGCGGAAGCCGAAATCTAAATCCGCGCCGGGATTTGGCCAGCCATAACCGAAACTAGCCGGCTGACCCGCCTGCAAGGCACCACCGATTTTCCCATCCGCGCATTTCACCGCCGGCAAGCCGCTCACGCTGCTCGTCATGGCGTCCGTCCACAGCGCCACGCCGCTGGCCCCGGTCAAGGTGTCTTGCGGGTCGGTGGTGAGCGCCTTGGTTAGCAGACTGAACGGTTCGGCTGCGGCCGCCGCAGCGACTAACAGGAAACATCCGGCGGCCAACTGAAATGCGACGCGGATAACAAAAGACTTGGCAGGTTGGCGGCGGATCATGAGCGGGCTGGGCATTGGTAGGCGTGGCATGCTACGCGGCGGAGGGCGAGCGTTCTTTCATGGGAGGCGGCCTGCCCAATACCGGATTCTTCAGCCCCAACGGGGCGCAAGACGATAGCCCAGGGCA
>CAYOQM010000340.1:0-2823 GCA_964406065.1 uncultured Verrucomicrobiota bacterium
AATCGGGGCTGACACCGGGTCCTCGTGCCGTGATCCAGGCCATCAACATGAATGCGCCAGCGCCGGCAATCCCCATCAACAGGAGGGGTGCGAGGCACCGACTGTTCAGCATGCTCTGTCTCATGTCTCCGTTACTTCCGGGGGTGTGTCGCTTTTTTATACAGGCTGGAGCCGGGCGGGTCAACGACAATAGGCTCCTTATCCAGGGCAACCCGATCCGCTGCTATTTCCACGTCGCATTCAGAAGGAGGGAAGGTGCGGCACCTTGGTCAATCCGGAGTATGAGTGTGACGGTTTTGCGCGGGAACCCCCCCTCGAATGTCAGGGACCAATCACCGGTCTCCTCGTTGCAGCCGATTGGCAGAGTGAAATCGGCTTCTCCGGATTGTAAGCCGAGATAGCCATCGAGGCGGCTTGTTCGACCGGATGGGGAGAGGACGCTAACCCGTGCGACAAAGGAGGCATCGATTGCTTTCCCGGCGTTGTCGCCCATCCGGAGCGTGAACAAGGCGTTTTCTCCCTGCTTGATCATGGAGGGGCCTGTGACGTTCAGACGGGCCGACTCACACGGCAGGAGCATGACGGCTTGCCCCCAGGCGGGCTCGAGGTTCAACGTCAGCGATGTGTCTGTATCGCCGAGTTCCTCGCCAGTCGACATATCGAAGAGAAAGCGTTTCTCGCTGGCGAAGGTGACGCGCGCTTCTACCGGCTCGGAGCGGACAAAGGCCGCCCGTTTGTCGTTCTCCTGTTTCGAATCGCCATACCAATAGGTCATGCCCTGATAACGGTCCGGGAAGTTGTTAACAAACACGATATATTCAGCGGCGCCCGATATAAAACGGCGGGCGGTCACATCCGGATTCGATACTTGGAACGAACCCGGGAATCGGTCGGCCAGAACGTGGGCCATGCTCTCCGGAGTCAGTTCGATGGCGCCCCTGACCGTGACTTGCATGTTGGGGTGCCAACCGTCGGCGTAGAGGTAGTCGGGATCCACCAGCACCAGTTTTCCAGAATCGGCGAAGGCCTGGATTCTGGCGTGAACATCGTCAGGCAGAGCGCGCACATCGTGCAGGCAAAGAGCGTCGTAACGGGTGAGGAGTCCGGCGCGGATTTCCTCCTCACAGACGAGGTTCATGGGAACCTGCCTGGCCAGGGCGTTCCGGTAAAGGCGGCAGAGCTCCTTCATATGCTGGTGGTTTCGATTGTGCGGTTCGATGTCGCAGGCCTCGGTGGTAAAGGAGTAGAGAGCGGCTGCCCTGGCTGGCGGATCCTCCCACTGGCGTGCGGCGGGAAGGATCCAGTCCTTGTGGGCGCCGCAGCGGGCCAGGAGGGAGAGCGCGTGACGGGTCTGCTGCCGGCGTTCTTCATTGGGGTTGTTCATATCCCCCACGTAGTTCCACCAGGAGAAAAACGCGATGAACTTATATCCGGCCGCGAGCATGTTCCAGTAGTTCTGTGTGATCTCCCAGTCCGGCGTGAGCACGCTATCGGCGAGGAAGAGGCCGAGCATCCACACGTCCTTGTTTCGGTTGTTCATTTTGCCGAATTCGTAGTGGCAGATGAAATCCGAGGCCGGCGCGCGCAAAAAGGGGTAGCAATAGCTGGATACGACATCCGTCATGGCCTGACTCAGGGGTGTATAGATGCCGGTCGCCACGCTGGTGAAGGGATTGTCCGGCCAGCCGTGGCACAGCCCGAGCTGGATCGAGGGATCCACCGAGTTTTTGGCGGCCATCAGGGCCTCGACGAAGCCGCCATACACATCCCGGCATCGGTATTGCATCCAGGCGAGCCAGCGGTCGCTCGCGGGGACGACGGTGTGGCGAGCCTCAGTCGTGAACGGCGGATCGAATCCGAACCGCTGTTTGAAATCTTCACGGCAGCAAGGGCAGTAGCAGCTAATCCACGCTTTGCCCATGACGTTCTGAGGGTGCATGAACAGGTCGTCCCCGTAGTATACCAGGCCGCTGAAGGCAGGATGCGCTTTGTATTGGCGCACCATGCCCGCAAACGATTCTGCCGCCTGCCGCCGGACGTCGGGCCGGTTGAAGCAGGCCGGCGACTTTTCCATGGAGGGCGCGCCAGGAGCGAATTTGATTTTGAAATCGTCGGACCATTCCACCGTTGAAGCATCGTCGTGGTGGTTCATATTGCTGGAGGAGCAAAACGAAAGGCCGAACCGGGCGGCGCGGTCCACAAATGCCCGATCCTGACGGATTCCATTCATATGCAGGCAAAGCAGATCGATGCCCGTTTCCCGGATCAAAGCCAGGGTCTCGTCCATTCCCGCTTCATTGCCGGGGTAGGGGACGGCGTAGATGCCAAAGGGAATGCCCGGCTTGCGGCGCTCCGGCATCCGGAAGAAACGGATCGGCCAGGATTGTTTTGAGCGGTTCATCTCCAACGTCAATTCGCCCGTATATTCGCCGGCGGCCAGGTTGGCCACCTCCACCCTTACTTCGATTGTCCGGGTAGGTTTGTTGGAAAGCGCGCGGAGGGTCATGTCCATTTCCCCGCAGATGTTCGTATCGGCCAGACCCTGTTCATGGCGGCGAAGCAGGATACGGAGCTTCGCTGCGCCGTTGTCCGGTGTTTCGGCAAACTCCACGGTTGCCACGTAAGGCAGGCTGGGTGTCACGAGATCGGATACGGGTGGTTGAAGTGTGGTCATGGTCGTGCCTTCCGAGCATCCCTTCATCTTTTTGACTGGACTGGGTTAAACTAAGCGAAACTAATCCGGCTGTCCACTTCCGTCTTTCTTGCCGGGTAATCGGTCAGTTATCGGGGGTTGATAAGCGGCGTTAATAGGCAAGCGGCCCA
>CAYOQM010000341.1:0-2810 GCA_964406065.1 uncultured Verrucomicrobiota bacterium
TGGCCGTGGAGCCGGAGGTCATCCTGATGGACGAACCCTGTTCGGCGCTGGATCCGATCGCCACAGCCCGCATCGAGGAGCTGATGCTGGAACTCAAGAAGCGCTACACCATCGTGATCGTGACCCACAACATGCAGCAGGCCGCCCGGATCTCCGACTATTCGGGTTACATGCTGCTCGGGGAAATGGTAGAATTCGGCCAGACGGCGGGGATTTTTACCAGTCCGGCGGACCGGCGGACCCAGGATTATGTAAGCGGAAGATACGGGTAAGGAGAGCCAGGACTCCCGAATTCTGGATTCTGAATTACTGATACTGCGATAGAGAGAAAGGACCCGACGATGGAACGGCACTTTGATGAAAATTTGCAGGCGTTGAAATTCCACCTCATGAAAATGAGCGCGATCGCCGAGGTGATGATTTCCGATGCGATCAAGGCGGTGGTGGAACGTAATGAGGCCATGATTCACCCGGTGTACCAGCGGGAGGACCAGGTGAACCACATGCAGATCGAGATCGACGAAACCTGCCTGACGCTCATCGCGCTGCACCAACCGGCGGCCGGCGATCTCCGGTTTATCCTCGGGGCGGCCAAGGCCAATACCGAACTCGAGCGTTTGGCGGATGAGGCCGTCAACATCGTCCAGCGCTCGGAGCACTTGTTGAAGGCGCCGCCCCTCAAGCCCTTTGAAATCATTCCCGAGATGGCCGTGATCGCCCGGGGGATGGTGCGGGACAGCCTGCATGCGTTCGTCAATCGGAACGCGGATCTGGCGCGGGAGGTTCTGCTGCGGGATGACCGGCTTGACGATCTCAAGGATGCCATCTCGCAGGAGTTAACGGACTACATGACCCAGGATTCAGCCTCCGTGGCGCGGGCGCTGGATCTGCTGCTCATCTCACGTTACCTGGAGCGCATCGGGGATCACGCCACCAACATCGCGGAGATTGCCATCTTCGTGGTCGAGGGCCGGGACGTCAGACATCACGCGAACCCGTAGGCAATCCCGGGTCCAGCGGGCGGAAGTCGGGGCTGTCCTCACCCGGGCCGGCGAAGGTTGCGCTCCCGCGCCCACATCATCCAGATGCATAGCTCGTAAAGTGCGATCAGGGGGCCGGCCAGCAGCATTTGGCTGAAGGGGTCCTGCGTCGGGGTGATGATGGCGGTCAGCAGCAGGATGACCACGATGGCGTGGCGGCGCTTGCTGCGCAGGTGTCCGGAATTAATGATTCCGAGCCGGCCAAGCACGAGGATCACGACCGGCATCTCAAACGTGAGCCCGAAACTCAGGAGGAGCTTGAGGACAAAACCGGTGTAACTGGTCACCGTGAAATAATCGATCCCGATGCCCATCCAGGAGTTGAACCAGAGCATGATTTGCAGGGCAGGGCCAAGCGCCATCGTGTAGCACATCACCACCCCGGTGATGAAGAGCATGGCGGCGAAGACCAACCCGCCCAGCATCGCGCGGCGTTCCGACCGGGTCAGGGCAGGAAAGACAAACCAGCAGACGGAGAAGATGATGACGGGGGAACTGAGGAGCAGTCCGCCCCAGAATATCGTTTGCATCGCCACGTTCATGCCGCCGGTCACATCCAATGTGCGGATGAAGGTGTCGGGATTGGCGACAAGTCCATTCATCGGCGCCTTGAGGAGCTGGAACAGGGCCGGGGCATAATAACCGGCCACCCCCATGCCGATGAGGAGGGCGGAGAGGCTCCACACCAGCGCGCGCCTCAGGTCGTCCAGATGCTGGAGGAAGGGCTTCAGTGCCGAGGTCACGGGATGCTCGTCAGCCTGAGGGGTCACGTGGGGGTAGCTCCTTCGGGTGGGTGGCGTTACCGGGAGGCGGGGGCGGAGGGGACGATTCATCCTGGCCGTCGGTCAGGAGTTGCGTCTTGAAATCCTGCGCGGCCCGCTGGAGATCCCGGGTGATCTTCCCCAGCGTGCGGGCCATGCCGGACAGGCCTTTCCCGCCGAACAGAACGAGCATGGCGGTCAGTACCACCAGCAACTCGCCCCCGCCGATATCGCCAATAAGCGCGAAACAGGCCGGTAACAACATGGGGTCGGCAAGACTCATGGGGAAAAGGTAACAGGTTCAGGGCCGAAAAAAAAGCCCCGTTCCTAAACGGGGCTTTTTATCACCAGCGTGGCCGTATCTCCGGCCGATCCGCCTGTTACTGCTTCATGACGACGAACTCGACGCGGCGGTTGACCGCCCAGGCCTGCTCGTCATGGCCGGGATCTTTCGGCTTTTCCTTGCCGAAGCTCTTGGTCTGGATCCGGGCGGCATCCACGCCGAGGCTCATCAGGTAGGAGCGGACCGACTGGG
Organism: uncultured Verrucomicrobiota bacterium; assembly: GCA_964406065.1. GTDB lineage: Bacteria > Verrucomicrobiota > Kiritimatiellia > CAIKKV01 > CAITUY01 > JAABPW01. The sequence goes on from CAYOQM010000341.1 coordinate 2,337, forward strand.
CGCGGCGTTCGCCGAGCGACATGTTGTACTCGGTGCTGCCCCGCTCGTCGCAATTGCCTTCCAGCGTGACGACGGTGCCAGCATTGGACTTCAGGTAGCCCGCAGCGGCTTCGGTCTTGGCGCGCTCGACATCATCCACTTGGGCGCTGTCAAAGGCGAACTGAATGGCCGACAACTGGGCGTCGATGATCGTGCCGGGGGCGTCGTTGCGGGCGCCGGCGTTGATATCCTTGCCGAGCCCGTCCATGTCGCCCCTCTGTCCGACATCGCCGACTCCGCCACGGGGACCCTTTTTCGGGGTTTTCCGGCGACCCGTCACTGCACTTGCCGCCACGCACACGAGCACAACCGAGAAAGCCAATCGTTTATTCATGAATGAATCCTTTCGCAATACTAACCGATAAATCCGGGTTATTTGGAACACCACGAGGGTGAAAACCAGCCACCACCGTTGGGCGTTAAACATACGGGGGG
>CAYOQM010000342.1:0-2800 GCA_964406065.1 uncultured Verrucomicrobiota bacterium
TCAGGTTCAGCACCAAGTATCTCGATTCAGAGACAGGATTGCTGTACTACGGCCAAAGATTCTACAATCCGGCGATGGGGAGGTGGCAATCCAGAGATCCACTGGGCGAGTACGCCGGCCTTAACTGCTGTGGTTTCGTCAATAATCATGCGGTGAATAACGTGGACCCGCTAGGTCTTAAGGAGTACTCAAAGGCCAGTTGTGAAAGCGAGTTGCAGGACGCCATCAACTCTGACCGAGCACTCAAGGAGCTGGTCGATCAACTCAAGAAAGCCAAGAGGAAACGCGACGGAGAACCATGTCTGAAGCATATTTTCTGCAGTTGCTGCTACGAAGAAGATGGTAGTTTTGGCCTTTTTCTGCCGGAGAACTCGTATGAATGGGGATATGGCGTGCGGATCTGTTATCAAAAGACCGACAATGCGACGAGGACTCTGCTCCACGAACTGCAACATAGCGCAGAGGAGTGCTTTCTGGATAAGGAAAAAGACTGCAAAGAGGCCGCTTGCGCGGAGGCAAGGGCTCGATACTGTGCCGGAATGGATCCCCAAGCGGCGAAGAACGAGGCCTACCTTTCGGCTCGGGAATGGGGTCAGTGCAAGGGGAAGTCCGATCAAGAGATCACGGCCTTGGCGCAAGGCTGCGAACTGAACAAGTCCGCCTGCTATGTCCCTCGGCCTGAGAAAACATCGTGTGCCTCATGCAGAAAATGAACTTGCCCTGGTCAGCCTCGGGTATGATTGGGCCGTTGTTGCCCCTTGTCATCCTGTTAATCACCTCCTGTTCCGAAAATCGGATGCACACTAATCATCCCCAAAGTCGATTATGCATGACGCTCGCAGCCGGGGATACTTACAGATGGTGTTATCTGGTCAGGGGCGAGACCCCTAAGTGGGGGGTGGGTCAAGTTGGTGATGCCGCCCCGGAAGAATGCATCGAGGAACTCCATCTACTGGTCTCGATGCATGATGGTATTCTAATAGGTGAAAGTTTCGGCAGAACCAACTGGATTGAGTTCTGCCAGTACAATAGAGGAAAGAAAGATGGTGAGTATTTCAGACTTGGAGAGGGAGGCCGAATTATCAAACGGCGACTATACAGAAACGGCACCGCGACAGATGGGACATGGTGGCACCAGAACGGCGGGCTTTGGTGTAACATCGTGTCCAATGGCGCCGGTTTCCGTGTCACCCTTTGGGACCAAGAAGGGAGCATATACACGGACGGAGTTCGAAGAGATGGGAAGGAAAACGGCAGTTTTGCCTATTGGATATACGGAGGCGTCCCGTACATCAGCAGCTATTCTAATGGTTACCTGATCAATGTATACAAGGCCACGAATGGGGTCTCGGCACCGTAAGCGGGAGCAGGGTCGGACCTTAGGGAGCAGATGGGGGGACGTGGGGTCAGACCCCAGAACAAAGAATAGCGAGCATCGACCAGGAGAAGATTGATCAACTGGCCAATGAACTGATTGCTGACCATGGGCTTCTACTACACAACCTCACCTGAAGCCGAAAACGCAGTGCCGCCGAAATCCTGGGCGATGCCGAAAACGCATACCCCCGGTTCACCGATGAAGGAACGTGGCGCAAGATATTACCACCCGGAGACGGGGAGATGGGCGAGCAGGGATCATGTTAACGAAATTAACCCCGAGCACCCTGTTAGCGTGTATGCATCCGCTGCCTATCTGTCCGAGATTAACGCCTCGATTGGAAGTATTGAAAGAGCTTTCGGGAACTCATTGATGTCATCGGAGAAGAGTCGGCTTCTCAGGGAGACTCTGTCGCAGATCTATAGTGAGAAATCATATCTGGAAAAAGCGCTGTACTCTCCTGATTATGCCAACACCTATGGTTTCTTGCTGAATAGTCCATATTTCTATGTCGATTCGCATGGAGAGACAGTGATCGCGGTGCCCGTGGTTGTCATCTATGTATGCACAGCAGTGTTATGCTATGTTGTAATAACGCATCCGATACCTATTCCGACTCCAAAGCCTCCCCCTCCTTTACCACCCCATTGTGACATCTCCACTGGATGTACAGGACCCTGCGCTTTGACCTTTGGGCCTTATCCAATACTAGGTAATTGCGGGTATGTTACCGGGATTGCTGGCCCCATGAAAGGGTGTCAGATATGTCGCTGTGGCCCTTGATGCACCAATAGGGAAGCGAGACGATCCCGTGAATATTTTCGATGAGTCAATGCTTGATAAGATGGACTCGCTTCAGTTGGCAAGTCTGGATCTTAATACTCTTGCCCAATTATATGAACAAACGCACTCTCGGCGGGTGCTGTCGTATCTTTTCTTGGGAATGCACATTCAAGCTCATGCGAATCAGAAAACATATTCTCTCGATTGGGTGATAGGCAAGGTTGGAACTCCTCGGTACTATAGTGGAGATCAAAAAAATGACGTAGAAGTGTATTATGATTTTGGCGATCAGTTGTGGGGAATTCTTCGTTTCAACAAGGGGGCGTTTGTTATGTACACCACTGTTTCTGATGAACTCTTTATGATACAGGAGCATTCTGGCGTACAACCGTGGCCACCAGTGGATCAAGTGTAATCGCCCGCCCGGCCGAAAAAGCTGGCAACTTTACTCCGAAATCACTGGTAACTTATTTCCGCAATGGGTGGTAACTTTGGTCCGAAATTGTTACCGACCACTTTGTGACCGTACGCGCCGACCGAATTAATCCTGCATGAAATCCCGCCGATTTCCGCGCTCTGACCGTAAATTGCGCCCATTCCCGTCATAAGTGTTACCGACCGAAATCCCAACGTACTCGG
>CAYOQM010000343.1:0-2787 GCA_964406065.1 uncultured Verrucomicrobiota bacterium
CAGCCGTTGCTGCCATTCAGCAAGTTCGGGAACTTGTTTTCCCGTTTTGTGATCGTGTCGAGCAGCCCCGGGGCGGTGCCGCTGACATCGCCCATGCCCACCATGTTCGACTGGCCGGACATGATGTAAACCTTGACCGGCTTGGTGGAAACTCCGGTTTCGAGGGGATCGGGATCGGGCAGCGGATAGGGGACCTTCGGCCTGGCGGAGGCGCTGTTAGGATTGGTGAAGGAGGCGGCGACCTCATACCAGTCGCCGGCACCGTCGGAGTCGGAGTCGGTCAGCAACGGATTGGTGCCGGTGTTGGTGGTGCTGACATAATTGCCAGTGTTGGTTTCGAATCCGTCTTTCAAGCCGTCCGCATCCGTGTCGGCCACGGTCGGGTTGGTGCCACTGTTGGTGGCATCGACCCAGGTGCCGGTGTTGCTTTCAGCCCCGTCATTCAGCCCATCGCCATCGGTGTCCAACTTGAGCGGATCGGTCGGCGGGCGGTTGCCGACGCCGACGGTTTCGGGACCGTCATTGAGCGTGTCGCCATCGGTGTCTGGATTGGTGGGGACCGTGCCGCGCTGATATTCCTGCCAATTGGTGAGGTCGTCGCTGTCGAGATCGTCGTCGCGGTTCAGCGCGGTAGCGGATGCCGGGTCGGTATTCGCAAGTTCGTAGCTATCCGGGAAGCCGTCGCTGTCGCTATCCGAGACGGTGAAATTGAATACCGTGCTGTCGACCGGCGTGCTGGTCGGGGCACCGTCGAGGTAGGAATCGATGCGCCAGGAGTAGGTGGCGGCCCCGGGCAGGTTGACCAGGAAGGAAGTTAGGTTTTGCTGGGCGTCGGCCACCTTGGTCATGGCACCGGGAGCCGCGCCGAACCACACATCCACCCAGACATCGGTTCCGGTGGTAGGGGCGAGATTGGTCCAGGAAAGAGTGCTGTCGCCGGCCGGGACGGTGGCGCCGATGTTCGGATAGGGCGTCATTGGGTGTTCAAGGTCGAGGTGGAAGACGCGGTCGTTTCCCGATGCCAGGGCCAGGGTGGAAGTGCCGAGCCCATTGATCCCTGAACCGTAGCGGACGCCGCCAGCATAATTGTTGCCCGTGATATTAAGGTAGGGAATGCCGGACTGCCAGCCCGAGGTGCTGCTGGTCATGCCGACATCCAGACCGTAGAGCGTGTTGGGAGCGAGCAGAACAGGGGTGGCGAAGGTCCAGGTTATGTAATCATAACTGTTCCATGTGAAGGTCTGAGTGGCCGTGTAGGAGCGGAATTGGGTGAAGGTCGTTCCCGACACCGTGCCGATGCGAATGGTGTAGGTCTTCGTGGGGGTCGCCTGCAACGCCTGGTAAGTGATCGCCTTGAGCAACACCGGCGTGGCACCCGTGGTGAAGGTCTGGCCTTTGGCTTCGCTTGCTCCGGGATCACCAGCCCACCACTTGTCGGGAGCGGGATTCCAAGCTCCGTAATTGGCGATGTCCAGTCCGTTGATAGCGGGCGCGGTGGCGCTGGCGGCCATGGTCGCCGCGCCGGCAGTCGTCGCGGACGCCGTTGCTGAGAATCCCGTGGGATTCTGCGCCGGGCTCTTGTCCCGGGCCTGGACGCGATAGGTGTACGTGGTGGTCGGCGAGAGGCCGGTGTCGGTGTAGGTGGCACTGCTCTGCCAGGCGCTGGAGTGGCCGCCCCCGGCGGTGCATTCGAAGAAGTATTCCACTCCGCTCGGGTCCGTGGCGGTGGTGGCGGTCATCACGATCGCGGTTTGGCTGGTGGACTGCGGCACGCTCGCCCAAGTGAGCGGGGCGGGTGTGGGCGCGGTGGTGTCGGGATTGACGGTAAGGGTCGTGTCATCGGCAATGGCTGTGGTGGTGTTGAGGGCATTACCCACAGGGTCCTTCAGGTCAGCACCCGCGTTGACCTTGAGTCGGAGGGTTCCGGCACCGGTTGCCGTGACCGGCACGGTGAAAACACCGGGTGTGGTCTCGGCCACGGTGCCGATGGTGAAAGTCGCGGTGCCCGCGTTGTCGAAGTCGGCGGCGGAGACCGTGGTGGCATCCATGTCCTCGCTGAAGGTTACGGTGTAGGTCACCGGCGTGTGTGTTTCGACAGGGCCGCCGTTCTTGTTATCGACGATGTCGGCGCCGGCTAGCGTGGGCGGGGTGCCATCGACCGTGAACCTGTTGGTTGCGGAGGTGGCGGAGCCGGCCACACTGTCGGTCACCTTCGCGTAGATGTCATAGGTTCCGGTTCCGAGCGAATCCAGGCTCACCGAGTACGGCGAGGTGTTGCCGGCGGCACCGACCTGGCTGAATCCGCCGCCGTTGGCTTGCAGATAGAAGATCACCGAATACGACATGCCTTGATTGACCAAGGCCGTGGCGGTGATCGCAGAACCCGCGATGAATGTCTGGTTGTTGCCCGGACTGTTCAGCGCGATCCCGAACGAGCCGGCGTCGTAGGGATACCTGACGATGACGATGCCTGAGCCGCCGGAGCCGCCGTTTTGCCCGGAGCCGACATCGCCACCGCCGCCGCCGCCGCCCGTATTTGGGCTACCGTTGCCACCGCTGGCATTCTTGCCACCAGCTCCGCCGCCACCCAAGCCACCCGTGCCTGCTGTGCCGGCGCCGCCACTGTAGGTGCAGCCGCCGCCCCCTCCCGCATAATACACATTGGATCCAACCAGGGGATAAGCCAAGCCATTGCCGCCGTTGCCCGCATTGTTGCCGTTGGCGTTACCGCCTGGGACTCCCGCACCGCCGCCGCCGCATCCGCCCCAACCATAGCTGGTTTCGGTT
>CAYOQM010000344.1:0-2786 GCA_964406065.1 uncultured Verrucomicrobiota bacterium
GTGCTGATCGCCACCGCCTTCCGGCAGCATGAAATGATTCATGCCGCCGATGCCGGTTTTCGGGTCGCGGATGCACGCCGCCACGCAAGAGCCGAGCACCGTCACCAGAAGCATGTCGCGTGCGGAAACGTAGTATTCGCCGGGCAGAATCTTGGCTGCTTCAATGTTGAAGTTGCGATCGAAGTAATGATTCGGCGCCAGGACTTCTTCATAGCCATGCAGGGTCACATGTCCCCCCGGAATTCAGCATGCTGATACACGGTCTGGCCGCGCAGCTTGTAGAGGTCGGTCGCGTGATAGAGCGCTTCGGAATGGCCAACGAAAAGCAGGCCATCCGGTTTCAGCAGCGGCTTCATCTTTTTCAGGATGGCGTACTGCGTCGGCTTGTCGAAATAGATCATCACGTTGCGGCAGAAGATCGCATCCAGCGGCTGGCGGATCGACCAGACCGCATCTAGCAGATTCAGTCGGAAGCACTTCAGCATGGCGCGCAGTTCGGGTTTGGCGCGCGCCATACCGGCGTTGTCACCGGTGCCCTTGAGAAAGAATTGGCGTTGCTGATTCGGGCTGAGCTTGGCGAGACGCTCGATCGGGTAAACACCCTCCTCGGCCTTTTTCAAAACATTGGTGTCGAGATCGGAGGCCAGAATCTGCACCGGCGCGTGGGCGCCCATCGCCTCCAGCGCGGTGATGGCGATCGAATAAGGCTCTTCGCCGGTGCTGGAGGCTGAGCTCCAGATCGTGATCGGGCGGTCTTTCCGTGTTTTCAGGAAGTCGTTCAGGATATGAAAGTGATGCGCTTCGCGGAAGAAATCGGTCAGGTTGGTGGTGAGCGAGTTGACGAAGGCTTCCCACTCGGCTTCGTCGCCAGAGCGAATCAAGGCCAGATATTCGGGAAAACTGCGCTTTCCAGTCGCGCGCAAACGCCGCGCCAGACGGCTGTAAACCATGTCTTCCTTGGCATCGTTGAGCGCGATGCCAGCATGGTCGTAAATCATCTTCCGGACTTCTTCGAAGTCTCGGGTGGAGAAAGGAAACTCCCGTTGCGTTGATGTGGCTTCAGCCATGTTATTTCCAGAAATTTATTGGGTTATTGCCGTGTTTCGGCTTGTTCAACTGTCCCTGACCTCAAAACTCCTCCCACTCATCCTCAGCGTTGGCATTGCTTTTCGGTGCCATCCGCTGCATCGCCCTTACCGGCCCGGGCGTGGCAGCAGGGGCGCTGCGAGACGGCGGTGCAGCACGCGGAGCAGAAGCGCGCGGCATCAGCGCCGCCGGCGCCGCCAACCGGCCACCGCCGCCCTGGGTTTTGAACACCGCCACCGCCTGACTCAAACTCGCCGCCTGATCCTGCAAGGATTCAGCAGCGGCCGCCGCCTCCTCCACCAACGCCGCATTCTGCTGCGTCGTCTCATCCATCTGCGTAATCGCCCGGTTCACCTGCTCAATACCCTGGCTCTGCTCAGTACTCGCCGCACTGATCTCACCCATGATATCGGTGACCCGCTTCACCGCATTCACCACCTCATCCATCGTGCCACCGGCCTGCTCCACCAGCTTGTAACCATCGGTCACCTTATCGGTCGAATCCCCGATCAAGCCCTTGATCTCCTTCGCCGCCGCCGCAGAACGCTGCGCCAGGCTTCTGACTTCACCCGCCACCACCGCGAAGCCACGACCCTGCTCACCCGCACGGGCCGCTTCCACTGCCGCATTCAACGCCAGGATATTGGTCTGGAACGCGATGCCATCGATCACACTGATGATGTCCGCAATCTTGCGGCTACTGTCCGCAATCGCCCCCATGGTATGCACCACGCGACCGACCACCTCACCGCCCCGCACCGCGATCTCGGAAGCGCCTTTCGCCAGTTGATTCGCCTGACGTGCGTTATCGGCATTCTGTCTTGTCGTACTGGTGAACTCATCCATCGAACTCGCGGTTTCCTCCAGACTCGCCGCCTGATTCTCGGTCCGGCTCGACAAGTCCGAATTCCCCGAAGCGATCTCGCGTGAAGCGGTATTGATCGCATCGGTCGCCTCGCGGATCTGACTGACGATTTCAGCCAGTCGCTCGGACGTCGCATTGGTATCGTTCTGCAGTTGCCCGAACAGACCATCGTAATTGCCATCGATACGTTGTGTCAGATCGCCGTTCGACAGTGCCTTCAACACGCGCGCGACATCGGTCATGCCGCGTTCCGAGGTTTCCACCAGCCGATTGATGCCTTCGGCCAGTTGCAGGAAGAAGCCTTCCTTGCCGGCAGGACTCAAGCGGTGCGAGAAATCTCCGGCGGCGGCAGCAGAAACCAGGTCGGCGACTTCGTGTTCGACCGCAACTTCGGCCGTGCGGTCGGACCATTCGACAACAGAACCCAGGCGTTCGCCCTTTTCGTTGAGCACCGGATTGGCAATCACGGTCATGGTACGGCCGGCAATCAGCAGCGTGCTCATGTAGGTATTGTTCAGGTTGGCCAGCATGCCGGCCTGATGCGTGGGGTCCTTGTGGAAGGAGTCGATGCTGACGCCTAATAAATTGTCGGCGTTGAACTGCGGCAATTGTTTGCGGATGTCGGCCTGTGCATTCCGGAACATCGCTTCTACCGCCTTGTTGGCATAAATGATGTTGCGTTCGTTGTCGGACATCATCACGTTGGCCGAGACGTTATCCAGGGCGATCTTGACCCGCAGACTCTCGGCGGCGATCTTGTGTTCGGCGGCGGTACGTTCACGCCGATTGCTCTGCATGCGCTTAAGCGCCGCCATCAGGCTGGGATCGTCGCCGG
>CAYOQM010000345.1:0-2760 GCA_964406065.1 uncultured Verrucomicrobiota bacterium
CTCTTCGAGCGCATGCACAGCCTACGCGGCTTCCAGAACACGCTGGAAGACCTGTACCTGGAGCCGGAGCTGAGCGCCGCGCTGGCCGACCGCCTGGTCGACAACGCCGTGCGCCGCATCCAGCGCATGGGCGAGCTCGCGAAAGGCCGCATCCACGGCTTCAACTTCACGGACGACTGGGGCACCCAGCAGGCGTGCTTCGTCTCCCGCGCCAAGTGGCAGGAGTTCTTCAAGCCGCGCTACCAGACGATCTTCGACGCCTGCCACGCCCAGGGGTGGGACGTGTGGATGCATAGCTGCGGCTTCGTGAACGAGATTATCGAAGACCTCATCGAGATCGGTTGCAACGTGATGAACCTGCAGCAGCCGCGCGCGCTGGGGATCGAGGAGATCGGCCGCCGCTACGCCGGCCGCATCGCCTTCTCCAGTCTCTGCGACATCCAGGCCACCCTCCCCTTCAAACCCGACGCCGACATCCGCGAGGAAGCGCGCCTCCTCCTTGACCACTGGGGCACCCCGCAAGGCGGCTTCATCCTCAGCGACTACGGCGACGGCGCCGCCATCGGCGTGCCGCTGGAAAAGAAGCAGGTGATGTACGACGCGTTTCTAGAGTTTGATCGGTGGAAGGGGAAGGCAGTAATCAGTAGGCAGTAATTCAGAGTTTGGGTCAGAAATGGGGACTGTAACGAATTTCTCGATCATTTGACAGGGTTACGATTCGCTGTTCTGCCAGAAATTCGTTGCTGTACCCATTTCTCGACTGTAAGGTGGGCACCTTGTTCTTCCCCCTTCCACCACTAACCCCGGCCATCTTCCTCCACAAGCCCAACCGCTTTGTTGCCATGGTTGAGGTTGATGGACAAACCGTTGCGGCGCACGTGCCGACGTCCAGCCGCATGCGGGAGCTGTTGGTGCCGGGGGCGGCGGTGTGGCTGGCGCCGATGGGCGGGGCGAAGCGGAAGACGGCGTGGTCGCTGGTGCTGGCGCGGCATGGGGAGACGCTGGTGTCGGTGGATTCCCTCGCGCCGAACCGCTTGCTGGCGCACGCGCTGGCGGCAGGGGCGGTGCCGGAGTTCGCCGGGTGGGCGCTGGCGAAGCGCGAGGCGTTTTACGGGCACAGCCGCTTCGACTTTCAACTGGCGCGGGGCGAGCAGCGCGGCTGGGTGGAGGCGAAGTCGGTGACGCTGGTGGTTGACGGCACGGCGCTTTTCCCCGACGCCCCCACCGAACGCGGCGCGCGCCACCTGCGCGAGTTGATCGACGCCCGCCGGGCCGGCGACCGCGCGGCGGCGCTCTTCATCATCCAGCGGGGTGACGCGACGCAGTTTGCCCCCAACCGCGCCCTCGACCCCGCCTTCGCCGATGCGCTGGCGGCGGCCATTGATGCCGGCGTGGAGGCGTATGCGTATGCGTGCTCGGTGAGCGAGGCGGAGATAGCGCTGGGTGGGCGGGTGGCGATTGTGCGGTAGCCGCTACTCCCCGTTCATCGCCGGCGTCTCCGGGTTGCGCGCCAGCGCGCCGTTGCTGTAGGCCTTGTCCGCGGTGACTTCGCCGACGATATCGAGGAACGGCGGCAACTCCAGCGGGTCGTCGAGATTGTCCAGCTCGACCTCGAGGAGGCAGAGGCCGGCGTGGGGATCGACGAAGATATCCATCTCGAAATAGTGGCCGGCCCAGCAGAAGGTGCGGCGCCGCTTGCGGATGACGCGGCGGGTCGGGTCGGCGTGGTCGAGTAGCACGGCATACTCGTCGGCGGTGATCATCCGCTCGATCTCGATGCGCTCGCCCGGCCGCACGTCCTGTTTCACGGTGTGGGTGTAGACGGCATGGCCATCTGGGCCGCGCCGGCGGATGCGCGCCTCGCCGCGGTCCGGCGTATACAGGTAGACTTGCTCGATCACCACGTCGACGCTGTAGACCGGCATCTCGTCCAGTGCCGGGCAGGCCCGCACGATGAACTTGCGCTCGATCTCGCGCGGCTCGGGGATGCCCAGTTCCCGGCAGACGACGTCCGCCGCGCGCGCCAGCTTGCCGGCGAACGTGGCGCTGTTGTTGATGAGGCGCAGGTGCGGGTGGCCGGTCCAGGCGTCGCGGGCGCGGAGATCGAAATAGCGCGCTTCCTCTACCGATTCGGTGCGCGCCGGGTTGCTGGCGGCGGAGTAGGCCGTCTCGGCGCCGTCAGCAGCGCTGGACAGGTGCAGCACCGCGTCATAGCGCACGTCGCGCAGCAGCGTCTCATTCCAGCCGTGCTCCGCCAGCACCGCCGTCCACGCCTCAGTCGACAGGTAGGCGGCGGAATCCATCACGCCGCGGTCACACAGCAGCACGGTGGGGCGCCCCGTCTGCCGCGCCGCCGCCGACATGGCATCCTCCAGCGCGATTTGCGCGCGCATCAGCGCAGTCTGGCGGGCGACGCGCGCTTCGGCGGAGAGGTCGTTCAGCGCGATGCCGCCGTCGATGAAGAGCGTCGCCACCTCGGGCACGCAGAAGACCTGCCAGCCCAGCGCGCGCAAGTGGGCCGCCACGTGCGCCTGCGCGGCGGTTTTCCCCGCGCAGGGGCCGCCGGTGAAGACGAAGCGATAGAGAGGGGCGTCAGCGTGTAGGGTCATATCACCCACCAGTATATCTCTTTTCCGCGCCCTGCGCACCACCCGGCCGCGGCGGGTGGCCCCAGGCCGATTCGAGCATCGCCAGCACATTCTCCAGCCGGCTGGAGTTATCGATTTCGGTGGTGGATCCCATGAAGTAGCCGCGCGGGGC
>CAYOQM010000346.1:0-2754 GCA_964406065.1 uncultured Verrucomicrobiota bacterium
CTGAAGCTGCGCCAGCTATCCTTCTGCACCGTGCCGGCCGGAAGCGTCTTCGGCAGATCGCAGCGCTGCACGTGCAAATCCAGCATGGTGGTACAGAGGCCGATCTTGTAGGCCTTGCCGACGGACGGCGGCAGTATTTCGTAGGTGGGATTCACATCCTGCTCACCGGCGAAACAGAACAGCGGATTCTCGCGGCTCAACCTGGGTTCTGTGGGACCCAGGAAATGATTGAGGGGATAGCGGTAGACGCCGCCGTTCTCGTCACGCCAGAGGATCTCGGTGTAGCGCACGTCCCAGGGACTGCCGGCGCCCGGGGCCGGACCGGACACGCTGTAGGGCCAGGGGTCCAGGATCTCCACGATAGCCGAACGCTCGGCCAGGTAGGTCATGGTGCTGTCGCTGGTGTAGACATAGGTGTCGCGGGCGGCATCGTAGGTGAGTGTCACGTCGCACACCGTCTTGACGGTCGGCTCCCGGTCCTTGGTGCGGTCGGTCGTGACGGCGCGCAGCCGCACTCGGTCGGCGGCGGCCTCGAGCACCTCGATCGGTTGCTCCGGCCAGGTGCCGGCGCCGCGGAACTGAAGCGGCATAAGGTCGGCGGAGCGCGTGCCGGGGCGATATTTGACGGAGGTCAGGCCCATGTGATACCAGGGCTGGTCTGTCCCTGTCTGGCTGTCTGAGAAGCAGGCAATGGGTTCGACCCCGTCGAAGATCCAGCGCTGCCCACACCAGGGGCGCACGGCAAACCGCGGCACATGCGCCGGAGCACGGGCCGCCACGGCCTCCTTCGCGGACGGCAGGGGGTTGAGCTGCATGCCGGTCACGCTCAGCTTGGCGTGGTTCGCACCGGCCAGCAGGCGGCCGGTAGCGAGCGGCGCGATCCGATCCACGACATCGATCACGGGCTTGCCGTCCACGCTGACCTCGAAGCGGTTGCCCGTCACCCGCAGGCTCACCTTGAACGGCTTGTCCGGGGCGATGTCGCAGTCGACGACGGCCAGGAAGTTGCCGGGCGTCTTCCACAGGGCCACGCATTTCTCCTTCACCGAGAACTGCAGACGGTAGCGCGCCAGGGGGCCCTGGTCGCGCAGCACCAGGCCGCCTTGGAAATGGAACTGGGCCATCTCCATGAAGCGGCAGTAATCCTCCGTGTTATAAGGAGGTTCGCGGAAGTTGTAGTCCCCGACCGTGAGCGTCGCCGTCAGCTCAAAATCGGCAACCGGCCCGGTGCTGAGCGGCAGGGTCTGCCACTCGAGCGGAAAGAAACGCCAGTTATCGCCGGGGTCGGTCGCAAACTCCCATGGCGGGATCCCGCCGGCATTCACGGTGATGGTTTCTGCGGTCAACTTCGATGGCGCGGCGGCGATCATGGCGAGTGCCGACAGTGTCATCAGCACGGTCTTCATCCGTGAGCAGTTCCAGATCCGAGCTTGTTGGCGCATGACTTGAATTCCTTTCAGCATGAGACGACCTGCTACGCCTGAAATAACAGGCTTGAAGTATGGCATGACCGGCCGTGTCTGTCTACAGTCCTGCGCAAAGGACGCCTGTCAGTTCCGTAGGGGGTTGCCATGAAGTTGTCCTAATCGTAATCCTAATCTTACTCGTAATCTGTCTTTCGTAAAAATAGGGCCGTATACGGAACGGAACGAGGACTAATGTAGCCAAAGATATCTTTCAAATCCAATCGAGCGGCAGGAGACCACGTCAGTTCGCGAGCCATTCCGCAAACTCCTCCCTGACTTGGTAGTGGGAGATCCCCTTGCCTTCATCTAATTCTTTGAGCCCCTTTCGGACTCCGGCCACAAAATTGATGCGTTCTTGAATGTCTGCCCAAGAGGCTTCTTCGGGTAGTTCTTCTATCGTGTGAATCGCGATTTCTTTAATTGTCATACTAAAAAATCTACCACTCCCGAATCTTTGAGTAAATAATTCTTTTAACGGAGGCGCTTGCAAAACCCATCGGCGCGGGTGTAACCGCGCCCTCCCGTGTTCGGAAACAGGCGGATTTGGGAGGGTCGGGTTACACCCCGACCGTCTTGGCAGGGGTTATGCAAGAGCCTCAACGAATTCTATTTCACCGCTGTGCTGCCCCCCCCATCATCCCGCCTGACACTTCAGCCTTCCGATTATGAGATGGGGCCCCTCATCTTTGCCATAATCTTTACCTTCTTCTCTCCGTGTTGCAAAAAGACAACGAAATAGATTAGGGTAAAGACGAAGGAGCGCTTGGGTATCCGCCGGTACGCCGATTATCCGGATTGCCCGAGGACGTTATCGCGCACCTGCAAGCCGTCATCACCTCCTCAAACCCGAGGCGGTGGACGATAAAAAGAAGGCCGTGAAAAAGGGCGCCAAACGCCCTATGGCACCCATTTTAAAACTGCGCATCGTTTTGCCGCGCATTTAGTTACAATCAAAACCAGCCGGCTGGTTTTGATGTTCGCCATGGGATGCCCGAAACGCGGCAACCCTCCTACGCACGGCTACGGAGGGCAAGCCCGTACAACCCGTCCGCTCGATAATCGTCATGCCGGCTTGAGCTTCACAGAGTCGCAAAGCCAACCCTCCCAAAGAAATAACAACGGGCTTTTAACGGGAACCGCAATCGCGCGCCGCCCGAGGCTCATCGGCAGATGGCCAGGGCGCGCGAGGCATTTGGGCTTGCGGCGTTTCGATCAGGCGGACCATGCCGAGGTGATTTTGCGATGATGGCGGTTGACGGCGATGCGACGTGGCCTCGTGGCCCGGCGC
>CAYOQM010000347.1:0-2749 GCA_964406065.1 uncultured Verrucomicrobiota bacterium
TCATGCAGCCCCACTGGCGCCACAACACCCGCGACGAGCCCGCCCAGCCGCTCGTTGCCAACAACCAGAAGACCAAACCGAAATAGGCCCGCCGCACCCTTCCCGCGCGACAACTTTTGGCGAAACACAAGCGGGCTCTGCGGGGACGCAACCCGCCCAGGGATAGTCAAAACCAGAGGCGACCGCAGGAGTCGGAAAACAAGTCAGGGGGCATGAACCGCGCTAACGCGCGGCCATGCCCCCTGCGATTTTTCCACCGGCTGGGCCGCCGATCTGCTGGAGCCCTCTGCCATGCCTCCAAAATCCTGGGGTCTGGGGCAACGCCCCGGCCGGCGCCAAACCCTCACCCCGCCCGCTGAGGAACAATCCGAGAACCTACGACCCCAGCGAACCGAAACCCCGACCACAGTTCGGACAATCACCCAAAATCACCCGATCTCAAAGTGGTAAAACCGTACGACATCAATTCGGTCAGCAACAGGTAGCTTTGGAAGACTGCCCGCGCCGCGGGTCGCCGAAAAGCCCTCGCCGAAATTCGCTCGCCAAAGCCAGCCGAGCCCCGCATGATTCGGTCCGTCCAGCCAGTCCCAATGAAGATCGTGATTCCACCTGCGCGCATTCCTGAGGAGCCCGGTGCGGTAATTCCGCACGCCGGGATCTGCGAGGGGGGCGCCGGACAACCGGCGTCCCTACCTTAATCGCCCACAAAAAATGAAACGATTGACAATCATCGCAGCCGCTTTCCTGGTAGCTCTTGGCCTCTTTCTGGTGGACTTTGATCGGTTTTCGAGAACCGCTGTATCTATTGCAAGAAGTGATACAGGTCGTTCGATTACCTGTGATGGCTCGAAGCCCGAAAAGTTCTATGTTGAATTGAAGCGCTTTTTTGACGACCTTAAGGAAGGTTCCAAGCTTGGGGTGTCTGTTGTGCCAAAGGATTCATCTCGCAGGTCGTGGACTTTTGACGTCGAGGTGCTGCCTAATAATGAAGTTTCCATTGTGACGAAGGGAGCAGCAAATGAGGACAACAACGGGCCATCGACAGGAAACAGCTCTCTCGGGTGCGCGGACTTTTTGACGTCTCATGTTTGGGCGATGGTGTGTTACGAGTATGTGGTTGGGCACCAGGCTAGCCATACAGGTTCTACATCGCAATCTCCGGACACCAGGACCGAGGGGAAGCACCAGGGCGAACAAGACGTGCCCCCTAACGGGCCATAAGCTTTTCAATCTCATCCAATTTGCCATTCAATCGCGCCCGTAGGAGCACTCAACGTTCGCCAGCAAATGAAGACGATCACATTTCTTGCTGCTCTATTCCTCACGTCGGGTGCTCTGATGGCTGACGATGCAAAACGCGTTGACCCAAATCCAAGCTTCCAGAAGCTCGTGGGTGGTGCCACGCGGGTGGTAATTCGCGACGGGGGCGATATTTGCTGCGACACGCCAGCAGAGACGCTCAAACAGTCGGTGCTTTTCGAGATCAAAGATCCTGACGAGATACGAATGCTTGCCGAGAACATCAAATTCCAACTCGGAACCGGCCGTAATCCTTGCGCATATTGCGGGCATCCAAGAATTGACTAGTATGTTGGAGATCGTCGGGTCGCAATTACGGCGGTGGTGGCTGGGCTTGGAATACCTACCCCTCACCCCGGCCCGCTGTGGAACATTCCGAAAGCCTACGATCCCAGCGACCGGAAAACCCGACCACAGCTCGGCCAATCAACCAAAATCACCCGATCTCAAAGAGGTAAAACCGTACGACATCAAATCGGCTCGCAACAATTCGGCTCGCAACAGCTATTGGTTGGCTCGTGGATTCATCTTATTGTCCTCGGTGGTGGAATCTTCGCCTTTCTGACTCTTCACGAGTGTTTTGAGCAACTCCACAAGTTTGGCTTGCTCATTCTCGTCGCTGCAACGTAGTGAAAATAGTCCACTATCAATTCTCTCCGCTATGGTTTTTGAAGAGTGCATATTGCCACATACATAAATGAGAACCTTCAACCCTTTGAACTTTTCAGAGAACTTGCCGAACGCAATGGCGTCTGGCTTCGTAAACTTCAGCATC
The DNA here is from genome assembly GCA_964406065.1 of uncultured Verrucomicrobiota bacterium. Lineage (GTDB taxonomy): Bacteria > Verrucomicrobiota > Kiritimatiellia > CAIKKV01 > CAITUY01 > JAABPW01. Next base: position 2,075 of record CAYOQM010000347.1, read on the forward strand.
ACACACGGAATCTCTTCAAATGATTTTTTCTCTGCTCCGTCCAATCCCACACTCGTAGTGAAAACTCTATCGGTCCACTTGCTTACACTTTCCAGTTGACGAAATTCGAGTTCAGGCTTCTCAGATATATACCCAGACACTCGTAATGTGGTATTGTTGAGCTCCGTCATGCCTTTTCCGTGTTGTCCGTAGACCGGAAAAAATGTCACAGAAACGTCCTTCAGCGTTTCCGCAAGCATGACTGTCACGGTCAATAGAAATGCGAGCAAAGATAATAAATAGCGTTTCATCATTTTGTAATTTATTTAATTTATGGAACTTGTATGTCCTGCCGAATGACATTTCGTGCAATATCGAACGGATATTCGAATGCCCATTCTTTTCTTTGGTAAACCACGTCCTTGCACGGCTTCGCAAAGAATGAAATATCCATAGCGGCAATCCCAGTAGGATACCCAGAAGGAGCATGCTTAATATCGCCTGGTGTGGACATGTATTCCGCAATATCGAGGATTAGGCATCCGCAACCAGTAAAACCGGCAGGTACCTTAGTAGCTTTACCAACATCAACCCACTTAGCCCTCACCAACATATCTCCTGCAAGACTATTCAATCTATCAATCCCTTTGAAAAACTCTAGCCAGTCGTTGATAAATGCAATGCCACCGCCCACAG
>CAYOQM010000348.1:0-2748 GCA_964406065.1 uncultured Verrucomicrobiota bacterium
ATGGGAGGCATCGCTGGAAAAAAGCCCCGCCGTGCGACGAACCCGGTTTCCTAGCAGCCCAGGTGTTCGCCGTCGCCGCCGAAACCGGCTGGCCCGAGGAACGGATTCTGTTCATGCCGCTGGCGCGACTCGCCCAATACCAGCACTGCCTGTTGCGGCGCAGCGGGGTGCGGACGCACTGGAGCAGTGCTGGGACGGGGTCGATTAGGGAGCAGTTGGAGGCGCTGCGGGGGAGGTGGAATCGGCCAAGGAACTCTGATGGGCAGGCAGAAGCGATAGCCATTTGGCCGCCTTGCTAGTGAATCGAACTATTACAGAAAAAATGGCACCGTCACCGTTTACGGCTTGGAATGTCCATCAGGGCCGGTTAAGAACCATTGCGTTAATGGGATTTGCAGAGAAGCTGTTTCTGCCACTCCCGTCGTCAAACTGGCTTCGGAGCCCATCCAATAGAACTGCAAATTCATAGTAAAAACATATGGCAACATTCCACTACAATCGCTTTTCCAATGAAAACCCATTGTCTCAATGGAAACGGTATATCCAGAATCAATCCTATGTCACCGATCTAATAGATTCATCCAGACAACAAACACAAGATATTTCTCGTATTATGTCTCGACAGACCAAGGATATTGGTGAATCCATTGAAGGCGCATCAAAAGAACAAAGCTTTGCAATACAACAAGCAACAGATTCAATTTGCGGAACGCTAGAATCTGGATTTGAATTATTGTCTGACAACTTACAAGACATTTCCTACGGGATTGACGGAGTCAAAAGTGAGCTGAACGCAATGGCTTCAATGCTCGACTGGAAACTTTCTATTCTAATAGAAAAGCAAAGAATAACAAATCTCCTTCTTGGTAATATTGCAGTGCTTTTGAGAATACCAGACATCCAAAAAGAAAGACAATATCATATTGAACAGGGAATTAAATTCTTGAATAATGCCTTTTTTGACAATGGTTTTTACGACGACGCTTTAAACAACCTTTTGAAAGCCGAAAAAATAGAGCCAACAGACTTTTTTGCATTACACAGAATAGGGTTAATATATTTGTATTCGTCTAGCCACCTAGATTTAAATAGAGCTGAAGAATATTTTCGCAAGGCGGCGAAATATGCTGTGGCTGAAACAAATGCAGGAGCTATGGTGACGACCAATTATTTGAGGGGTAATGTATATGAAACCCTACTATCTCAAACGCCAACCGTTAATTCCATTCGACTACAAGCGGCTGAAGCTTATATGTTCGCTGGGAGATGCTGCTACATTCAAGGAAAATTCTCTGAATCAGCAGATCTTTCTGGGAAAAGTTTTGGTATGGTTCCCAATATGGTTGAAGCAGGGTTCACACAGGCAAAGGCGCTATCAGCTGACGACAAGATTTCTGAAGCCGCAATCGTTTTGGAGGCTGTTATTGAAACGGACCGATTTTATTCGATCAAAGTAGCCTCGGATTTGGATTTGGGCACGAAGAATGAAATCAAAACTCTACTTGAAAATTTCCGTGACGTGGCCATTACGAATGTTTCCAAATTACTTGCTCAATGCAAAGACAAGATGATTCAGGAGAGCATTGCAAGGGATGAAATTGCTAAAATAGAAACCCTTGCGAGCAGAAAGAGTTATTTGCATTCCAAAAAAGCCATAGACTTAATCAATACAAATTCAGTAAGAGCGTTTTCAGAGATTTTTTTACCGGATGTAAATACTTCCAGTACAAACCACTTGAATGAGTTAAAAGTTGAATTGTCTGGAATAGCCAATAAAGTAAAATACCCGGGATTTCATACATCAAAAGTCAATGCTCTATTTATGTTCTTATCACAAAACACACAATGGAATTTTCCACAAATTTTAACAATAAAGGATGCTCTAGATTTTGGCAGCGGCTATAGGGCAAAGTGTCTTAATTCAAGCATGGAGACATTTATAATTCAGGAAAGGGAATATTTTGAAAAGTTGGATTATTCGAAATCGCATATAATGAAAGTTATAGCGGAAATATACAGCGATGATGTTGCCAAAGGTAGAGCAGACGCCGATTCGTTACGGAAGAGAAAGAACAAAGAGTTCGTTAATAATTTTGTTCATTATTCGTTAACGATTGGATTTCCTGGAGCATTAATTGGGGTGTTTTTAGGATTTTGTAAAGGTTGTTCGAGATATGTTCCTGATGGGACGTTTATTGAAAAGAATAGCTATGGGCATATAAATGCTTTGGAGCCATTCTGGTATATTCCTGAAACGGCGTTGACGCTGGTTATGGTCGGAGTCGTCATCGGATTCATTATTTCGATAATACGCCGCATTGAATAGCTCAACACCGACATGCGCCGCTTGCGATCAATACCCCTGATGCAAAGCAGCCCCTAAACTGGACCCCCTGTGAGAAATTCATCTTATAGACCGTCCTTTCAGTCAGCCATAGTTGACTCCACGCCCGGCGCATGAGCGCCCTGACCGTCACCCTTGGAGCCGATATTACCGCGTTGAAGCGGGCCATGGCGGGGGCTACCGAATTGGTCGCCGCATCGGCCCGGCGTATGGGCAAGATAACGGGAGCGGGTCTGGCAGGACTCGGCAAGGGCGGCGCGGTGGCTCTGGGCAAAGGATTTGAGGTGAGCGGGATTGCGCTCAAGGCAGGAATTGGAGCGGCTTTGGCGGGTGGCGCGGCGGCGATGGGTGTAGGCGTGAAGGCGGTCAATGCCGCCGCCGATTTCGAGAGCACCAAGGTTGCC
>CAYOQM010000349.1:0-2740 GCA_964406065.1 uncultured Verrucomicrobiota bacterium
TATGCGTTGCTTTTCCATCATTCACTCACCGTTCCAGAAGTTGCTGTTGTATCGCTGCCGGCACCACATCGAAACAGGTCGGCTCCATCGTGTAACTCGACCGCCCCCGCGTCAGAGAGCGAATAGCCGTCGAATACCCGAACAGTTCCGCCAGGGGAATCCGCGCATGAATAACCTGCATGGCCCCCTTCCCCGCCATATTCTGAACATGACCGCGCCGGGCACTTACATCGTTCAGTACATCGCCTAAATGCTCCGCCGGAAGAATAATTTCCAGCGCCATGATAGGTTCAAGAATTGCCGGACTTGCCGCTTTCGCAGCCACTCGCAAAGCCATCACTCCCGCTGTCCGGAACGCCATCTCTGTGGATTCCTGATCGCGGGAAGACCCGTCTGTCACACGCACCTTGATATCCGTCAAGGCGTAATTAGCAAGAACTCCAGTCATTAATCCATCCCGAATTCCCGCTTCCACAGCCTCCCTGAACTCAGCGGGAATCCGTGATGCGGGTAACTCAAATTCGATCTCAATCCCCATACCACGTTCCAAGGGCACAACCTCAATCCCCACCTCGGCAAACTGTCGCTGTCCCCCAATATCACGTTCAAACCGATTCTCCCCTCGGCCTCGCGCCGTAATCGTTTCACGATAAGCCACCATGGGCCGTCCGGCGTTGGCTTGCACTTTGAATTCTCGAAACATCCGATCTTTCAGGATTTCTAGATGCAATTCGCCCATTCCGCTGAGCAGGGTCTGCCCGGTATCAGCATCCAACGATACAATACAAGTAGGGTCTTCTGCCGCCATGGCTGCCATGGCCTCATTCAATTTGTCGCGGTCTGCCTGGGACCTGGGCTCAATGGCCATCGAGATCACGGGCTCTGGGAAACGGATACGCTCCCGTTCAACCGGCATATTTTCCGCACACAAGGTGTCGCCAGTCATGGCCTGCTTCAGCCCCAGAAGCGCTCCGATTTCACCAGCGTGGAGCACCTCCACCTCCTGACGATCATCAGCATGCAAAAGCACAAGCTTCATTACGCGCTCGCGTTTACGGGTCCGTGAATTGAAAAGGTTCTGCCCTTTCCTGATCTGCCCTGAATAGACCCGGACAAAGGCCAGACGCCCCATGTAGGGATCATTCATCAGTTTAAAAACAAGCGCGCTCTGGGCAGCAAAATCATCCGCCTCACGCGTGACAACCTCGCGGGTTTTAGGATGTTCCCCCTTCACCGGAGGAATATCCAGAGGGGAAGGAAGGAGGTCGACAACAGCATCGAGTAGCGACTGCACGCCCTTGTTGCGAAGGGCAGATCCACATAATACAGGAGTGATCGTCTGAGCCACTGTTGCTCGCCTCAATCCCTCGCGCAGAATCGACGCAGGGATATCGGGACACTCTAAATACGCTTCAAGGATTTTCTCATCCCGCTCGGAAAGCACCTCAATGAGCGCTGCCCGAGCCTTCTCTGCTTCAACTGCAAACTCGGCGGGAATGGGAATCGTCTGGACCTTGGACCCCAGCGAAATTTCGTCATGAATAACAGCTTCCATCGATACCAGATCGATGAGGCCTTTGAAGTTTTCCTCAGAACCCCATGGGATCTGGATCGGCACTGCAACCGCGCCCAACCTTTCCCGCATCTTGGCAACGACCCCGTTAAAATCCGCACCAACCCGATCCATTTTATTGATGAACGCAATACGAGGCACATGATAGCGGTCGGCCTGATGCCAGACAGTCTCGGATTGCGGCTGAACCCCGCCTACTCCACAGAACACCACTACGGCGCCGTCGAGCACGCGGAGCGAGCGCTCAACTTCCACGGTAAAGTCGACATGCCCGGGAGTATCGATCAGATTGATCTGGTGATCGCGCCAAAAACAGGTTGTTGCCGCGCTGGTAATCGTAATCCCGCGCTCCTTCTCCTGAGGCATCCAGTCCATGGTGGCGGTCCCTTCATGAACTTCACCCATGCGATGAACGCGACCGGCATAAAACAAGATCCGCTCGCTCGTCGTCGTCTTGCCCGCATCGATGTGAGCAATGATGCCGATGTTTCGAACGGATGCCAAGGGACGGACACGATCCGCCGCTTCACGCTGACGCGATCCTCCCTGAGGGCAACCTGTTTTATCCTGTTCCAAAACCGTTTCCATTTTAATGTGCTAAACAGACAACTCCCGCCGACCATCCGGACGACGGGAATTTCAACCCAAACTACTACCAACGATAATGAGCAAAAGCCTTGTTGGCCTGCGCCATCTTGTGCGTGTCATCCCTCTTCTTGATGGCATTCCCCTGTTCCGCATAGGCGTCAAGGATCTCCTGAGCCAGCGCACGGCGCATGGGAACCCCCTTGCGGGTCTTCGCATACTGGATCAGCCATCTCATGGCCAGAGCTCCCTGTCGATCAGGCGTGACTTCAACAGGCACCTGGTAGGTCGCTCCGCCGACGCGGCGCGACTTCACTTCCACTTTTGGCTTCACGTTTTCGATCGCTCGAAGAATAACCTCCAAAGGATCGATATCCGGATGCTTCTCTTGAATAACTTTCAGGGCATCGTAAACAATATTGACCGATACCGATTTCTTCCCGACCTTCATCAGGTGGTTGACCAAGCGTCCGACCAACTCGCTGTTAAACTTCGGATCCGGCTCAACCGACCGCCGTACTGCTCTGCGTCTTCGTCCCATGATCTTGCGCCGTCCTACGCTTGTTTCGGTGTTTTGACGCC
>CAYOQM010000350.1:0-2734 GCA_964406065.1 uncultured Verrucomicrobiota bacterium
TGGTCGAAGGATTGCGCGCCAAGGCCAAGGTCGAATAAACTCCGGCGACAGATTCAAGTATCCGGGTTATTTGTCGCACTACTGATGGCCACAGAGAAATCGGTGGCCATTTCCGTTACTGGGACTTGAAACTGCCGACGCCGTGGCAAACCGTCGCGTTTAATTCAATGGACTAAACCGCTCGCGCGGTAGGGCGCTCCGAATGATCGCTGGAGGGTCGCAGGAATCGTGATTCTGACTATGTTGGGAAGTGAGGCAATCCGCCTCGTTTTCCGACAGGAGCAGAATCATGAACCCCACGATGCCAACTGTATCGCCGTTGCGTCAACGCATGATCGAGGACATGCGGATGCGCAAACTCAATCCCCATACGCAAGACGGCTATATCCGAGCCGTACGGAAGTTAACCCAGTATCTGGGCCGCTCTCCCGACACCGCCACCGTCGAGGATCTGAGGAACTTTCAGTTGCATCTGGTGGATCACGGCGTCTCGCCGATTACGCTGAACGCGACCCTCACCGGGTTGAAGTTCTTCTTTGATGTCACGCTCGATCGCATCGCGTTGATGGCCAGGATGCAGCCGGTTCATGTGCCCCGGACACTGCCGGTCATTCTGAGCCGGGAAGAGGCGGGACGGCTCATTGCTGCCGCCAAGAACCTGAAGCACCAGACGCTACTCTCAGTCGCCTACGGAACGGGACTACGGGCCAGCGAGGTGGTGGCGCTGAAGGTTGGCGACATTGACAGCCAGCGCATGACCCTGCGCATCGAACGGGGCAAAGGCGACAAGGATCGCTACGCCATGCTCTCGCCGGTGCTGCTCGAGCGCTTGCGCACCTGGTGGAAAGTCGCACGCGCCCAAGGCAAGATGCTCGATGGCGGCTGGCTCTTTCCCGGCATGAACCCGATCGAATCGCTCAGCACGCGCCAGCTCAACCGGATCGTTCGTGACGCCGCAGAGGCGGCTCACATCGACAAGCGCATCTCGATGCATACCCTGCGCCACAGTTTCGCTACCCACCTTCTGGAGCAGAAAGTGGATATCCGCGTGATCCAGGTTCTGCTCGGACACAAGCGATTGGACACCACGGCACTCTATACCCAGGTCGCCACGGACATCCTGCGCGAGGTGGTCAGCCCACTGGATACCCTGCACCCCGAGTAGACCCCGCCCATGGGGCGTCCTGCCCTGGAGGTCGCGGATATCTTCCGCGCCCACGGGTCGGCATGGCGACAGGCCCAGCAGGGGCACCTGAGTCGTGGCCAGCTCAAGGTCATGTCGGCCATCGAACAGTGCCGCAGCGCGGCGCTGGGGGGACATGTCTTGCGCTGCAACGGCTGCGCGCATGTCGAGATTGCCTATAACTCCTGCCGTAACCGCCATTGCCCGAAGTGCCAGGCCAAGGCTGCGCAACGGTGGCTCGAAGCTCGGCAGGCCGACCTCCTGCCGGTAGACTACTACCACGTTGTTTTTACCCTGCCGGCGCCGATCAGCGAGTTGGCCTACAGCAACAAGGCGGTGATCTACCGCTTGCTGTTTGAGGTAGCGGCCGAAACCCTGCGCACCATCGCCGCCGATCCCAAGCATCTGGGCGCACAGATCGGCCTGACCCTGGTGCTGCACACCTGGGGCTCGGCGCTGACGCATCACCCCCATGTGCATGGCATCGTTCCCGGCGGTGGCTTGTCACCTGACGGCGAGCGCTGGGTGGCCTGCAAGCCAGGCTTCTTCCTCTCGGTACGGGTGCTCTCCCGGCTGTTTCGGCGACGCTTCCTCGAAGAACTCGCGAAAGCGCATGGCGCCGATCAGTTGCAATTCTTCGGCGAACATGCCGGCCTGGCGGAGGCAACGGCGTTCGCCGATTGGCTGGCGCCCCTGCGCCACTGTGAATGGGTAGTCTATGCCAAACGTCCCTTTGCCGGACCCGCGGCCGTGCTCGCCTACTTGTCTCGCTATACCCACCGGGTGGCAATCTCCAATCGCCGACTCCTCGCCTTCGATGAGCGCGGCGTCACGTTTCGCTGGAAGGACTATCGCGCCCAGGGCCGCACGCGCTACAAGACGATGACGCTCAGCACCGGGGAATTCATGCGCCGCTTTCTCCTGCATGTTCTGCCCAGTGGCTTTCACCGCATCCGCCACTATGGGTTGATCGCCAACACCGGACGCCGGGAGAACCTCGTGCGGGTTCGTGAATTGCTGGGCGTTGAGCGGTTCGACGTCAATGCGTCCCTCCGAGAGGCCGATGTGTCCGGCGGCCCCGTTCAGCCAACCTTCGTCTGTCCGTGTTGTGGTGCGGCGATGACCATCATCCAGATCATCGTGCGCGGACAACCCATCCGCGCTCCACCTCCACCGCGACGCGTCTCATGATCACATTGACCTACCCCTGTTCCACTCAACCGTCGGCTTCGGGTCTCCCCGCGCCGATAGCGGATGCTTTCGCTATGCGGTGGGATAGCACAACTTCTCGCCCAACTGTCCTGCGCAAATCGGATGCCTCTGCTCCGCTTTCTGGCATCTCAACAATATCGCCGCACCTTGGATCGGCATCGTCGCTCCCAACAGCATCAGCGCCGAACGTCAAATCCCCATAGCATCGCGGTTCGCTCCACCCGTATCGGTCTCTTCCCGCGGTTTCCTCCCTTGGGGCTTGTGTGACGCCTGCCCTCTCAGCTCCGATAACTCGTGATACGCTTGCGCATCAGGGCAGGCATCTCACAACCCTTAACA
>CAYOQM010000351.1:0-2717 GCA_964406065.1 uncultured Verrucomicrobiota bacterium
GCGTGATCGCCGACCGCGAGGTGACCCGCAACCAGAACCCCGCCTACAACGGCACGTATGAATCAAACTCGCACCTGATGAGCGTGTCCTATGGTTACTCTTTCTGAACAGACCCAGCCTGCTGTGGTGCCCCTGCCCACGGTGCTGGTGATTGACGACGAGCGCGGACCGAGGGAGAGTCTCCGGATTCTCCTGAAGTCCGACTATTGCGTGCTGTGTGCCGATTCTGTCGATGCCGGGATTGTCCTGCTCCAGCAGCACCGGCCCGACACGGTGGTCATGGATATCCGCATGCCGGGCAAGAACGGGATCGAGGGGTTGCGTCTCATCCGCGAATTGGACGGGGTGGTGTCCGTGATCATGTTCACGGGATTCGGCGCGCTGGAAACGGCGCAGGAAGCGCTTCGACTGGGCGCCAATGACTATGTCAAAAAGCCCTTTGACGCCTTCGAGCTCCGCAAGGTCATTCACCGCCATGTCCAGCGTACACGCCGGGAGCGCAGTCGTGTGGCGGGTGAAAAAGAGCTGGTTCACGTAAACGAGGAACTTCAGCGGGAACTGGAACGGCGGGCGCATCTGGCGACCCTGGGCCAGAAGTCGGCGGAACTGGTACACGATCTCCGCAGTCCCCTGACGGTCATCCAAGGGTATGTGGATATGCTGATTGAGCTGATGAAGACCCAGGAGAGCGGCGCACCCCTGGACCGGGAGGAGACGGCTTCCTATCTTCAGAATATTGAGGAAAGCGTGCTTCGCTGCCGGGACATGGCGGAGATGTGGCTTGATGCCAGCCGGGGAAATTTACGCCGGGCGCAGGTTGACCTGGGCCGCCTGATCCAGTCGGTGGCGCAGGATGGCCAGAGTGCGGCGACCCGGCAGGGCGCGGGACTTCAGGTGGATCCCGGCGGGGAAGCGCTGATGATGGAGGCGGATGAGCTTCAACTGAGGCGGGCGGTCCAGAATCTCGTGACGAATGCGATCGAGGCGGTCTCCCCCGGCACGGGAAAGGTCCGGATCGCCTGCTTGCAAAACGGGGACGGGATTGAGCTCTCGGTTGAGGACAACGGATCAGGGATGACGGAGGAACAAGTTCGCCAGGCAACCGAACCGTTCTTCAGCACCAAGCAGAAGAAGGGCGGAACCGGGCTCGGGCTCTTTATTGCCCGGCAGGTGGTGGAAGCCCACGGCGGCGAACTCAGGATCCGGAGCCGGGTCGGGGAGGGCACGCGGATGACGCTGGCTTTTCCGAACCGGATCGGTTGATCGTTTCGACGAGGGTCCTGATCGTGCCGGTATCGCCGGCATAGAAGGCTGCCAGGCTTCGGTTCCGGAACGTCACGGGATCCAGTCCGGCCAGGCGGCTCATCATGTAGTTCTCGTCGGAAATGGAGGTGGGAATGCCCAGGGTCGCCAGTTGCTTTGAAAAGGCGGAGGTCCGCCCCAGCATCTTGCGGTACGACTGCCCGTCGAGCGTGATCGGCAGGGGATCCCAGAAGGCGGGGGGCAGCTGGAGCTTCACTTTCCAGGTCATGCCGGTGTTGAGATAGCGTTCCTTGTCGGCGATCCTGAACCCATGCGCTTCGGGATGTTCAAACCACCGTGTCCGCGGAATCACGATCGGCGGCTGGAGGGTGACGGAGCCCAGGTCCAGTGTCCGCACCAGGTCCAGCGTTTCGGCGGCGGTTTCATCCGTGTCGCCCGGGGCGGGGAAGATCAGGCTGCCGACGGTGAAGAGTCCCGCTTTTCTGGCGCGCTGCAGGGCGCTGGTGATGTCCGCCTTGGTGATCCGCTTGCCCATCCGATCCAGGATGCCCTGACTCCCCGATTCGATGCCGAAAAACAGGGCAGTACACCCGGATTTCCGGATCAGCTCGAAGTCCGCCTCGCTGCTGTGGTGAATGTGGGCAAAGGACGAATAGTTCAGCGTGAGCGATTGTTTGACCACCTCGCCCGCAAATTCATTCAACAGGGAATAAGGGGTGCAGGAACCGGCAAACCGGAAGGATCGGATGCCCCAATTCCTGTCCAGGTGCCGCACTTCCTCCATCAACCGGCCGATGCTTTTCAGCCTGACGCTGTTGTGGCTCTTGACCGGATGAATGCAGAAGGCGCAGTTGTTCCGGCAGCCGCGGCTTTCGTCGATGACGATGATCTTGATCTTCTCGTTCCCGGCCATGGCCGGATACAGGTCGGGGTCATAGGCCGGCATGGGCAGCGTGTCGAGATTCCCCACCATCGTTTCAGGGGTCATGCGGATCGTCCCGCCGTCGCGGTAGATCAGGTTGGGGATGGCGGGGTAGGCCCCGGGGTCGCCACCGTCTGAGAAAAGATGATGCAGGGTTTCCTCGCCTTCGCCGTAGACCAGGGCATCAAAGCAGGGATACAGGCCGAGCAGGCGTTCCTGGAACAGGTCGACATGCGGTCCCCCGCCGAAGATCCTGACGGATGGGCAGGCTTTCCGAATGCGTCCGGCCCGGGCGGCCGAACAGGCCAGGCCGCCGCCACTCCAGCGCTTGAACCCGACGGCCTGGATGTTCCGGAGTTTAATACGGGTGATCAATTCGGTTCCGATCTCATCCACCAGCTTGTCCTGGAGCCGCATGCGTTCGCGCTCGGCGCCGGGTAGTCGCGCCAGTGCGGCGAGCTTGCGAAGCGCGGTGAGGGGGTCGCGGCCCGGACGGTTCAGCGTGTTCCAGGCTCGGGCCAGATGCCGCTCA
>CAYOQM010000352.1:0-2716 GCA_964406065.1 uncultured Verrucomicrobiota bacterium
CCCCTCAAGGACAGGGCGATCAGATATCGCCCCTCCTTGTGCCATCGCCTCTCCTCGACTTTCGGTTCACCGGCGCGGGTTGCCTGCCCACAAGTCGGCGATCACTTTGTAGCCGGTGGGGTCTTGGTCGTTCAACTCGCAACGGATGAACGGGTAGTGATCATTGACGAGGAAGTAACTTTCCATGATTTCTGCAAAGTATTCCCGTTCACTGGCCATGGCGGGCAGCGGGAGGCGTTTGCCGTCGAAGCGGAGGACCGCATTGTATTTGCCGTCCGTTTTGGCCTGCTCGTAGGCGGCCGTGATTTTCTTGCCAAGTTCGGAACCTTGCTTCGCGTGGCGATCGTAGTAGGCCAGGGCCACGTGATGCAACACATCGGATTGCTGGAGCATGGCCCAGTCCATCATCCGTTGCGGATCACCAACCTCGATGGCGCCCATTTTGTCGGGATTCAGCCCTGCGGCGGTCAATTTTCCGAGGTCGTCGCAATACTGGAGGTATGGCCCCTTACGACCGTATTCCAGCCAGATCGGGATTTCGTGCAACTGCTGCTGTCCCTGTTCGGAAATGAAGTGGTCGATGACGTGCAGCTTGTAACTGAGAATCTCCACCATGGCGGTGCAGAGTCCCGGTTGGGCCGCCAATTGCGGGTTGACGTAAACCGACCAGCCGTCGATATCCCGTTTGTCGTATTTGTTGGTCGGGATGAATTTCCGGTTGGCTGCGCCGCTGGCTGGCGTGCTAACAACGTTCTTGGCCGGCATGTCCTGATAGGTTGCGAGTTCCTTTTCCAGCCGCTGGATCTGGCGGGGATCCACGCCCCAGTAGCGTTCGACCAGGCGGGCCATTTTGGGATCCTGCTCCCGCAATTCGGCCCGCACAAACGGGTAAATGTCGTTGACGGCGAAATAGGCCTCCGAGCTTTCGGCGAAGTATTCCATGCGATTGGTTCGCGCGTAGTGGGAGCCGGTGTTGCCGCTCCAGATTTTCACCTTCTCATTGATGCCGGCTTTCATCATGCGCTGGTAGTTGGCCTCGCATTCGGCATTGCCATAGTCTTTGCCCTTGCCGATGAAATGATAATCATAGCCGTGCGCCAACTCGTGGAAAATGACAAAGGGATGCCGGAAACTATCGTCGTAGTAATCCTTGGCGCTTAGCGACATCATTGAATCCGGGTCCCGCGGGATCTTGTATCCGCGTTGCAGCAGCCACGCGGATTCGGGGTGATAGGACAAGCTGACTTCTTCATTATACTCGATCCAGATCGGAGTATGTTGTTGCATGTTGGTGACCGCCGTGGCGGGCACCGCCAGCTTGGTCTGGTAGAGGTCCCATTTCAGGTGTTCGTAGGTCTTGGCCATTTGCGCGGGATGCTCCTTGAGCACGTCCCGGTTGGTGTAAAGGAGCCAGCCCTCGAGGTTGCGGATTTCAAAGCGGTCCGCGGTGACGGGCTGTTCGACCGGGCCCGTCACCGGATTTTTCTTGGCTTCCTGGGCTTCGGCGGCCGGCAGGATCCAGAGGAACGGGAGCAATATCAATGCGCTTCTTGAAATTGAATGTGGGGTCATGATGGTTTCTTGTTGGTTGAGTGGCGGATTCGCTGCGCTGGGTGGTTTCGTTGTGCAATGCCAGCCAGGCTCACGGAGCCGGGGCGGCGGGTGGATTTTTGAAGAGGTCCTGGAGTTCGGCCACGGTTTCGGGGGTGGCGAAATCGCGGAGGTGGGTGATGGCGGCGTTGTTGAGGAACTCGCGGCCGCGCTCGGCACTCGCGAAGAGATCCACTTCGAGGAGAATCTTGGGCCCGGCGGGAGTGCTGATGATCGGATAGACCGGCTGCGAGGGCTTGTCGCCTTGAGTCGAGCGGACAGTCACCGTGGTCCATGCTTTGCCGCGGGTGATGGCGGTGATGACGGCTTGGCTCTTGGCTTTGCGGGCGCTGTTGATTTCGTAACCGAGGTTGCGTAGGACGCGGGCCGGACTTTTTTCTGGATCGAGCCAAGCGGTGAGGGCAAGCGCGTCGGGGATGCTGCCGCTGCGGATCGCGTCGAGCCAGGAGCCGATGAGTTTGCGGGCGTCCCCCTCGGAAGGGGCGTCGGCCGTGGGAATGGCGGCGAGGTGGGTGCTGGTGGTGAGGAGCTTTTCGCGCCAGCGGTCGGTCCACCGCTTGGCTTGGCCGTCGGCCCAAGTGGTGGCGGCTTTGAAGTGGGCTTGGGCGCGGGGCCCGGGCGTCAGGCCGGCCTCCAAGCACCACCCGGCCTTCTGACGTTCGAAGTAGAACACCCGCAAGTCCAGCGAGTCATGGCGAACGGAGAAATATTGGAAGCTCGCGGCGGCAATCTCGTCGTTCTCAAAAACGCCGAGCAACACCGGGCTGCGGACGACTCCCGGATCGTGCAAGGCCCCCCACGCCGCCACCGCGCGGGTGCAGCCGAGCAGGACGGTCTTGGCCTGCCCGTCCAAGTCGAGCAGCCCGATGAGCGGGGCGGGGGACGGAGCCAGCAGGGCTTGCTGCAAGGCCGCCACGGCGGCTTCAACGGTGGGCTGGGGTTGCAAGGGGTGGTCTTTGCGCAGGGCGGCGGAATATTTCTCCACCAAATCGTCGTCCTCTTCCTCATCGTCGTCTTCCTTCGGTGGCTCGGTTTCGAGAAACGGTGCGGGCAAGTCCACCTGCCAGAGGCCGTCGGGGCTTTTCGTGAGTTTCAAATGGACAAA
>CAYOQM010000353.1:0-2714 GCA_964406065.1 uncultured Verrucomicrobiota bacterium
CGTGGGGGTTTCAGTTGCCAGGCCGGCATAGGTAAGGCCGGTGTCGCCGCCGATGACCAGGGTGGCATCCTGCACAAGCGCGGTGGACTGCATGATCGACATATACCCAACCGCGGATATGGGCTGCGACACGCTGCTTTCGACAATACCGAGCGCATCGACGCGGCGCTCCGGTCCGCCGATGAGCACCGTGCGCAAACCTTCCTGCTCATACAGGTGGTCGGCCAGTTCACTCCAGCGCGACAACACCCAATCTTTCTGGGGGCGCGACGTGGAGATGCAGAACGCGGCATACGGGGCAGCGTCCAGTCCGCCCCCGGCGAGGAAATCCCGCGCGGCCTCGCGCTCGGCATCCGGCACGGACAACACCAGTCGGCGCGGCGTCTGCGGCACGCCCAGCGGGGCGAGCAGCGCGAGGTTCGCCTGCGACAGCCAGGTGGTATGCCGTGGTCGCGGCACCAATTCGGTCATGAAGAGATGGTTGAACTCGCGGGAAGGCAAGGGACCGATTCGCCGAGGAGCGCCGGAGAGATTGGTGAGAAAGGCACTTTTAAACAGCTCTTGAAAATCGATGGCGATATCGAACCGGCGATGGCGGAGGATGTCGCGGAAGTCGCGAACGGTGCGGAACAGGGTCGCATAGCGTCCGCTTTTCAGCAGTGTTACCCATGCTTTTTTACAGTCAAAAACGATGATGTCGTCCACGTAGGGATTCATGCGGACGATCGGCACCGACAGCGGCTCGACCAACCAGGAGATGCGGGCATTGGGAAAGGTGTCCTTGAGGGCCTGGGGCACCGCCGACGTCATCATCACATCCCCAATCGCGCCGAGCCGCACGATGAGAATGTTCAGCTTGGCAGTCCGATCCGGTATCTCGGCTGGTGAATGGCGAGGCATAAGGTGGTGATATCTCGATACGCAAGTTACTGATTCAGTATAGGCGGTCACCATATCTCTGTCAAATGGATAACCGCTCGTGAGTGTAGAAAGCGCGTTACACCTGTTTACTTCCCGATACAGAAGCGAGCAAAGAGGTCACGAATCACCTCTTCGCGAATGTCGTCGCCGAGCAATTCGTTCAACGCCTGGGCGGCGGCCATCAGATCGATCGCCAGCAACTCTTCCGTGCTACCGGCATCGAGAGTCGCCCAGGCCTGGTCGAGCGCAACGGCGGCGCGCTCCGTAGCTTCGCGCTGGCGAAGGGTCGTGAGCATCGGCGAAGAGGCCGTGGCCCCGCCGCCGAGTAGCAGGTCAGCGATGGCCTGGCGCAGCAGGGGGATGCCCGCCCCCGTAGTCGCCGAGATTACCGCGGCTGATGCGTCAACTTCGACACGCGGCGGCAAGTCGGCTTTATTGCGCACGATAATGGCCGGTCGATCACGTATGAGCGCGAGCAATGTGCGATCTTCGTCGGTTAGCGGTTCGGCGCCGTCCAGCACGAGCAGGATGATGTCGGCTTCTTCCAGCGCCGCGCGGCTGCGCGCCACGCCCAACTGCTCGATGGGATCGTCGGTAGGTCGGATGCCGGCGGTGTCGATGAGGCGAAGCGGCACGCCGGCTACCTCCACCTGTTCCTCGATCAGGTCGCGGGTAGTGCCGGGGATCGCAGTGACGATGGCGCGCGCTTCGCCGAGCAGGGCGTTGAGCAGGCTCGATTTTCCGGTGTTGGGACGGCCAATAATGGCGGTGGCAGCGCCGTCGCGTAAGAGGCGCCCCTGGCGATGTGAGGCGAGGAGTTCCCCCACCCCGGCGCGCAGTTCGTCCAGTTCGGCGCGGATCCCCGCCGGCGTCAGTTCGGTGATGTCTTCATCGGCGTAATCGATGGAGACTTCGAGCGAGGCCATGAGGCTGATGATCCGATCGCGCAGGATGCGCACGCGTTGGGCCAGTTCCCCTCGCAATACGCGCTGTGCGGCGCGCAGGCCGGCGTCGGTACGCGCGCGGATGGTATCGAGCACAGCTTCGGCCTGGGTGAGATCGATGCGGCCATTGAGAAAAGCGCGCTCGGTAAACTCGCCGGGACGGGCAATCCGGGCGCCGGCAGCGCAGACCAGCGCGAGCATCTCGCGCAGTGGCACCGGGCCGCCGTGGGCGCTGATCTCCGCCACGTCCTCGCGCGTGTAGCTGCGTGGGGCGGGCATGACGCTCAACAGCACCTCATCGATCACCTCGCCGCTTTCGGGTCGGTGGATGGCGCCATAGTACTGCCGAAATGGCGTGGGATCGGCCAGCGGCGTGCCGTCGGCGCGGCGAAACGCGGTGAGCGCGATGGCGATGGCCCGCGGCCCGGAGAGGCGAATAATGCCAATGCCGCCTTCTCCGCTGGCGGTGGAGATGGCGGCAATGGTTTCCATATTATAGCCGTGTTGTTCAGTTGAGTGGCCCATTCGTCTCCCGCATCAGCAGGATCGCCTCCGGGAAGGAGAGGATCCGCAAGCTGTATCGCGTTTCGAGCACTTCACGGACCCGCAGCAACTCATGATCCATCGTGAGAAAGAACGGCGGGGGCATCCGCAACAGCGACGCGGTGGCAAACTGCCGAGCGCTGCTCGGCATGCCGTCTTCGTCCTCGACATCGAGCAAACCCATCCGTTCAATCTCCAGTACCCGCTGTTCCAGCAGCGTGTAGGGGATGCGGGGAACGGACAGCCATTGAGCTTTCATCATTCCCGTCAGGGTTTCCAAGAGTGTTCCGTGCGGGATCATTGTAG
>CAYOQM010000354.1:0-2707 GCA_964406065.1 uncultured Verrucomicrobiota bacterium
CCACCTTCCTTTTCCGAGAAAAACGGCTCGCCCAAGCGCTCAAGCGCGGTGGGGCTGAAACCCGCGCCCTCGTCCTCGACGACGAGCGCCACCCGCGGTCCCGCGTCGAGTAGGCTGACGGCGACCCGGCCGCCGCGGGGCATGGCTTGGATGGCGTTGAGCAACAGGTTTCCCGCCACTTGCCGGAGCCGGTGGCCGTCGGCGAGAATGACGATCGGTGGCCCCGCGGGCGGCGCGAAGCCGAGGGTCACGTTGGCGTGTTTGGCCTGCGGTTCCAAGAGGCGCACCGCTTGGCGCACCAGGTCGGTTAGATCCACCTCCGCCCAGACGGGCCGGACGGGTTTGGCATGGCCCATCCACTGGCCGACGAGTGCCTCGATCCGCTCCGCCTCGCTCTCGATCAACCCGCGGGACACGGCCGCCTCTGCCGGCGCGGCGTGTTCCAACAACTGCGCGTGCAAACGGATCGCCGCCACCGGGTTGCGCACCTCGTGGGCCAGGCTGGTGGCCATCCGGCCTAACAAAGCGTGCCGTTCGGCCACCCGGCGGCGCTCCCGTTCATCGCGCAGGCTGTGGTGGGTGCGGGTCAGGGTTTGGGCGAGTTGGCCGATTTCATCCCGCCGCGTGACCGGCAGCTCCGGCAATTCACGCTCGGTGCCGACCAGCGGCAGCGATTCCGCCAAAATCCGCAACGGCCGCGAAACGCGCCGGGCCAAGCCCCAGCCGAGAGCCAGGGACAGCACCCAGAAGACTCCCAACGCCAGCCAGGTGTCGCGGCGGTTCGTCGCCAGCACGCGGACCGAAGCCGGCCGCAGGAAAATCACCCGCGTTTCATCGCGTCCCGGCAGGCCGACCATCCACTCGCCATGCGGCATCACGTTGACGTTGCCATCGCAGCGCATCTTCAACGCGGCGGCGTCCAGCGTTTGACCGGCTTTGCCGATCACCCGTCCGGTCGCCGGTTGCCAGAAGAACACCCGTGCGCCGATGATCTCGCCGAGTTGGGCCGCCATTTGTTCGGTTTGCGGCAGCCGGGTGCGCTCCAGAAAGCCGGTGTTGGCCCGCGCCAAGCCCTGGAACGCTTGCCGTTCCTCGCGGTCGAGGTGTCGCTCAAATGCCACCACCAACGCCAGCGAACCCAGCAGCACGAACGCCGCCACGCTCGACGTCATCCAGACCGCCAAACTGGCCGGCCGTTTGTTGGGGACTGGTGTTTCCTTCAGAAACTCGTTTCATGAGCGGCGATGGCGCGGATAGAATCACTCCAACCGCTCGCTCACCGCAGTTCCGCCAGCGCCTTGAGCGCCAGTTGGCGGGCCTTGGGCTGCTTGAACTTGGCGCTGGCGGCGGTGGTGAAGTCCGCGATCGCCTCGTCCCGGTGGCCGAGCGCGAGCTGGACGCGGCCGCGATTGAAAACCGGATAGGCGTCGTCGGGAGCGAGGAGAATGGCGGCGTTGTAGGCGGGCAGCGCGTCCTCCGGCCGACCGAGGA
Source organism: uncultured Verrucomicrobiota bacterium (assembly GCA_964406065.1). Lineage (GTDB taxonomy): Bacteria > Verrucomicrobiota > Kiritimatiellia > CAIKKV01 > CAITUY01 > JAABPW01. The sequence continues at coordinate 1,492 of CAYOQM010000354.1, forward strand.
GCAGCAGGCAGTCGCCACGCCGGTTCTGCGCCTTGGCGGTGAGCCCGGATTTCTGCGCGTGATCCGGCGGCAAACAGTCGGGAATCGCGGCGAGCACCAAATCGCAGATTTTCATCGCGGCTTCGACCTTGGGCGATGGCGCGGTGGCCTCCTTTAGGTCCTCCTTGGCCCCTTCTAACAAGGTGTCGAGCGGGGCCGCCGCGTAATCGCCGGGGCCGTCGAGCAAGGCTTTCAGTTTGAGGGCTTCGATGCACTCGGCGGCCTTGCCGGCGGCGGCGAGTTTGTTGATCGCGCCGGGAGTCGGGGGCACCACGGGTTCCGCTTTCGGCGCCCGCGTGGTCTCGCTCGCCGGATCGGGACCGTCCGATGGCGTGGCGGCGGGCGCGGCGGCCGGGGCGGGTCCCGCCAGATAGATATCATCGCCGACGAGGCGGGAGTATTCGGCGGGAAGCTGCGCGCCGTCGGAACGTTGCATGACGCCGGCCCGGGTGCGTTTGAAAACCTGCTCGATGGTGAGGCCGGGGGTGCGCAGGTGCTTGAGCAACTCCTCGGTGTAAAGGCCGTTGGCACCGGTGCCGTCTTGCGCGGTGCGCCCGGCGTCGGTGGCGAACGCGATGAGCGAGCCGGCGGGTGGTTTCATTTCGCTGAGCCCGCCGGGCGTAGCCACCTCGCGGGTCCGCGAGTCGCGGGCCACGGGCGTGCTCCGGCAGGCGTCGAGAATGACGAGGTTGCAGCGCCCGCCACCGGCGCTCATCTCCGCGCTGATTTGTTCCGCGTTGAACAGCTTGGTCTCCGCGAGCAGCCGCAGCGTGGTGTCATCGGCGCCCTCGGGTTGGTAGCCGGATTTGACGGGAATGAGATAGTTCAAACCGCCGACGGAAATGCCATGGCCGGCGTAGTAAAACACGGCGACCTCGGTGCCGCGCAGCTTGGCGCGGAACTCGGCCACCGCCTCCAGCAGTTCGTCGCGGGTGACGTTGTGCTCTTCAATGACCGCAAACCCAAGCCCCCGCAACGTTTTCGCGACGGCCTTGGCATCGTTCACGGCATTGCGCAGTGGCCCCACGCTCGCTTCATACTTCGCATTGCCAATGACGAGAGCCGCCCGCGGGGTGCTCTTCGTTTCGGCCCCAGCAAGCGGGAGCGCGAGACAAAAGCTGACAAGCAACGCGAGGCCAAGGCGGGTGTTCATGGCCGCCATGCTGCCAGCCCCACC
>CAYOQM010000355.1:0-2690 GCA_964406065.1 uncultured Verrucomicrobiota bacterium
TCGGCACGCAGATCCTCACCAACACCAACACCCGGAACGGCCGTCATTATTTCCACGTCACCGCGCAGAGCACCGACGTCGGCGCGTGGCGCACGCGGCTCAACGTGATCAGCGGCGAAGCCACCCTCTACCTCCGGTTGGGTGCCTATCCCGATACGGGTAGCTACACCCACCGTTCCATGAATGCCGGTTCGGACGGCCTAATGTTGCGCGACGACCAATTCGCCGCTGGGCAGGAATGGTTTCTCATGGTGGACGCGACGTCCGGGGCCCAATGGAGCGTCGTTTCGGGCCGGGCCTACGTGCACGACCTCGGCGAGCTTTCCTACACGGACAGCAACGCGAATTCCCAATATGACATCGGCGAGGTGGTGCAACCATCCACCGCGCCGGCCTTCGCGATGGGACCGGAGGGCATTCGTTTTTATCGCGCGGTCACGCCGATCGGCACGCCGGGCTGGAGCTTGTGGCTGCTGGGCAGCACCCGGGACGTCGCGCTGCGCGGCGCGAAGGTGCCGTTCCAATCGTCGTCCGCTTACTACACTCGGAAGCAAGCCGGGCAAATGTTGGTGGTCGCACCCGTGCTCGGAGCCGGCTCCAATGCCTACTTTCTGAGCGTGGTGGCTCCCGCCGGGGAAAACATCGGGCTCGATTCGCGCATCCAAACCGTGACGGACATTCCCTTCAGTGCCACCGTGCCCAACGTGGCTGTCACCGGCGCGCCCTACCGCGTCTATCGCACCCAGGTGCCGGTCGATCAAATCGCGTGGGATGTGAGCACCACCGCCAACGCCGGTAATCCCAACGTATGCGTGCGCAAAATCGATGCCCCGGCGGAGTTAGACAACGACGCCTTTTCCGAAGCCACCGGCACGACCACCGATAGCGTCACCTTGGTGCCCGATTTCCTAACCAACGGAACCTGGCTGATCACCGTCTGGGGCACCGCTCCCTACAATTTCACCCTCACGAGCGGCGATCCGGTCGTCACGCCGATCAACTTCACCGATTTAAAGACCAACGACCAACCGGGGCGCGCCGGTTGGCGGTTCTACAGCCTGACCGACATTCCCGCGCAGGTTGGCAACTTGGGCTGGGAGTTGCTGTTAGCCAACCACGTGCCGGGCACGCAGATCGCGATCCGCCGTAACAAAGTGCCCAGCCGCTGGCAATACCGGGCCAATGGGGGCGTCATCATCAACGACACGGCCAGCCAATACATGGATTATGCCGGCAGTGGCGGTTTCCTGCAGCGGCCGGGCCACCAGGCGGACGTGTGGTACGTCGGAGTTTTCCTGGCGCAGCAGCCATTGGGCGCGTTCGATCTCGATGTGCATCCGATCATTCCGGGCACCGCGGCTTTCAATGGCAGCAGCACGGCCGTGGCGGGTTTGCAACCGGGACGTTGGAAATTTCAACGGATCGATGTTCCCGCCGGGGTGGTTGGCTGGGATCTGCGCGTTAAGGACGCCACCGGCGGCACGCCGATTCTGGTGGTGCGGCGCGACCAATTGCCGGCCACCGCCTCCACCAGCGGATGGTCGCCGTCTTCCACCCCGAACTGGCCCAGCGGCGACGCCTGGCGGGGCGGCACCGATTGGAGCGGCCGCACGTATGACATCGGGTCGCCGACCAATCTGGCGGTCCCGCCACGGTTGGTCATGGGCATGGGGCGGCCACTGGAGGCGGGCACTTATTACGTCGGTGTTTTCAACAACCATGCCTCAGGCAACTTGGACTACACCATTGAAAGCCGCGGCATTGGCACGGGCATGACGCTACCGGTGACCAACCTGGCTTACGCCGCCGGCAGCAGTGCCACGATCACCAATCTCTCGCCGCGTGAAGCGGCGTATTACAAGGTCACCATTCCGGCCAACATCCCGAGTTGGGAAATCACGTTGGCACCTTCCGTTGGCGAAATGATGCTGGCCATGCGGCGCGGCACTGTGCCGGATTTCACCACGGCCGATTCCGGCGCTTCTGTGGATGGAAATGTCCAATACGACGCTGGCGCCAATGGCGAACGGCAGGTGGAAATGCAAAAGGCCGGGCCCGAGAGATATGTGTTGCTCCCGCTCAACAATCAGGACTATCTAACGGCGGGTGATTATTATCTGGCCGTGATCAGCGAGGGCGCGAATCCGCCGGCTTCCAACACCATCGGCACCGGCACCAGTAGCGGCGTGCTAACCAGCAACGGGCCGCTGGTGACGACGAACCTCGGTGCGGCCAGCGTCGCCGGCATTACCCAGCCGGTGAGTCTCGCCGGGGGGCAGGTGCAGGCATACTCGTTCACTGTACCCGCAGGCACCGCGAGCCTCGAATTGCGGCTCGACAACCGCGTGGGCAATCCGGTGATGAGCCTGATCGGCTGCACGCGGGGCCCGCAACCCGGCGAGACCCCCACCGGCTACAACTACTATGGCTACATCGGCGGGCAATATTCGGTTACAGCCGGGGTCACCGCCCGCACCACTCACGACAGCCTCATCACCATCGCCAACCCACCCGCCGGTTCCTACAGTCTAACCTTGCGGGCCGAATCGGTCAGCAACGCCTGGCCGGACGCCACCGCCAACCTCGTGGTGGTGGCCAACGCGCCGGTGCCACTCGCGTTTGACGGCGGCACCGCCAATATGGCCGGCCAAGTGCCGGATGCCTGGCGCTATTTCTCGTTCACCGTGCCG
>CAYOQM010000356.1:0-2686 GCA_964406065.1 uncultured Verrucomicrobiota bacterium
TTGCGCCACCCCTCGGGCAACGCGGGCAGGTCGGCCAGGCGGACCCGGCGCTGGGCCAGGTAGGTGGCGCCATGGAGCGGTTGCTCGGGCACCTGCGGCGCGAGCTTCGCCTGGACTGCCGCCTGGTATCCGTCCCAGGCGGCCGCGGCGAACTCGCGGTAGCCGGGGTCGTGCGGATGCACTCCGTCGGTCACCCACAGGTCTTCGCATTTGAAGCGTCCGGCGTCGACCGCCTGGCAGATCCGGGTGACGGCGTCGCCCCAGCCGTTGCCGTAGGCCTCGGCCAAGGCGCGGTGCGCCGCGAGCCGCTTCATCTTCGGCAGTTTGGCGGTGTCAATGTCCCACTGGAACGGGAAGGCAACCTGCACCACCGGGATGCCGGCGGCGGCCAGCCGGCGCAGGATGGACTCGTAGGAGGCGAGCGTCTCGGGATCGGCGGAGTTGATGTCGTCGTTGGCGGTGAAGTCCACGAACACCAGATCCGGTTTGTGGGCCAGGACATCCCGCTCAAGGCGGAACACCCCGAGCTGGGAGCCGGTCCCGCCGATGGCGGCGTCGCGGAAGCGGAAATGCGCCGCCGGATACTCCTGCTCGAAACGGTCGCGCATGACGGCGCGGTACGAGGTCTCGGCCGGGTCGGAGGCGTTGGCCCCCCAGGTGAGCGAGCAGCCGAAGAAGACGACGTTCAGCTTTGCCCCGGCCTTGGCCCGGGCATCGAACTCGGCAAAGGAGCCGGGCTTGGCTTCCGCCGCCAGGGCCATCGCCGACGCGAGGCAGATGCTGGCCATCGTTGATAGGACTTTTTGTGTTGTGTTCATCCTGGCGTGTTTTCCAGTGGAAAAGTTGGCTCACTCGAAGATCAGGCGGCCCCAGTTCTTGGGCTCGAGCTGCAGCTCCGCCACCTCATCGGCGACGATGCCGGTGGCCTGGTTGTTCCAATAGCTGCGCAGCACGGTGTCCTTGCCGGCGGCCTCGCCAAAGGTGGCGCCGAAGTCGCCGCTCAGGGTCAGGCCGGCGGCGGGCTTGAGCCCGAGCGCCGCCAGCGGAATGGCCGCCTCGACGAGGTAGCGTTTGCCGACCGCATCCACCTTGACCTCGATCTTCGCGTCGGAAAGCGTCAGCACGCTGTCGTACTGGACGCCATCGCGCCACACCCCGGAGAAGAACTTCTTCGGCGCCTTCTCCTTGGCCACCGGCCGGTAGACCACGGCGGTCGACTTGCCATTCAGGTTGCCGATGGACAGGCGCAGGTCGCCGAGTACCGGCTTGTCGCGCTTCGGGTCGGCTTTGGGGTCGGTCGCGAGTTGGAAGTCCACCGTGTCGCCCATGGCGTACATCTGGGCGGCGTCGCCGGCGCCGTTGACCCACGGCGTGGCGTCGCTCACCTGCCAGGCGAGATAAAGGTTGGCGTCGGACCAGGCGATGGCCGCCTCGACACGGTCGGCGTTGGTCTTCTGGAACGCCAGCGGCTCCTGGGTTGCGAAGTCCTGGCGCAGGTCGCCGGTGAAGGTCACCGTGGCTTTCTTTGCCGTCACCATCTTCGCGCCGACACTGGCCTGCAGGAATTTCTCCCGGAAGGCGGTGGCCTTGGCCAGGTCCGCCTGGGCCACGGTCAGCTTGCCGCCGGGCAGCTTGCGGACGCTATCGAGCCCGACGACGCGGGAGTTGATGAAGGCGGTCTTGCCGTGCTGGACGTAGAGCTGGCCATCCTTGCCGACCGTCATCGAGCCGCCGAAATCCTCGGCGCCCATCCCCGGCGGCACGGTGTCCATGATCGCGCCGGGCACGGCCGGGTCGGGCCAGCGGATTTTGAGCGCGTCCGCCTCGAAAAGCTTCGTCAGGTAGAAGCCGGCACCGGTGAGGATATGCCACTCGCCCTTGTCGGTGGCGATGACGAAGATGTCGCCGATCGGCTCGGGCAGCTTACCGGTGCCGAGGATGTCGTAGGCGCCGCGGATCATGCCGGTCTGCGGCGGTGGCGCACGGTGGCCGCCATGCACGCCGACGTAGTTGTTCGGGTAGCTCCAGAGCAGCTTGCCCGTTTCGATATTGTAGCAGGGGAAATCGGTGTGCGCCTCGCCGTAGGGACCGTTGTAGAGCACGAGGCGGCCGTCCTCCGAGCCGCAACTGCGCGAGCAGCCCATGCCGACGCCGCGGTGCCCCTTCGTCTCGTCGGGGGCCGGCAGACGCTTCGCCTGGGCAAAGTCGTAGAGCGGTGCGCCGCAGGCGGTCCAGCCGGTCGGTGCGAGACGATAGTCGCCGCCGTAGAAGATCATGGTCTGGGTCATCGGCATGTACCAGTTGGAGAGCCACATGCCGAGATCGGCCTTGTACGAACGGACTTCCTCGGGCTGTTCCTGCTGGTCGTCGTTGGCGTCGGACCAGACGGCGTAGCCGGCCTTCGCCTCCATCGTGCCGCCCCGGCCATTGTCCTTCTTCTCGGTGAGCGCGGTGATTTTCGCCCGCAGCTTGTACTGGCCCGCGCCCAGGCGCTCATAAATGAACACCGGCTTGTACTCGGGGTAGCCGCCCAGACCGATGACCACGTACAGTCGTCCTGCCGGGTTCTTCCCAAAGCGAGCGTTATACATCGCGTCACGATGGAACACGCCCACGCAGGCGGCCTTGCCGGTCTTTTCATCGAGCCGCCATTCGCAGCCGGCGCCGACCATGGTCAGCGGGTCGT
>CAYOQM010000357.1:0-2651 GCA_964406065.1 uncultured Verrucomicrobiota bacterium
CGGCCTGTTCACTACGCGCGATATAGGCCGTGACCTTGCCCTGCTTCTCTTCGATCTTTCCGCCCCAGGGGTCGCCAAAAGCAACGTCGGCAAAGGCGGCCAGCTTGTCCCAGCAATAGAAGCACCGGCGTGGAAGATAGAGTTTGCGCACGCCCTGCCAGTATCGCCTGCTCACTCGTGTACTTTCCCCACCCGCCAATTCGAATTCGCACCCTTCGGGACGATCTTGATAGCGATGCTTCCGATGTCGGAAATCACGCACATCAGTTTCTCGCACTTTTCCCATTCTGGTAATATGCTTATGGGCGCCGTTCATATACACGCCCGCGCAAAAAAGCCCCAGACGAACCACGATTTTCGTGCGGAGTTTCGCGTTGACTTTCTCCGCCTGCCGCAAGGCCTGTATCTGGCAAGGCAGCCCGACGAATGCGGTCTTTCCCGGAGTGTCGATGATCTCACGAATCGCCTTGGCCATCGGGATTTGGGAGTAGATCGAGCGTGACGACCCTTGCAGTTCCTGCTTGTCGCGCACGATCGCGACCTCGCCCTTGAAGGGATCACTGGAACTGGGACGAGCGACGACCGCGCGATCGACGACGCCGTGGTCCAGCAGGTAACCCAGCAATGCCGTCACCAGCCCACCGCTCTGGGAATCGGCGTGGAGCGCATCGTCACTGGCCCAGCCATAACCGGCTAGGACCAGAGCCTCGCGATGCAGCGCTTCATGGCTGCTGGACCAGGCATCACGATAAAGACCGGACAGATCGATTGCTTGGGCGGGACAGACCTTCGCGCACATCCCGCAACTCTTGCATTTTGACTGGTCGCCCTTCGGTTGATACACGCCTCGATCGGTCCAAGACAACTCAATCGCTCCCGCCGCGCAAATTCCAACGCAGGCGCCACAGGCAAGACAGAGTTTGTCCGGCAGGAGGCGATAACCGGGGATTGTTTGGTTTGTCGGCAATTCGCGTCCCTCTTGGCCGTCGCCGCTATGCGGTCTTGATAACATCCGCAACCTGATCGAAGAGCTGATTGATTTGCTGGTGCAATTGACTTGCGTTGGAGCTTATCGTCTGCTGCAGCGCCGGGTAATTCTCTTCAAGGGCCGCCAGTCGATCGCAGATGTTTTTCTCCGTGATGTCTTCCTTACTGATGCAATACTCGCGTACGCCGAGTAAGCCCATGAGTTCTTCATACTTGTGGCTCCAACTCGTGGCCACGGAAGGGATGCCCAGGGAGAGCGCGGCGATGAGGCTGTGGTAGCGGGAGCCGACGACGGCGTAGGCGCCGCCGATGACGGCCTTGACCTCCGCCGCCGAGGCGTCGGCGCCCCAGACGGTGATCCTCTTGCGGTCGCCGAGGCGTTCGAGCAACCGCTCGATCACCCAGGAATCGTCCTGGCGGGTGGCGCTATGCTCGTGGGGTATCAGCAGCACATCCTTGTCCATGCGAGTCCTGATGAAGTTGATCGTTCCCAGAAGGCTTTCCAGATACGTGTTGGCACCATCGCTGGTATTCGACCGCTCGTAGATTCTCACATTGGGCGTGAGGGCGATATACTGCTTTTCCTTCAGGTCAAGAATCTGGAGTAGTTCCTGACGGCGTGCCCTGTCGGCCGGTTCGAAGAGAAAGGCAATATCGGGAAATAACTCGACCTTCCGGTATCGTGACACGCCGATACCCTCAAGCACATTCTTTGTCTTCGGATCGCGGGCGGCGATGAGCGAGGCCTTCTTAAGGGAATTCAGCGCAAGCCAGCGAAGCCCTCGCCCGTTGATCGGCCCCATGACTTGCGGCAAGATGATGTGTTTTACCTTCCGGTGTCGTGCAAGCAAAGTCTGGATGTAATAGCCGATTCCGTTGGCGCCGCGGACACCTTTGCCGGGAATGAACACAAAGCCCCGGATGTCGAGCAAGGCATCGCTGTCTTTGATGCAATCATAGAAGTGCCTGTAATAACGATACGACAGTCCCAATGGCTTCGAAATTGGAAGCGATAGCCAGTCACCGACGCCTCGGGACCTCATCAACGTGATCTTCGCATCATTCTCTTGTTCGAAAGCAGAAGCGCGTGGCGGCAACTGCCTGGGGCTTGTGTAGTTGGAGAAGGTATTGAAGCGGATTCCCGGAAGGCGTTTCCGCAATTCGGCAACGACCACCTCCATCATCGCCTCCGCGCCCTTGCCCACGTAGTTGCCGCCGATGATCGTTGCTTTCATGCCGTTGCTTTCTTGGTGAAAATCTGCTTTGCGGTGGTCATAATGTCGTTCATGTCTTTCCATGCCGCCTGCGATGCTCGGGATAATAGCAGGAAAACAAGGCCGCCCACGCCGATGGTGATCGCAACGATCGGAATCGGCCCCAGCCCAAGGTCTTGAAGCCAGATGCGCAGCGCCGCCATGACCAAGGCCATCACGGCGCTTATCGCGAACGGACGATATATGCTGGCAAACACTTGGCTGGGCTTGACCGGAGAAGGTTTCAACGAAAAGGCCAAAGTAGGATAGATCAGAAGGATTGTTCCAATCGCATAAGCCGTGGCGACGCCGATGGCGCCCCACGGAAGACCAATGACAAAAGAGAGTATCCTCAACGGGGCCACCCAGCCGGCCCAAGCCATCATTCTTCGCGAGCGCCCCAGGGAAACA
>CAYOQM010000358.1:0-2646 GCA_964406065.1 uncultured Verrucomicrobiota bacterium
CACGGCGCAGGCGGGGGCGTCAGGTCCGTGATCGTCAGCAGGCCCTGCGAGGCGACGTCCCCCATCTGGGGCGTGAGCGCCGGTACGGTGACCATCTGCCCCGGCTCCAACCGCAGGTTGGCATCGGGGAGATGGAGCACGGAGACTCCGCAATACTGCAGTCGATAGGCCATCGGCTCCTCCCCGGCCCCCGCGCGGCCAGTCATCAGGCGGTCATGTTTTCCGCGCGGATGTCACACGCGTCAGCCGGTGACTCGCCGGTTCCGCCAGCAAACCTCGGACATTTCGCTGTACCCAAAAATCACGGCAAAATCGCCGATTTTCGCGCGATGAGTGGATTACTTACTGTAGCAAGGAGATACGTGTGGTGTCAAGTAGCAGGATTTTTACGCTCGATTGTGGCAAGATCGCTATCCGCGAAACAGAAGTGTGTTGCTAAGTCGATATGCGGCGAGGGAGAGGCTTTTGCGCCCAATTGGCGTGCCATATCATAGGCAATCAAGCCGGCAATGATGTAGGGGTGATAAGCCACCGACAACACATCACCGATCTCCGCGCGTGCGGCATAGATGCCAGTCGCAGCAAGATGGTAGTGCATACCATCGCGTTCGTATGCCTGTAAGCGTTCCACAACGTTCGTCAACAGCATGAGAAGACTTCCACCTCAGTACACGACTTCCCGATATCCCGGTGCCACCAGCGTCAGTTCGTCGCCAGTCCACTCCCACAGGTGCGTTTCTTCGTGACCCGCTTGTGCGCCCCAAAGGCACCCGACGCTATGCCAACGCGCATTGGCTTGTTCGAGCTCGGTGATGCCTTCCGCCACAAGCTGCGGCCATTCGTCATTCGCAACCAGATGAAATGCACTCCAGTAGTCGATATGCCAGGCATATCCCTCATCATGACATTTGCCTTCCCATTGGTCATATTCTTCTGGCAGCAGATAGACGATCTCATCGGAATCGCCGATAATTTCCTCAGCGGCCACCAAGCCTGCCATCTCGGTGGCGATGACGACCAGCGGGAGCGGAGCATCTTGTTGACGAAGTCGCAGTGCCTGCTGTTGCTGTATAATCTGCGGGAATTCCTCCTGGAGCCAGCTTATCAACGAACCTCCGAGGATCTGACAGCGCGCCTCTTCTTCAGCCGATAATACATCACGCGAAAGCAAAGGCGTCACCGTGCGGCATGAGCGTCGATATGCAAGTAGCTGCTCGCGCCAATGCGTATTTGCCATGTATCGTCATCCTCACTTTCCATTGCATATCGTGATCATACCGGTTAATCGAGATACTGCAGTGCCGGCAGTCATTCGATCAGAAGGAGTAACTGCTCTCGGATATCACGAGTCGAGGCACTTAGGTCAACGGTGGCAAATCTGATCGCATGCCCTTGGATCACGACGGCCTCATGGATATTGTCGCCTATCGCGGGATGCAGTAGCAATCCGGTAGCATGCTCAGCTAATGGATCACCGGCTCCCTCTTGAGATCGAAGGTAGGCATACATCTGATACAGGTATCCGCTACGTAAGGATTCCTCCCGATACCACCCCTGTGTAAGCAGGGAAGTAAATTTCGTATCAATGACAATGCGTCGGTCATTTGCCCGGTGATCCAGAATGATATCGGTGCGCATCGCCGGCAAAATTCTTCGTATCCCTGCTGTTTGCGCTTCAATCATCCAGTCCAGCGATTTTCCAGCGCTGACACGCCACCCCTGTGAGGAGAGGACCACGTCGTAGAACCCAGCGATGGCTTTCTCGAACAGGCGCCTGACCCATATGATATCTCGATCAGGATGTGCTAATGCCGCGGAGCCGATATCCTCCGTGGGAAGGGCTAAGTCAAAGGCAAGTTTTGCCGCCGCAACCATAAACTGATCATCGGCATCATGACGACCGAAGCGGTCAGTACTCACCTCTGCTCGTGTCGGTTTCTCACCGGAGACACCGAGCTGCCCCAAGGTATTCGCCAATACGCGACAGCGATGCGCTCGTTCGGGCAATTTCACGAGCCGTGCAATGACGCCCAGCGCCGCACGAACCAAACGATTACGCGGTGTGTTGATGGTCAGGTCTTCAAAGCGGCAAGCTACCCGACCACGGGCCAGGAGCTGATGTCGCTCTGTGGCCAACATGTCGATATGTCCGCGCACGCGCCCTAATACTGCTTCACGCGTTTGGAACCCATAACTCAGGTTACGCCTCAGGCGCCGTTCAACCACATGCGCCAGCAACTCCGCAACCAGGTCAGGAATATCGTCTGGATTACCCTCAAGTGCCACCATTCCGCGATGCTGTTGGCGGAATAGATCAGAAGCATACAGCATCAACAGCCACAGATTGCGTACTGGAATCCGGCCGATGTATCCGGGTACCACGAGATCGTGTGCGTCCACTCCAACCATTAGAAGCCTTCCAGCATACGTTGTCGAGCCTGTTGCGCCTTAGCGAGATCGTCAAACCAATACTCATCCAGGAGCGGACCAATTTCAGTTTCAACCACTTGACGGAACCACTCACGCGTATCGGTAATCCTGGTTCCTAGCGGCGGGGTTACATAGCTGTGCCCGATACGGAACTGGGGACCAAGCCGCGAATCCCCCGCGATTTCCTCATTCAACGCAAGTATGCGTGTTTCGATT
>CAYOQM010000359.1:0-2639 GCA_964406065.1 uncultured Verrucomicrobiota bacterium
AGCCCGCTGAGGGCGGCGGAGGCTGGGGTCTGGGATGGCAAGAGTTGGAAGGCCGAGTCCGCCTTGGCGGTCAGTGAGCTGCCTGGCTTCACGCCAGGCGCGGAGTGCCGCCGCAGCCGCTATGGCGGCTGGGCTGATCGGCAGTTCCGCGCCACCGGTTTCTTTCGAACCGAGCGGGCCGGGGACCGCTGGTGGCTGGTGGACCCGGAGGGGTACGCCTTCCTCAGCGTCGGCCTTTGCAGCGTCAATCTCAGCAGCTTTGATCCGGCGGTGGTTCGCCGGACGTTTCCGACCGATGCCGTGTGGTCCGGTAAGACGGCCGATTTGCTGAAGACCGCCGGCTTCAACACCCTCGGGCGATGGTCGCAGTGGGAGACGTTCCGTTCGCAAACCCCCACGCCCTACACGACGAAGCTGAGCTTCATGCAACCGAATGGTACGCCATGAGCGTCGAGCCCGACAACATTCCCGAAGTCGGCGCTGGCTTCCGCGTCCGCAGCGACGCCGAACGCGGGCTATTCTATCAAAACATGACGTTGGGTCTGTTGCGCGACACCGGCTGCGTGGGCTGGCACTGGTTCAAGTATGGCGGCAATGAACCCGGCATTCACAGAGGGCTGGTCGATCCCGAATTTCGCCCGCACCAACCGCTCCTCGAGCGCATGCGAGAAATCAATGGCCATGTTTATCAGCTCGCAGTCTATTTCCATCCTTCGGCACCAGCGACCGGACGGCCTGCACCGGTCAAGGTGATCTTTGACGCCGACATCATGGGGGATGTGCACACCAACCCCGTAACCCAATTACCCGGCGATCGGAGCCCGCAGGGATGCAACCTAACACCAATACAATCATGAAGCATACACCCCATTACCCCAACGCCTTAGCGCGCCGGGAGTTCCTGAAATCGGTCGGAGCCGGCACGCTGGCGGCGCTGTCCGCGCGGCTGCCCACCTTCGCTGGCCCGTTCGAGGGCGCGGATTTCGAGCAGTTGATCCCCGCCGACAAAAAACTGCGGCCGGAATGGCTGAAGTCGTTGTTCGAGCGCGGCGTGCCCACGGAATACCGCGGCGCGGAACTCGACAAGATCGGGATGCCCATCGGCGGGATTGGCACCGGCCAGCTCTATCTCGGGGGCGACGGCCGAATGTGGCACTGGGATCTGTTCAACCTGCCCCAGCCACGCCGTTTTACCAGCACCGACGGACCAAACTACGCCAAGCCACCCGCGCCGCACTACCCGCTCGAGCAGGGGTTTTCGTTGCGCATCGGCGGCACCACGCGCCCACTCGACCGGCGCGGGTTTTCGGACATCCGCTTTCGCGGGCAATATCCGATGGCATTCGTGGACTACCGGGCCGACGATTGTCCGGTCACCGTCGCGCTCGAAGCGTTCACGCCCTACTGCCCGCTCAACGTGGCCGACTCCTCGCTGCCGGCGACGGTGATGCGGTTTGTGGTGAAAAACGTGAGCGATGCGCCCGTCGAGGTCGAAATTTCCGGCACCTTGGAAAATGCCGTCTGTCTCGGGAGCGGTCGGCCCGGGCGGGGCCTGCGACGTAACCAGATCCTCCGCGAACCGGGGCTGACCGGGCTCCACTGCACCGCCGAGGCAACCAAGCCAACCGTGGAAGCAGAGAAACGTCCGGACATTCTGTTCGAGGATTTCGAGAAAGGCTACGACAACTGGAAAGTCGAGGGCGAGGCATTCGGCGACCGTCCGGCCACCGGCACGCTGCCGGGGCAGCAGCAGGTGAGCGGTTTCGTTGGACGCGGCTTGGTCAACTCGTTTCTGCGCGGCGACGACACCACCGGCCGGCTCGTTTCGCGGGTGTTCAAGATCGAGCGTCGCCACCTCACTTTTCTCGTTGGCGGGGGTGTCAAGGAGCGCCGCACCTGCATGAACCTCGTGGTGAATGGCGTTGCGGTCCGCACGGCTTCCGGGCGCGACCTCGAACGGTTAGAGCCGGGCATGTGGGACGTGGCCGACTTGCAAGGCAAGGAGGCCCATCTCGAAATCGTGGATCCGGCAACCGGTCCGTGGGGGCACCTCAACATCGATCAAATCGTGCTCACCGATACGCCCCTGGCAGAATCCGCGCTCGACGCCGAGCCTGACTTCGGGTCGCTGGGGTTGTCTTTGTTAGGTGAGCATGCGGACCAAGCCAGCGGCGATGCGACGGCCCCGTTTGGGGAGAAACTCATCGGCTCGTTAGGGCGTACGCTGCGGCTCGCGCCGGGTGCCGAGGCCGAGGCGACCTTCGTGCTGACCTGGTTTTTCCCGGTGGCGTTGCCCGGGCATAGCCGGGAGTTGGCGGACGGCGCGGCCTTGAAAAGGTCGTATGCGAACCGGTTCGATTCCGCCGCCGTCGTGGCGCGGCATCTGGCGGCGAATTTCGACCGCTTGGCCGGCCAAACCCGGCTGTGGAACCGGACCTGGTATGATTCGACCCTGCCCTACTGGTTCCTCGACCGGACGTTCGCGCCGATTTGCACGCTGGCCACCAGCACTTGCTATCACCTCAGCACGGGCCGGTTCTATGCCTTCGAGGGCGTTTATTGTTGCGGCGGGACCTGCCAGCACGTTTGGAACTACGCGCAGTCGGTGGGCCGGATTTTCCCGGAGTTGGAGCGCGACT
>CAYOQM010000360.1:0-2625 GCA_964406065.1 uncultured Verrucomicrobiota bacterium
AGCACCTTGCCGTCCATCACCGCCGCCGCCTTGCGGTCGCTTCCCCCGAGATCAAACCCGATTCGGCACCCGTTCCAATGGCCGCCGATCTTCTGCTCCAGCAGGCGGGCCGGCGGCACATCGGATGCCGCCACCGGCACGACCTCCAGATCCCCATCATAAATCCGGCGTCCGATAAGTTCGTTGTCGAACCGGCCCGTTGCCGATTCCGCATAGTGCCGCTTCAGTCCGTCGGCAACGGCCTGGGGTCCGCTGAAGTAGATGGTCCGGCCCCCGTAGGTCCAGAGCATGAACTTCACCAGGCGTTCCACATGGGTGAAATTCTCGCAGGCCCTGGGATGCCGGGCAGGGAACAAATAGCCATCCCGACGGGAGACTGTTCCTCCGGGTTGCGCCAGTGCCAGCGAGAAGAAACTCTTTTCATTGCAGGCTCCCGCCGCATTCTGGAACTCCCGCCAGACCGTTGTCAGCGGCAGGAATCCCTCGTCCAGCGGTGCCGTAAGGGGGTTCATTCTCTTGGCTTCTGAAATGATGTTTGAATTCATGGGGGGGCATATATACGACAAATGCGGCGAAGTGGCAATATTGCCTGTTCAAAAAAAGAGTGACCTATTGACGGACAAGGGGGGGATGGTATAGTGTTGATAGGTTTTCAGAAATAAAGGTCGAAAAAAGGAGTCCAGAATGAGCAAACTGTTTTGTCGGGAAAAGGGGTTTACGCTGATCGAGTTGCTGGTCGTGATCGCGATTATCGGGATCTTGGCGAGTTTATTGATTCCCGCCGTGGCCGGAGCGATTTCCAAGGCAAAGGCAACGAAACAGGGCAGCAACGGAAGACAGCTTGCAATCATGCTGTATGATGAAAATATCACCCGGGAAGCGCGTTCGGACAGTAGTGTATGGCCGGGTGCCACCAATTACACTTCGGCGACGGAATATTTCAAATTCTGGGGAGATATAGGGGCTCTGAAATGTACGCCAGACATGGTGTCCGGTCCTGAAATGGCGGTATGCGGAGGAACCAATTGGGCCGTTCTGACAGCGGATCAAGTCGCTTGGAAAATCGTGAAGGATCCCAATAATCGTGATGAGATCCCTCTCTTTGTTTCCAGGAATGTGAAGGATCCTGCAGCAACGACTGCCGGATGGGAACTGGACTCGGCCGTCAAGCCATTTGGCGATAAGTTCGCCATCGTCATAACGCATCAGGGACGGGCTACGATTTTTGAGCCGGACAAAAAGACAGGTAAGATCCAGGGGTTGAAGTTTGACCTCTCGGGACTTACCATTGTTAATCCTTAAGCATATACACCATAATGGGTGAGCAAACCGGGGGCATGAAAATGGCCCCGGTTTTTTTCTGCCTTCAGGGGGCGTCTCCGCCTTGGCGGGATTGAGGAGGCATAGTACTCGTTGTCGACACTAGCATCCGGGAAGCTCATCACATGATTGTCCGGATCCTATCTTCGGCGTATATGGACTTAATTACGCATAAAAAACGTTTGCTTAATGACTGTGTTTATAATAATTAGGTCATTATGAGTTCTGGAATATATATTCCGCAGGCGCAATTGGATCGGCTTGTCTCGTTGATGTCGCCGGGAAAGGTGGTTGTTATTCATGGGCCACGCCGGGTCGGGAAGACGACACTGCTGCGCCATTATTTGGCCAAGTGCAAGGAAGCGGCACTGATGGTGACGGGTGAAGATATTACGGTCCGGGAGTACCTGGAGAGTCAATCTCTCCCTAAATTGCGTTCTTTCGTGGGTGATCGCCGGATCCTGATCGTGGATGAAGCCCAGACGATCAGGCAAGTGGGCCTGAATTTAAAAATGCTGGTGGATCATGTGCCGGGGCTGAGCATTATCGCGACGGGGTCTTCCTCGTTCGAGTTATCGCATCAAACGGGAGAACCCTTGACGGGGCGGCAATACACCTTGCTGATGTTGCCGCTTGCACAGATGGAGATTCAGGCCATCGAGACGCCCCATGAAACCCGGGCACGTCTGGAGGAGCGCCTGATCTATGGGAGTTATCCCGAAGTGGTGCTTTCAGAGTCCAATGAAAGGCGTGAATTATACCTGAAGGAGTTGGCTGGCAGTTATCTGTTCAAGGATATCCTGCAATTGGAGGGGATCCGGCGTGCTGACAAATTAGTGCGTTTGCTGCAGTTGCTGGCATTCCAGATCGGGCGGGAAGTGTCGGTCTCGGAATTGGGAACCCAGTTGGGGATGAGCAAGAATACAGTGGACCGTTACCTCGATCTTCTTGAAAAAGTCTTTGTGATCCATAGCCGTCCGGGGTTCTCCCGTAACCTGCGAAAGGAAATCACCAAGAGCCGACGCTATTATTTTATCGACAACGGGATCCGGAATGTCCTGATCAATAACTTCAATCCACTCGCGATGCGTGATGATGTCGGCGCGCTATGGGAGAATTATGCGATTGTGGAGCGGATGAAGGCGATGTTGTATCAAGGCCGGACGATCCAGAGTTATTTCTGGCGAACCTATGACCAGAAGGAAATCGACCTGGTTGAGGATGCTGCCGGCGCCCTGTCGGCGTTTGAGATGAAATGGTCGCCTGATCGCTTATCGCCCCCGAAAGATTGGGCGGCAGCCTATC
>CAYOQM010000361.1:0-2622 GCA_964406065.1 uncultured Verrucomicrobiota bacterium
ACAATTATTGAAAATAGTCCAAAAATCTGTCCGCTTTTGCCTGTCTAAAGCGAATTACATATTAGCGGACAATTTCCTAACTTGATACGGGAGACACTATGAAGCGAAGACTGATACTAGCCACGGCGCTGTTGGCATTTTGCGGCACGGCTTTGGCATGGCAAACGGGCTGGACAACACTTGATGCCCCTGGGGCAACTGGTTGCACCTACGCCCTTGACATCGATGGTAACAATATCGTCGGCGGCTATAGTGATGCCTCTGGAAACTGGCACGGTTTCCTCTATGACGGTTCGACCTGGACCATTCTGGACGCTCCAGGGGCAACTGTGACTTACACTCAAGCACGGGGGACAGATGGTGGCAATATCGTCGGTGAATACCACGACGCCAACGGGTACCACGGTTTTCTCTATGACGGTTCGGCTTGGACAACACTTGATGTGCCTGGGGCGACTTGGACATATTCTACAGGCATCGATGGTAATGATATCGTCGGAACCTATAAAGATGCATCTGGAAACTGGCACGGTTTCCTCTATGACGGTTCGACCTGGACGACGCTGAATGCGCCAGGCAAGCACTATTCCGAGGCTTACGGCATAGATGGCAGCAACATTGTCGGCGGCTGCAATGACTTCAATTACGGAGTTGATAAAAGCTACGGCTTTCTTTATAGCGGTGACATTTGGACATTGTTGGATGCACCCGGAGCTAGACATACAGAGGCCACTGACATTGACGGGAACAACATCGTTGGAATATACAAGGACTCCTCTCAATACTCCCACGGCTTTCTTTATGACGGTTTGACTTGGACTTCACTGGACAAACCTGAAGCTATCATCACTGTGGTCTATGGTATCGACGGTAGCAATATCGTTGGCTCCTACTACGATGCATCTTCCAATATCCACGGATTCGTTTACGTCGTTCCTGAACCTGGAAGTTTTCTTGGATTGAGCGTAGGACTTTTTGGTTTGCTCGGAATGTTAAGACGCACGAGGTTTGAAAGATGAGACATTTATTTCTAATAACGGCAATTATCGTGCTGCTAGACTTGGGCACCCTTGCTCAGGCAATCACCATCGAAACCGTTGCCATTGGCGATAAAGGCAACGTGGCGGATACCGCGGTGAATGGCCACGATGGTACCACCGGCTACGGTTCCGTAGCCTATGACTACAACATCGGCAAGTATGAGGTAACGGCGGGACAGTACACGGAGTTCCTCAATGCCAAGGCGAATGTTTCAGACGCCTACGCACTTTACAACAGCGGCATGTGGAGTGATCCCGACGGCTACGGTTGCAAGATTCAGCAGACCAGTATTTCAGGCGGGTACAGCTATGCTGTGGATAACGCCTATGCTAACAGTCCTGTAAATTTCGTTAGCTACTGGGACGCATGCCGTTTTTCGAACTGGTTGAACAATGGCCAGGGTAATGGTGACACAGAAACTGGTGCATACACTCTGGATGGCTACATCGGCCAGGATGGCCACGACATCGGCAGAAATGCCGGAGCGACTTGGGCTTTGACAAGTGAAGATGAGTGGTATAAGGCTGCTTATTATAAGGGCGGCGACACTTATACCCTTTATGCCAACGGCACAAGCGTTGCGCCGGTTGCTGGAGCAGCTTCTAACTACTTAGACGGTATTGGCCCCTGGGATGGAACTATCAAAGGCGTTTTGGAGCAAAATGGCACCAAAGACATGATGGGCAACGTCATGGAGTGGAACGAGGCTATTGTGTACCATAGTGGGGGTTACGCTCCTCGTGGCCTGCGTGGTAGTACGTTCTACAATGACGCCTACAACCTACAGTCGACGACCCGAAGCAACTACATGACGGATAACGAGAACGGCGTCCTCGGGTTCCGTGTTGTCCAAATTGTCCCTGAACCGTATTCAATTATCGCCTTGCTTGGTGGTTTGACAGGACTTATCGGGCTAAGAAGACGTAAGGCCTAGCCCTTTCCGTTATCAAGTCTGCCAAGACTTATGTTTCGGCGGGCTTCTTCTCTTTATAAGTTCACCCCTACCTATATTTTTATGCGCTGTTACAAAAACGAACGTATTTTATACATGTTGACAATAGTTCCCTAAAAATGAGTTCAATTCGTATTTAACGCTCCTCCTTTTTACAAATGAGCTCCCGTAAACATTGTTCAGCTGCTTTCTCATCAATAAGTCCTCCTCAGCATAAGTTCCTTGTGACATCCTCAAAAGAGTATGGTATAATATATTCAGAAGAGGTGATGAAATGAGCGAAATCGAGAAATCAGCAATAAAACCGAAGTTGCGCAGGGGACAGCAATGGGTAACGTTCCAGCTTAACCTGCATACCGAAATGAATGATAGGCTATTGAAAGTAGCCGAAACCAAAGGCTTCAATCGCGCAGAAGCGATTCGAGAGGCAATTCGAGAATATCTTTATCATCATGAGAAATCCGATGGGAAGGAGTAAACTTCATGGGTAAGAGAGCAAACAACGAAGGAAGTATCTACAAGGAAGAAACTATCCGCAAGGACGGTACAAAGCATATAGCTTTTGTTGCAGCGGTCACGATTGGCTACGATGACGAAAGGCGACCTATTAGAAAGAAGTTTAAGGGCAA
>CAYOQM010000362.1:0-2619 GCA_964406065.1 uncultured Verrucomicrobiota bacterium
CCGCGGTGATCCCGCAGCTCGGGAAGCTCTCGCGCGAGGACGGCGGACGCCAGAAGATCATGCAGTATACCCGGTATGCGACGATCGCTCTTTGCGTGTTTCAGGGCTACCTGCTCGCAAAATCCTTCGAGAGCTCCCAGCATAACCCCTTCCTGCCCGGCATCATGGATACGATCAACCGGATTGGGGTCAGCCTCGTGCCTTCGCCGGGATTCGGATTCCAGATGACTGTCATTCTGACAATGACCGCCGGAACCATGTTCCTGATGTGGATCGGCGACCAGATCACTGAGCGGGGGATCGGAAACGGAGTCTCCCTGATCATCACGGTCGGCATCCTGGCCCAGCTCCCAGCCGGCCTCATCCAGGCCTGGAGGACTTTCGTTCCCTCGGGCGCTGACGCCCAGGCCGCAGTCAGCCCGGTCGTGCTTGTGCTCATGGTCGCCTTTCTGGTTTTTGTTGTCGCCGCCGTCATCGCCGTCACCCAGGCGCAGCGAAAAATCAGCATCCAATACGCGAAGCGTGTCGTCGGCCGCAAGGTCTACGGAGGGCAGACCCAATACATGCCGCTCAAGATCAACTACGCGGGCGTCATGCCGATCATCTTTGCTCAGGCGATCCTGCTCTTCCCATCGACCATTTTCAACATGGCCTTCCCCGGCCAGCGCTGGGCGCAGGCACTCTCAAACGAACTCGCCTCCGGCTACACCCATTACGGGCTCTACGCGGTCATGATTTTCTTCTTCAGCTATTTCTGGGTCGCCACCCAGTTCCAGCCGGTCCAGATCGCGGACGATCTCAAAAAATACGGGGGCTTCATCCCCGGCGTCCGTCCCGGCAAGCCGACAGCGGATTTTCTCGATTACACGATGACGCGCCTGACGTTTGCGGGTGCGGCCTTCCTCACAATCATCGCGGTTCTTCCGCAGATGCTGACCCAGGGGCTCAAAGTGCCTTACATGACTTCGCAATTTTTCGGCGGCACCGGCCTCCTCATCATTGTCGGCGTCGTGCTTGATACGATGCGCCAGGTGGAGACCCACCTCCTCCAGCGCCACTACGACGGATTCCTCCGCAAGGGACGGATCCGCGGGGCGCGCGACCAACGTCCGCGGATGGGTTCTGGCAATCTGCTCAACGATCAGACGCTCGTCTGGATGTATGCCGCGCTCGGCCTCCTCATCATCGCAGGGGTGACCATCTATCTCGCGACGCAACTGTAGTGCGCGCACCGAACAATTGAAGAACCGCATTGTTCTGCTCGGTCCGCCGGCTTCCGGCAAGGGCACGCAAGCCTCCCTCCTCGGGGCGGTCTTCGGTATCCCGCATGTCTCCACCGGCGCCATCGTCCGGGACGAGCGCGCAAAGGGGACTCCCATCGGGGTCGAAGCGGATTCGTATGCGAGCCGCGGGCTTCTTTTCCCCGATGAGCTGGCGCTCCGTTTTGTCGGGCAATGGCTCGGCACCCACTCCCGCTTTATCTTCGACGGATTCCCACGCACCATCGGGCAGGCCATCGCCCTGAACTCGCTCCTCGAGTTAAAAGCGATCGAAATCCAGACCGTCTACCTTCTCGAACTCCCCGACGACGTGGTCCGCCTCCGCATGCTCGGCCGCCTCACCTGCAGCAATTGCGGCGCGGTTTTCAGCGAGAAATTTCACAAGCTTTCCGTGGGTGAGCCGTGCCCGAAATGCGATGGATTACTCGCGCGCAGGCAGGATGACACACTGGAGGCTCTCGACCAGCGCCTGGCCCAATACCACGAATTCACCAAGCCGATCTCCGACTACTACGAGGCGGCGGGGCTCTTGAAAAAAGTGGATGTCCGGTTCGGCCGCGATGCGGTTTTCCAGCTTCTCTACAACGACCTTTACAACGATCTGAGGGCCGACTCATGATCCCGATCAAGCGCCCACATGAGATCGAAAAGATGCGGCTCGCCGGCGAGTCGGCAGCGCAGATTCTCAACGAGCTGGCCACTCTGGTCGCGCCTGGCGTCACCACCGGAGAAATCGACCACGCCGCCTCCCAGCTCATGTCGGATGCCGGCGTGCGCAGCGCATTCCTCGGCTACCGGAAATTCCCCGGCCATATTTGCATCAGCCTCAACGAGGAGGTCGTCCACGGGATCGGCGGGCCCCGGAAAATCGCCTACGGAGACGTGGTGAAAATGGACGTGGGCATCATCCGCGATGGCTGGATCGGCGACACCGCGATGTCGGTCCCGGTCGGAATCGTCGAACCCGAGATTGAACGCCTCCTCACGGTGACCGAGGAAATTCTCCGCGGGGCCGTGAGCCTCGCCCGCCCGGGCAACAAGGTCGGTGACATCTCCCACTACGTCGAGACCGAAGCCCACAATAACGGCTACAGCGTCGTCCGCGAATTTGTCGGACACGGGGTCGGCCGCAGCCTGCACGAGGACCCCCAGGTCCCCAACTTCGGAAAGCGCGGCGCCGGACCCAAATTGAAGGCCGGAATGACGCTCGCCATCGAGCCCATGATCAACATGGGCAAGGCGAAAGTCCGCGTCCTCGCCGACAAGTGGACCGCCGTCACCGATGACGGCCTCCCCTCCGCCCATTTCGAGCACACGGTGCTGGTCACCGACAACCTGC
>CAYOQM010000363.1:0-2614 GCA_964406065.1 uncultured Verrucomicrobiota bacterium
CGGCAGCATCTCCGCCGATCCGCTGTTCGCCCCTGCTGCCCCCGGCGACTATCGCCTGCTGCCCACCTCGCCCTGTCGCGATACCGGCGATCCGGCGGCGACTTACAACGACCTCGACGGCAGCCGCAATGACATGGGCTAGACCGGCGGCCCTTGCGCCAATCCGGGTGAAACGGCCGCCCCGTTCGGCGGCTTCCTATTCACCTCGGTGGGCAACATTCCGGCCAACTATGTGGGTGTCGCGGACGGCCTCGCCACCGTGCCCCCAGGTGACGCCGGCGCCCTGCACATCCCCGCCTGGGACCACGCCGCCTTCGGCTCGCAGCCGTGGTTGTTCGGAGTCTTCGGCAGTGGGGTCAGCCCGACTTTCTACACGATCGAATGCAAGCCCGACGGAGAGCCAGACTCCGCGTTCGCACCGCTGGATCACCCGCTCAGCAAGGTCAAATACACCATCACGCCCACCGGCATTACTGCCGCGCTGGAGGCCGTCGGCCCGGTGTGGAGCGGTGGGGTCCCGTATTTCCGCACCACTACCAACGGCGGCAACACCTATTGGGCCCACGACAGCCTGCGCCTCGTCCTCAACAGCCCGCAACTGACCGATGGCATTTACAACCTCCGGCTGAGGGCCTTCAACGTGGATCACGGCCCCATCGCCCTCACCGGTTTCGCCAACGGCCTAACCCTCCGGATCAACAACAAGGCCCCCACCGTTTCGATCCTGTCGATCGCCAGGGCCAGCGGCGCCCTCATCACCGAATGCGGCATCGTCGGCTTGACCGGTCCGCAGGAAAACCTCCGCCTCCGCGTCACCGCAAGCCACCCGGATGGCTTCCTCGATTCCTACCTTCTCGACGTCTTGGTCGGGCGCGACCGTTACGCCGGCGTCATCGCCAGTGACAGCCACGCGGCGAGTCACAGCGGCCAACCGTCGTGGACCGGCATCACCAATGAGCCGTTTGACACCCTGCCCGCCATGACGGCCGTGCCGCCGCGGTTGGCCTCTTGGGAAAGCTGCGCCTATCAATTCCGCCTGCGTGCCTGGGCCCGCATCACCAACGGCTACAGCCAAGTCTATTCCGGCATCTCGTTCTGGAACGTGGCCCTCAACTTGAACCGCGCCGACCTTGACGGCGACGGCGATGTGGATGGCGATGACCTGAACATCTTCGCCGGGGCCTACGGCTCCTCGAACAACTAACCGCCTGCCAGAAAGACCACCGCCATGAAATCATTCATCGCCATTCTATGCAGTGCCATCGCCCTCGTCGGTACCGCCGCGGCCCGGCCTCCCGTCATCTTGTATGGCAAGGGCTACTATGACAAGGAGCGACTGGTGCTCAACGTCTTCGCCGACAGTGCGGTCCAACTCCGCTCGTTCGGGATCCGGCTCATTTACAGTCCCGACGAGGTCAAGCCGCCCGAGGTCGTGGCCAACAGCGCACTTTGGTTTCTCTCGGCGCAACCCGGCCAGCGTGCCGCCTACTCGCCGTTTCAATTGAACAAGAACGCGGTACGAATCGTCGGCGCGAGGTTCCAAGGCGAAGATCGCCGCCATGGCGTCGTCGGCCCGGATCTCCTGCTCGCCACCCTGACCTTCTCTCGGGTTAGCGAAATGCTGCCGTCATTCGAAGTTGGCCTCGCCGGGCCGCAACTCTATGCCAGTTTCGTCGCCATCGAGGGCAACAATCTGGACCAGGGCGTTGAGGGCCTCGGCGTGCTGGCCCTCACCTTGGAGACCCTGCCACTGGACAGCGACCAAGACGGTATTCCCGACCCAGTCGAACTCGCGTGGTTCGGCGACCTCAAGCGGGCTAACGCCACGTCCGACAACGATGGCGACGGCGCGAGCGACCTCGACGAGTGGATCGGCGGCACCAGTGCGGACGATCCGAAGTCGGTGACCCGCTTGGTGCTTGTGGTCCAACCCGACGGCACTCGCCGCATCACGTGGAGTGGTCAGAACGGTCGCGTCTATGACATCCTCAGATCAACCGATCTGGGCCCCTTCGTCCCGATCGCCGAAGGAATCACGGGAATGTCTTCCACTCTCATCGATCCGACCCCGTTCCCCCGCGGGTTTTACCGGCTGCGCACCCAACTCCCGGCGGGCCACTGAGCCATTCCGCAAGCAGGAGGCTTATCAGCTTCCAGCCTGTTTCGCGCCAGTTGAAAGCCCAGAAATGCGCCTATCTGGAGGATTCACTTCCTGGCGGGAGGGAGAAGGACGGGCGGTGGCACCTAATCTGCGGGGCGAGACGCCCCGCAGACGGCCTGGCGCGACGACGCGCCAGCCACCTGAAGAACGAATCGCCGGCGGGATGATTACTCGCGCCGATACACCAACGGGTTGAGTTCGCTTGCCGCGAGATCCCCCGGCTGCAGGCCCGGCCCGCCGCCGTCGCGGTCGCGCTGGCGGCTGTCGTTGTCGAGAGGACCCACGACGGTGCCATCGGGATACCAGATGATGGTCATGACTTCGCGGGTGCGGTCGCTGGTATTGGCCGGCGCGCCGTGCAGGGTCCACCCGTAGTGAAAGGTGGCATCGCCGGCGGCCATGGCCGCACCGGGCACAATCGGATAGCCTTTGTCGCGCAGAAATTGTTCGAAC
>CAYOQM010000364.1:0-2604 GCA_964406065.1 uncultured Verrucomicrobiota bacterium
CACATTGACCGTGCCGTTGGCGGAGGGGGCTCCGAACAAGGGGCGGGTCAGGATGTTAGGCACGGCCAGCACCGCGCCGGCTCCGACGGTGGTCTTGAGGAAACGGCGGCGGGAATTGGCAACAAATGGCGATGGTTCTGAGGATGGATTCATGGTTCTGATTGTTTTTACGGGTTAAGGTGAGCGGGAGCAAGATGGCGGCAAGGATGCAGTTTGTCTTTCGTCTGCGGTCAGTGGTAAATATTGAAGCTGGCGAGGCTTCGCCTCAGACAGAAGACTACGAGACCCAAGACGCAAGAATCGCCCGAACCGCCGCGTATGCACTCATCTTCCCATCTCTCGCCATGAAACCCCGCGCTTTGTTCCTCACTCTGGTGCTTGCCGCACGTGCCGCCACGGCGGGAGTGCCCGTCTGTGACTTCGAGACCGACGCCGATCTGACAACGCTGCGGTGGGCCTCGCAGGGGGAGAGCACGCTCGCCCGGGTGGCGGAGTTCGCCTCGAATGGCGCATCGTCGCTGTTGTTCCGGTCGCCTGCGTGGAAGAAGGGCCTACCCGAATGGCCCGCCTTCGAGTGGACGCCGGCGGTGCGCGACTGGACGCCTTATGACCGCCTGGTTGTGGATCTGGTCAATCCGCGCCCGGAGCAACCGCTGCTGGCGTTGTTCATCTCCGACAGCAAGGTCCCCTTCCGGCAAGGCTTGAGCTACCGCTTCGAGCTGCCGGAACGCGGGTTCCGGCGCTGCGTGATCCCATTGGCTTCGTTTCCGCCAGCCGTGAATCGCGCGGACATTTCGCTTCTCCACGTCTTCACCGAGCGACCTGCGTCCGATCTCGCCGTGCATCTCGACAACCTCACTCTGCTGAAACCGGGTGAAACGTTGCCGGAGGTGCCAGCCGCCTTTGTTGGCCAACTGGCCGTGCTCCAGACCGGGCAAATCGCAGCGGCCCGTGCGGCCATTCTTGCGGCCCGTTTGCAGGCCGCCGGACCTGAAATCAAGGCGCGGTTCGACGACCTCGAAAGTCGGGTCGCCCGCATCGAAAAGGACCTCGGCTCGTTAGAAATCGACCTCGCCAAACTGAGCGCTCTGGGCGATGAATTGGCCGCCATTCCCCAGCAGGCCGCCCGGTGGGTGGCGATCGCCCGATTCCAACAGCAATGTGCGGAGGCCGGTCGCCCGGCGGCGGGACTCCTGGTCGGCTTGGCCACCTCGATGGAAAAAATCCTGCCCCGCGCCACGGGCTTCGAGATGCGGCCGGCGACGAAGATCGAACTCAGCTTGGCCCGCAACGAAAAAGAAAGCGTGCAGGTTCTCGTCCTGCCCGTCTCGGAAACCGCCCGGGAGGTCACGGTGCGGGCGGAGGATTTGAGATCCGCAACCGGCGCGGTGTTTCCCGCCAGCCAAATCCAATGCGAAGTGATGGGCTATGTCCGCACCCAGGCGAAGCCGCCATACGGCTCATCCCACGTCGGTTGGTGGCCGGATCCGATCCTTGACTTCCTCGGGCCGGTCAAGGTGGCGGCCGGCGACGTCCAGTCATTCTGGATCCGGGTCCGTGCTCCGCGGTCCCAGGCGGCGGGGATCTATCAGGGCAAGCTCACGGTCATGGCGGCAGGAATAGAATCCCAGGTGATTCCTCTAACCGTCAAGGTGCGCTCGTTCACCCTGCCAAGCCAATCGCCACTGCCGGTGGCCATCACCTTCGCGCCTTCCGACCACCCGACCGACGCCAGCGCCGCCCACCAATCCGAATGGCGGAAGTCGCCGGATTATCCCGTCAACGCATGGCAAAAACACAAGCTGCGCTGGGCGGATTTCCTCGCGGATTATTATATCAATTTCGACAGCCTCTATCGGCACGGGCCGCCGGATTTCGAGGTCATCCAACATCTGCGCGACCGCGGACAACTCACCGCTTTCAACCTCGGCATCTTCGACGTGGTTTCACGCGGCCCCGAACAGGCCAAGGAAGCCCTGGCTGGCTTGCATGCCGCGTACGACCAGGCCAAGGCCCTCGGCGTGCTCGACCAAGCATATATCTATGGGTTCGACGAATGCCAGCCGGAGCTGTTTCCTCTGTTAGAAGAAACCGCGCAGACCCTGCGGCGCGAATTTCCCGGGGTGCTCCTGATGACGACGAGTTACGACCACAGCTACGGCCAGGACACGGTCGTGAAGTCAATCGATGCCTGGTGTCCGCTGACGCCCAAGTTCGATCCCGCCCAAGCCGCCAAGGCGCGCGCGGCCGGCCGGCAGGTGTGGTGGTATATCTGTTGCGGCCCGCATCACCCGCACGCCAATATGTTCATCGAATATCCCGCGATCGAAGCCCGCCTGCTGATGGGGCCGATGACCGCGAAGCAGCGGCCCGACGGTTTCCTCTACTATCAGACCAGCATCTGGAACTCCCGCCTGCCAATCACATCCGGCCCGTTCACCGACTGGGATCCGCGGAGTTGGACGACCTATCATGGTGACGGTTCCTGGACCTGCGTCGGCCCGGATGGCGTGCCCTTGCCCACCATCCGTCTGGAGAATTTCCGCGACGGACTCGAAGACTACGCCTACTTTCGCATCCTCGAAGAAATCGTCAGGGAGGGCG
>CAYOQM010000365.1:0-2600 GCA_964406065.1 uncultured Verrucomicrobiota bacterium
GCCGTCGCGTCACCTTCACCCAAGGAGCGGCGGAATCCGTCCGCCGATGCCCATGAAAGGCCAATGAGTGATGGCGAAGCGCTTTCCCATTGTCCCCTCATGGGCAGGGCGATCAGATATCGCCCCTCCTTGTGCCGTCGCGTCACCTTCACCCAAGGAGCGGCGGAATCCGTCCGCCGATGCCCATGAAAGGCCAATGAGTGATGGCGAAGCGCTTTCCCATTGTCCCCTCATGGGCAGGGCGATCAGATATCGCCCCTCCTTGCGGCTGCCGCAGCGGCCTCGTTGGCTGCGACATCTTTTCAGCCCCCTCGATTTCCTCTATGGACAATCTCCCGCAGCGGCGTCACTCTCCCCGCACGTCCAAGCCGATGTCATTTTCCAGAATTCTCCATGCCGCCTGCATCGCGGCGTGTTTGCTCCCGCGCCTCCTGCTCGCGGCGTCCCCGGACGCGGTGGTCACTTTAAATGAGATCCAATACAATCCGCCCGGCCTGCAGGACGCCGAGTGGATCGAACTGCACAACCAGATGGCGGTGAACATCGACCTGTCCGGGTGGTCGCTGGCGGATGGTGTCAGTTATACGTTTCCAAACGGCACGCGCATCGCCGGCGGGGGCTTTCTCATCGTCGCGAAACTGCCGGGCCATGCCTCGCTGGCCGGCATTCCCGGGGTGCTCGGCCCGTTCACCGGCAATCTTGCCAATGAGGGCGAAACCATCGACCTCCTCAGCCCCACCGGCCGCCTGATGGACCGCCTTCAATATGGCGACAGCGGCGACTGGCCGATCACCCCCGATGGCGCCGGGGCCACCCTGGCCAAACGCCATCCCGGACTTGCGGCGGAAAATCCCGCCAACTGGCGGGCCAGCCTCCAGTCCGGCGGCACCCCGGCGGCTCTCAATTTCCGGTCGTCCACCATTCCTGTCACCACCGTCCTCGCCGGTCCCGACGCCACTTGGCGCTACTATGACAGCACGCTCGCCCCGCCCGCAGCTTGGGCGAGCGGTGCTTTCGACGCCTCCGCTTGGGTGCAGGGACAGGCTCCGTTCGGCTCGGTCTCCTCGACGCCCACTCTCGGCGTCACCGCCACTCTCGTCGAACGGTACCGCGCCGGGGCGGTGACAGGGCTCGCCGACCATGCCCGCTGCACCCTGTGGCCCGACACTGCCATTGGCGACGGGGTGGCGCAGAATGGCACAAATACCGGCGATCCGCGATTTGAAACCAACGCGACTCCCTCGGGCCAACCCACCATGGGCTTCGATGGTGCCGCCGATGGTTCCGCCGATGCATTTCGAACCTCAGTGCTGCCCGGAATCGGCCCGACTTCCGGATTCGTATATTTCATCGTCTGTCGGGCAACTGCCACCCCGGAGAGCGGTGGAGTGGGTGATGGCAGCGGCGACTATCTTTTCGACCGCGACGCCACTGTGGGCGATCCGCTGGCCTCGCTCAAGGCCGATAACGGTCGCTACGGCTTCCAAAAGCGCTACGACGACGGTTCGGGCATCGGCGGCCCGGTCTCGACCACGCCGATCTCAACCACCAAATTTCAGATCGTCGCCATCCGCCGCAATCCCGCCGCCAGCCGCTTCGAAATCTGGGTCGATGGCGTGATGGAAGCCACCACGTCCGACCCGGGCGGCGCACTCACGCCGCAGCCGATTGTGATCGGTTGCCACGCCAACACCACTACCAACGCCTTCAGGGGTGAAATCGCCGAGTTGCTCGTCTATCGAGACGCGCTTTCCACCATGGATTTTCAAGCGGTCGGAGCCTACCTCGAAGCACGCTACGGACTCGCCACGGCCTTTCCCGACACGACGGTGCGCACCACCCTCGCCGCCACGGCATCCACCGCTTATTTCCGCAACTCCTTCACCTTTTCCGGCGATCCAACCCGCACCACGCTCAAGCTCGACCGCACCCTCGCCGATGGGGCGGTATTCTATCTGAACGGCCAGGAAATCAGCCGCAGCAACTTGCCCGGCGGCACGCCCGACCACGCCACCGCCGCCCTGTCGGATGTCGCCCAGCCGGTCGCGAGCGGTTTGCTGACGGTGCCCTCGGCGGCGCTGGTAAACGGCCCCAACGTGCTCGCGGTGTCGGTTCACACCGGGGCGGCGGACAACACCGCCTATTTCACCGCGTCGCTGCGGGCTGAGGAAACTCCGGCGGACCCCGATTTGCCGCCGGCCCTGCTGCTCAATGAAATCGCCGCCACCGGCGCGGACCCGTTCTTCATCGAGGTGAGTAATCCGTATTCCGCGCCAGCCTCGACCACCGGCTTTACTATAGAAATCAGTGGTTCCATCGTTGCAGCCGTGCCGCTGCCGGAAGCCACCGTGCCCGCCGCCGGAGTGTTCCACTTCACCGAGGCCCAACTCGGCTTCCGCCCCGCCGCCGGCGACAAGGTGATCCTCCGCGCGCCCGGTGGCAATCCGGTGGATGCCCAACGCGCCGACTTGGTGCCCTGCGGGCGCTGCGACGCTTGGTCTAACCGCTGGCTCGTCGCGGCTGCGCCGACGCCGGGGACCACCAAAACGTTCGCGCTGCAACAGGACATCGTCATCAACGAAATCTGCTACAACCCGCCA
>CAYOQM010000366.1:0-2596 GCA_964406065.1 uncultured Verrucomicrobiota bacterium
CCAGCCAGGCGCCCGCGTCACCGACGGCATCGTCGTCTACCGCGGCCCCGCGACCAATCCTACCCCCTCCGCCGCCTCCGCCTTCGTCCACACCAACCTGCCGCCCAACACGCCCTACACGTACACCGTCTATGCCCAAAATAGCGCCACCAACTTCGGCAGCGGGGTCACCGCCAGCACCTCCACCCTCGGAACTCCGGGTGAGCCAGCGCTCGTCGCGGCCATCGGCGGCGAAAAGCAAATCGAGTTGCAGTGGATGAACCCAGGCGCCGAAGACGAACCCGTCGGCGTCCTCATCCTGCGTCGCTTCGCCGATCCCCCCACCAGCCGCCCCACCAATACCCATCACTACTACGTCGGCGACACCATCGGCGATGCCGAGGTCGTCTACTACGGATTCGGCACCAACCTCGGCTCCGAAGTCGAAACCGGCTGGATCAACACCAACCTCGCCGGCAGTTCCACCTATTTTTACCACATGTATACCGTGGATGGCGGCCCCAACTACTCGGCCATCCCCACCGAGTTCGAAGCCACCACCTTCTCCATGGTGAACATCGACTCCCTGGCCGCCACCCCCACCGACCACTCCGCCCAGTTCACCTGGCACAACACCGACGACGTCGGCTTCAGCGGCGTCATCGTCCTGCGCGCCGAGGACGGACCGCCGGACACCGTCCCCGCCAACCAGACCACCTACACGGCCGGCGACACCGTGGGCAATGCCATCGTCGCCTACCGCGGCCCCGGCCAGAACGGCGCCCCCAATGCCAACTCCGGCTGGAACGAGACCGCCTTCCTCGTCTCCACCACCACCTACTACTACGCCTTCCACGGCATCGACGCCCTGATCAACTACGCCCTGCCCACCCTCCACACGAACATCACCACCCTCGCCGACGTCACCGTGCCCGGCCCCATCACCAACCTCGTCGCCGATTTCACCGGCATCGGCGAAGTCACCCTCCAGTGGACCAACCCCGGCAACGTCGACTTCCGCAATGTCCTGATCGTGCGCAAGACCGACCCGCCCTCCCCCTGGACCCCCACCCCCGGCGTCACCTACTCCTTCGGCAACGGCACCCCCGCCGGCACCGTCGTCTACGCCGGCCACGGCAACAACAACACCCCCGGCGGCGCCAACGCCTTCGAGGACCTCTACAACCTCTCCGCTGGCCAGCGCTACTACTACACCGTCTTCGCTTACGACACCGCCAACCTCTACTCCTCCAGCCAGCAGGCCGACGCCGAGTCGCCACCCGCCGGTGTTATCTTCGTCAACGACGACGCCGTCTCAGGCGCCAACGACGGCCTCTCCTGGCTCAACGCCTACACCAACCTCCAGGATGCCCTCGCCGCCGCCACCTCCAGCAACCAGATCTGGGTCGCCGAAGGCACCTACTTCCCCACCTACGGCACCAGCACCGCCGCCAAGTTCACCCTCGATAAGCCCATCGCCATCTACGGCGGCTTTGCCGCCAACGAGTCGAAACTCCTCCAGCGCAAATACGCCCTCTACCCCACCATCCTCTCCGGCGATATCGGCACGCGCGATGCCAACTTCGATAACTCCGCGCAAATCCTGACCACCACCGCCGGCGCCGCCGGTGCACTCCTGGATGGGTTCATCATCGAAGAAGCCAACGGCACGGGCAACGGCTCCGGCATGTACGTGGGTGTCGTCATGACCGTTCAGAACTGCTGGTTCCGTGACATCCTGAGCGGAAACAGCGCCTTGTTTATCCAAGCCGACGCATCGATCCGCAACTGCCGATTCTCGAACAACACCGCATCCTCCCGTGGTGGCGCTCTGCAAAGTCAGTCATACAGCCCGACCATCGTCAACTGCGTCTTCTATGACAACCACTGCGATGGCGCTGGCGGGACGCTGGCGCTCTATCATCGCCCCATGACCTTCGTGAACTGCACCTTCACCGCCAGCACCTGCGGCGGCGGTGCCGTCTGCGCCTATATCTCGAACTACGGTGCCCCCACGTTCATCAATTGCATCTTCAACGACAGCGGCGATTCCGGCGGTGGCATCTTCCCCAAGCCGTGGAACGAGATTAACGAGAGCGGCGCTATCTCCCTCTACAACTGCTTCGTCCGCGGCGGTATCGCCCTGTCGCAGTACATCGTCGTCGCCGACAATATCATCGGCGGCACCCCCGGTGACGATCCCGATTTCGAAGACGAAGGCGCACGCGACCTGCACCTGAAACAATCCAGTATGTGCGTCGATGCCGGCACCGCCACCGGGGCCCCCGTCGATGATTTTGACAACGGCATCCGCCCCACCGGCGCCAGCTACGACATCGGCGCCTACGAATACGGCTCCACCGGCCCCGGCACCCCCCCCACCGGCCTGATCTTCTTTGTGCGCTAGTCCGCTCGCGGATTCCCTGGAGGGCCGGGCGCCGTCCCGGCCGCAGGATCGCTTGAAGTCCATCCGAGTTGTGGTAGGGTTATCCCATGATCACCATCGCGCAGAAGGACGTTCCTTGTTCTGCGGTTCAATCCAACTGTTCCCGCGAACACGGAACACGGATCTGAGAAACCCCGGCATCAATTCTCACGTCACTTTCTATCCATGACC
>CAYOQM010000367.1:0-2593 GCA_964406065.1 uncultured Verrucomicrobiota bacterium
GGGGGGCGCGTTGGGTGAAAATCTTAGTCATGTTTGATGTAAGAGAGAGGGGGGGGTGAGCATGGTATTCAAGATCGAAGACCTCCCCCCCCGGCTGCAAGCGCAAGTCCGGGCGCAACTCGCCGGTGATGCGAGAGCGATGATTCCAGAATGCCCCAGGAGCCGTCCGGCGCTCGCACCCTTGTCCGAGCCTGTCCGGTCGCCTGATCGTGGCAAGGGCGGCGCGAGGGCGGCCAAGGTGCCGAACAAAACTGAGGCTGACTATCAGCGCTATCACCTGCGTGGAATGGATGCGCGATATGAAGCTCTGACGTTCCGGATGGTGAACGGGCATCGGTACACGCCGGACTGGGTGGTGTTCCTCGATGGCCGGCCGAGTCAGTGTCACGAGTGCAAGGGTGGGCATGCCCTGCATAGTCAGCAGCGTGCGCGCCTGGCGTTTGACCAGGTGCGGGTGGAGTTCCCGGGGCTGGTGTGGGTGTGGGCAGTGAAAACGAAAGATGGATGGAAGAGGGTCATGTTATGAACGGTCAGTTTCGATGCGAGATGGATTTGCTTGCGGACTGGCGCCTATTCGACACCAAGCCGAGGATGGCGGAATGTCCGTACTGCGGGAGTACGTTCAAGCCTGAGTGGTATGCGCCCACCAAGGATCGGTTGTGGGGGCATTATCGACGGTTCTGCTCCCGCGTGTGCAAGAAACTCTGGAACGAGGAGAAGCGTGATGAGGGGGGCAAATGCTGGGCGTGAGCCTTAAGGAAAATCCACCACGTGTTCACCGAAGGGGCTCCGTGTTGTCGGTGGATAGCCCCCTCACATACATCACGTATTCACAGGCACGCGTTGGGGTGACCCAGTATCCAATCTTGAGGTTCATCGAGTCGTGAACTTGGCGAAATGTCGGCTCGACGATCAGGGCGTGAAGGTTGCGGTGATAGGCGCGGTAGTTCTCGATTGAGTTGATTGCGTCCTGTGTGGGGTCTTTTCCCTCCATAAAGCGATACACTCTGCTGTCCCAGATGCCGAACATGGACGGATTGACAAAATGCAGCAGTTTTGACGGGCCAACGAGCGAGTGGTTGATGCTTTGGAACAACAGGGCCAACTCTTGATCTAGTGGGAATTGTCCAAGTTTGGCCCTATTGATGATCGCGACGATTTCCCCGAGATGGGTGACGTCAAAAATGTTCAGACCTCGTGGCATCCAGCCGTAGACCATGTATGCGCCTATTGTGATGTCGTGTGGCGATAGAGTGGGCCGTGCATGAAAAAAGGCGAGGAATTCGCGGTACGAGTAGTTGGTCGGGTCGGTCGCGGGGAACGGCTCGACTTGGGTTTCAGCCTGGAGGATCTGTTGGATCGATACCACTTTCATATTCGTTCTCCGACGCAGGGAGGCATCAGTATTTTGTCATAAGGCTGATGTACGCAGCCCGCTGTTTGTCAGATTCATGTCGACACTGACTTCGGTATTGTTCTTCAGATACATCACCTAAGTCCTTTCGCACCTTGAGCTGCTTAAGTTCCAGCATGTATGCGTCATGAATGCGGTTGACGTCATCAGTGGTCGACAAAAGAGGTTTACATACGAAGATGAAAAGCTCTTGATCTAAAGGTTGCCACGAATGACACCAAGCAATGCCATCCGGATGAGCGAACCATCCATCCGAAATCTGAAAACTGCCGTCATCAAGAAGGGTCAAGTAGTGAAGTTTCTTTCCCTCAGGGATCGTGAACTGGGGTTTGAGAAGGAGGCGAAACTGTTTCTGGGCGAGATCTCTAACGGCACCGTTGATTGTGGACTGCTCAGGAAATCCTCCGTCTGTTGGCATCTCGGATTCCCGCAAGACCAGGCGAAGCACTGCCATCCAGTCCTTTTGTTGATAGGCGGCCTGCATGTCCTGCCAGTGTTCGCCAGCCATCTTTACTGAAACACCGCTGGCTTCGAGGCTTTTGGAGAGATGAATGGTCGGAGAAAGTGAAATTGTCTGGAGTTTGGTTGCGGCATAGGTGGCCGCTTGCCGCTGTTGTTGGGCGAGGTCATCCTGCTGCTGTGTCAGTTCCTCCTTGGTGGCGCGGGCCTCCTGTTGCAGTTCTTCTTGTTCTCGTTGTTTCTGTTGTTCCTCGCGCAAACGATCCGCTGCCTTCAACCGAGCGTAGGCTTCCTCTTCGAGTTGTTTCTGTCTGTTAGCCTCTTGAAGGTCTGCCGTGCGTTTGGTGATGTCGGCCTTGATGTCTTTGTCAACCTCCTGCATCGCCTTCTGGTAATCGCGTTGGTATGCATGGTTGCGAATGCTGTTTCGTACCCAAAGAATAGCGAATAGCACCGCAACAGAGATGGCAACTGTACGTGCATGTGATTTCCAGTTCGGTCCGTGCGAAATAGGCATCGTCATTCTCCTCGGTGCGCAAGAATTGGCCGACACGTGCGTGCGGCGAACACTCAAATGTGATGGTTGGCGTTGCTCCTGTGCTCTTGCCGTGCGTCAGCATCGGGGGCGCACAGGTTGTGGAGACAATAGGAGGGCGTACATTCAGGGTCAAGGGGAAAGGCCGAAGTGACGCGTCTGTACCATCCGGACCGTATGAGAAG
>CAYOQM010000368.1:0-2591 GCA_964406065.1 uncultured Verrucomicrobiota bacterium
ACCGGAATCGACATCCATCCCGGCGCCACCATTGGTCCGGGCTTTTTCATCGATCACGGCACCGGCGTTGTGATCGGGGAAACCACCACCATCGGGAAACGTGTGAAACTTTACCAGGGCGTAACGCTCGGGGCGCTGAGTTTCCCCAAGGACAAGGACGGCAATCTCATCAAGGGCATCAAGCGCCACCCGCATGTCGAGGATGATGTCACCATCTACGCCGGCGCCACCATCCTGGGGGGAGGCACCACGATCGGGGAAGGCTCCGAGATCGGCGGTAATGTCTGGCTGACCCATTCCGTGCCTCCCCATTCCAAGGTCTACAACCAGCAACCAAAACCCCTCATTACCAACAAACACCTGGACCCATCATGACCAACGCCCAGTTGCATCTCTTCCAGGGAGGACCCGTTTTCTCCGCCTTCCGCCTGACTGCGCTCACCCGCCGCGTGGCCGAAGCCCTGCCCGGGATTTCCATCGACGCCATTCAGGCGAATGCCGTATTCATCCTTGAAACCGCACCGGATTTTACCGCCGAACTGTGGCCGCAAGTGACCGCTCTCCTGGACACCGACCAGCGCCTTCCTGTGGTCTGCGGGGACGGGTTTTTCGTGACGCCCCGCAAGGGCACGCTTTCCCCCTGGGCCTCCAAAGCCATTGATATCTTCCATAACTGCGGCCTCGAGCGGGTGCTCCGGGTCGAACATGGCCTCCTTTACCGGATCAGGACAACCGATGGGCGTGTCGCACCGTTCTCCATGATTCAGGCGGCTTTCCCCCTGATCCATGACCGCATGACCGAAGGGGTCTATGCCGACCTCTCCGACATTTTCCAGCACATCCCCCCCGCCCCGCTTGTCTCCGTGGACATTCTGGAAGGAGGACTGAATGCACTGCAACGGGCTAATGTCACACTTGGACTGGCACTCTCGGACGAGGAAATCCGGTATTTGTTCGATGTCTACTCGAAACTCAGACGCAACCCCACTGATGTCGAGCTGGTCATGTTCGGGCAGGTAAATTCCGAACACTGCCGTCATAAAATTTTCCGGGCCGACTGGGTCATTGACAACAAGCCCGAGACCCTGAGCCTTTTTGACATGATCCGCAACACCCACCGGCTACACCCTGAAGGGACGTTGCTTGCATACGAAGACAACTCGTCGGTGATTGAAGGGTTTCCGGGCAACTGGTTTGAAGTGCACCCGAACGGCTCCAACCATTATGGAAGTCTCCCGGAGCAGGTCGACATCCTGATGAAAGTGGAAACACACAACCACCCCACGGCCATTTCTCCCTATCCCGGCGCCGCCACCGGCGTGGGCGGCGAAATCCGCGACGAAGGCGCGACCGGAATCGGAGGACGCCCGAAGGCCGGACTGTCGGCGTTTCTGGTCTCCAATCTCCGGATCCCGGGCTTTATCATGCCCTGGGAGGAGGAGTATGCCGAATTCCCCGCACGCCTGGCTTCCCCGCTGGACATCATGATCGACGGCCCGCTGGGCGGAGCACGGTTCGGCAATGAATTCGGGCGTCCCCAGCTCACCGGCATCTTCAGAACCTACGAGCACCGTCACAACAACCGCTACCGCGGGTATCACAAACCCATCATGACAGCCGGAGGAATAGGCAACATCAAGCGGCGCCATGTCCTCAAGAAACCGATCCACAAAGGAGCCCACATCATCCAGCTCGGCGGACCAGCCCTGAAGATTGGACTCGGCGGCGGGGCCGCCTCCTCCATGGGCAGCGGAAGCAACGCCGAAAATCTCGATTTCGACTCGGTCCAGCGGGATAACGCCGAGATCCAGCGGCGTTGCCAGGAAGTGCTCAATTGTTGCATCGCCATGAATGACCACAACCCCATCCTCAGCATTCATGACATCGGCGCCGGCGGACTCTCGAACGGGTGCCCGGAACTGGTTTCCGAGACGGGGGGGCGCTTCGAACTTCGCAAGATCCACAATGAGGAACTCTCCATGAGTCCCATGGAAATCTGGTGTTGCGAGGCGCAGGAGCGTTACGTGCTGGCCGTGGCTCCCGAAAACCTGGATCACTTCATGGCCCTCTTCCGGCGTGAACGCTGCCCCGCTGCCATCATCGGCGAGGCCACCGGAGACAAGCGGCTCGTCCTGCACGACACCCACTTCAAGAACAACCCGATCGACATTGACCTCCAGGTCATCCTCGGGAAACCCCCGAAAATGCTTCGCGATGTCAGGCATCTTGGCGAAACCCACGCGGGGCTGGATACTTCGGGCATCGACCTGACAGAAGCCGCAGACCGGGTGCTGCGGCTCCCCGCCGTTGCCAATAAGACTTTTCTCATCACCATTACCGACCGGACCGTGACCGGCATGGTCACCAGCGACCAGATGACCGGCCCCTTCCAGACCCCGATTTCCGACGCCGCCGTCACCGCCGCCACCTACAGCGGGTATGAAGGCGAAGCCATGTCCATGGGTGAACGCACCCCGATCGCCGTCATCAACGCCCCGGCCTCGGGACGAATGGCCGTGGGTGAGGCGCTCACCAACATCGCCGGGGTATTCACCGGCCCCATCGGGAACATCAAGCTTTCCGCCAACTGG
>CAYOQM010000369.1:0-2586 GCA_964406065.1 uncultured Verrucomicrobiota bacterium
CAACGTCTCCGTTACGGCCACGTTCACCATCACGAACAACACGCCTCCCGTCGCCGTGGACGTACGCGCACAGGTGAACTGCGACGAGACCAATTATTGCATCGCGGCATCGTACTCAGATGCTAACGCCTCACAGTTCTGGTCGGCGAGCGTCGTGGGGCAGCCCTCACATGGCTTTGCCACGAACGGTCCCGCCGGCTCCACCGCCCTATACTATACCCCCGCGTCGGGCTATCGCGGCATGGACTCATTTACCTACAGGATCAGCGACGGGGTCACCAACTCGACTCTGGCGACCTGCCGGATACTGGTTCGCGAGGCCAATGACCCCACGGGCGCCATGGTGATGGTCGTCGTCAACTCCAACCTCTTCGTCGGCGCCCTCTCGAACCAGATTATGCGACTGAAGTCCGACCTTGAGGCTGAAAATTACATGGCAAAAATACAATTATGGCCGTCGAGCGGAACATCGGCCTCGAACGTGTGGAGTTGCCTGCGTGCCGAATACGCCGACACCAACCAGTTTTTCGTCGGCGCGATCCTGGTCGGGAACATCCCCAAACCCCTGGCGGGCGGCACCTACAATGAACTGCTTTACTGGAACATGACCCAGTTTCAAACTGCGTCCTCGGCCGTCAGCCTGCGTCACATCTGGGTCAGCCGGATCAATGTGGACGACACCACCTGGGGCTCCGAGGCCACGCTCATCGGACGGGCGCTCGACGCCAACCATGCCTACAGAACCGGCGTATCCCGCCTTCCCTTCACGGCCTACCGTTACAAGAACCCCGAATGGGCGTACAACAACAAAAACTATCTAACGAACGTATGGCCAGCCATGGAACAACGAGGGGAAGTCAGCACGAATCTTCGCTTCCTCCCCGAACGCTCCGACCTTGGATCCATTGCTGGAGCCGACTGCATGGTGAAGGGGGGCGAACTGTTCGAGGAGGAGTCGCACGGCAACGGCAGTGGCTACATGAGCAGTTACGGCTGGGTCACCAAGGCCGTGCTCCACCGCAATCTCGTCCAGACTCGCTCCTGTCTGATCGGCTCCTGTGGGGCTGGCGTGTACGGGGGCATCGTCAACGAGCACCTGTTCACGCGGGGTGGAGGGTGCGTCCTTGCTATCGGGGCGACCAAGGACAGCTTCGTGGGGGAAGGCGTCATCAGCGACGACGCAGTTTTCCTGGATCTGCTGAAGGAAGGGAAGAGTTGGGGGGATGCGCTAGTGGAGAATTTCGCGCTGGGCCAGAGTGCCTACACGACCCTTTTTGGCGATCTCTCCCTGAGCCCCATGGCGTCAGCGTACTCCAACCGCCTCCCGGTAGTCAGCAGTATTGTCGCGAGCAGCGCGACGGTCGCACCCGGAGAGCCGGTGACCTTCACCGTCACGGCCTCGGATCCGGACGGCGCGGTATCCGCCATCGAGTGGTTCCTGGGTGGCTATAACGGCGGGCGCGCGGTGCCCACGGTTTCCGGTCCTGAGGCAAGCGTGGTACACACCTATCCTGCTGTGGGCGTTTACACGACCCGCGTAGAGACGATAGACGGCAGTATGGCGCGCACATGGCGAGAGACCGTTGTGACGGTGACTGCGCCGAAGACATATACCCTGACCGCCGTGAAAACCGGAGAGGGAGAGACCTCTCTTGGCGACAGTTCTCCCGCCGCCATCATCGTCCATCAAGGAATCACGACCCAGATCGTATTTACTGCGGACGACTGGCACCGCATCCAGACGCTGACAAGCGATGGCATTCCCGTCATTGACGCGACAGGCCGGAAGGCTTACACGCAGATGTTTTTCAACGTGGCCGCCAACGTCACCAATCAGGTTACCTTTGCGATGGCCACGCCCGAACAGACCGGTCACACCAACGTACCAACCGCCTGGCTGGCGAACTGGTCCGAGACTGCGCTCGTTACCGACCCGGCTTACGACATCCACCAGAAATACCTGTTGGGACTTGACCCCACTACCTCGAACACATTCTCGCTCAAGGTCGAATCCTTCAGTATTTCCGGCAGCACTATCGTTACCGTGCTCAAACGGGAATATACTGGCGGCCTCTCACCCGACGGCATACACGGCCAACTAGTATTGCAGGCGGCAGACACCCTTGAGTCTCCGTTTACAAATGTTTCAGGCACGGAAGTGACCGGGCTGACGGTATTTGATGGTACCGGCAGAAAAGCCTACACGAACGCCATCAGCGGCACGTACCGCTTCATCAGAGCCGTCATTCAATAGAACGGGGCCGAATGATTATGGCACCTGTCACAATCAGGCGTTTTGCTGGATGTCTAGATTATTTCAGAAATGTGAGGTTCTTACAAAACCCCCATCGAACACGGCCACGACGAAGCGTGGCCCTCCAGAAATCGCCGGAAACGGCCTGTTGCCAAAACTGGAGGGACGCGCTTCGTCGCGTCCGCAAGGGTCTTGCAAGAGCCTCATGTTAGTAAGACAAAAAAATACCGGAGTTTGATTAACTCCGGTATTCATGTCAGGTCAAAAGATTGAACAACTTAGCGAGAGGCAAACCGTCGCAAAACCCCAAGACCGGCAACTCCAAGACCGAG
>CAYOQM010000370.1:0-2576 GCA_964406065.1 uncultured Verrucomicrobiota bacterium
TCTCCAAGCGCTGCTGCTGCTGGAAGGAGAGCTTGGCGACGACGCACGTCCTCCACCACTCGGTGCCGCCGATCCTGGGCAGGACATCTGCTAGCAGACGCGCCGTTTCCCGAGACGTTTCCTTGAGAAACATAGAGAGAGGTATATTCATCGGAGTGTGTCCTTGCAGCTTACGGGGCCTCTTGTTTGAGCAGTGCTTGCCAATCAGTGTCTGGGGCGGCAGTTCTTGCACCAGCCCTCAGTAGGGCGATGTTGGCGGGGTGGTCGATGGTGTGGATTGGTTTGCCGGCGGCGAGGAGTTCGAGGCTGAGGATTTCGATCTTGCTGCCGGGGGCGGCGTGGGGGACGATCACGGCGGCGGCCAGGTCGGCGACGAGGCGGTTGCGGGTGGTCGCCGTCTTGGCGGTAACGTGGCGGACGGTGTCCTTGAACGGGGAGACGATCAGGAGCCGGTGTTCGGCGACCGCGGCGCGGCAGTCCACCGGCTTCGAGGGGATGAGCTTGAGCATGCCGCGGGCAAGGCACCAGATGACCGGGTGCGGCGAGCGGAGCAGAATGCGGAGGCACTC
Organism: uncultured Verrucomicrobiota bacterium; assembly: GCA_964406065.1. GTDB lineage: Bacteria > Verrucomicrobiota > Kiritimatiellia > CAIKKV01 > CAITUY01 > JAABPW01. The sequence continues at coordinate 570 of CAYOQM010000370.1, forward strand.
CTCCTCCATAGGGGAATGGAAACCGCTGATGACGGTCACGCCCAGTTCACGGAACTGCTTGGCGAGGTCGTAGGTGTCGAGGATGAGTTTGCCCGGGCACTTGGCGGAGCAGAGGAGCGCGACCTTTGGGCGGTCGAGAATGGCGCCATCACCGCAAGTTGTCAAAGAGGGTTTTGGGGGCAGACGTCTCATTCGGTAACCGGTTTTGCCTTGGCGGCAGTATCTGCAATGGCGTCCAGTATGGTGACGATCTCGGCGTCTATCCCCTCGCGGGCAACGAACTTCGCGAGTTTGAAGTACTCGTTCTTGCGCAGGACCAGGGGAACGCCCAGTTTGGCTGAGAAAGCCTTGAAGAGCGGGTCCAGGAAATCATCCGTGGCCTTGATATCCGGTGACCACGGACCGGGTTTGCCGAGCTTCTGCCAAGCCTCGGCTATATCGGCAATGGCAGCACGCATGGCTTCAAGTCGCTGCTGCCGTTCCGCATGTCCGAAGAGGTCATTAGAGACATCGGACACGGCGTACGCTTCAAGCACCTCCGTGCGGCATAGGTAATTCTCTATTTCGCGCTTCTGCCACATCAGCTCGACGAGTGCGGTGCCCTTCTGGAGTTCCTTGTCTATGCGATCGAAGATGGCGACACCGACCAGGTCGCCCTTGGCCTCTTGCAAACCGAAAAAATGGTCACGAGCGCGCTGCGGAAGATTGGTCGCTACGGGGTGCAGAAAGGGCGAGACCAAGTGCTGCAGGGCGGGATGACCGCTTGTCTCGGCAAAGACGCGCAGGATGTCCAGGTCCGTCGTGTTCTCCAGATAGAGCACCCAGCCCTTCTGCTCCGCCTGGCAGTACTGATCGAATCCCAGTTCGGTCAGGGCCTTCAGTAGCTGGCTACCCCTGTCGTTAATGGTGTGCGGCCGGCCGACGAATGCCACCACTCGCCCGCGGTTAGCTGCCTCGTTCAGGACGACCTCTGAATGGCTGGCGGCGATAATTTGCGAGCCTTGGGATTCCGCAACCTCCGTGAGGAGGTTGAAGATCTGGCGCTGCCGAAGGATTTCCAGGTGGGCGTCCGGTTCGTCGAGAAGGAGGGCGCTCTTCGGGTTTGCGTACAGGTAGGCGAGCAGGAGAAGCGTTTGCTGGAGGCCACGCCCAGAACAAGAGATGTCCAACTCGTTGCCGTTGGCATCCTTGTAGGCCATGGTTATCTCGCTGCGCACCGTATTGAGTACTGGTGTCAGGAGCTCGACGCCGAAGAGAGTCCTTATGTGCCCGACGACGCGTTTCCAAGCGCCACCATCCGCCGCGCTGCTCACGTTGTGGCAGAGGTTCCTTAACACCTGGGCCGTCTGACCCTGGCCGACAAGAACGCTGATTTCCCCGGCCTGCTTGACGAATTCCTGATCTGACAAACCTGACATGGGCGGGAGATAGGCGATTCGATGTGACACAGCGGGTTCCGGCACGGGCATGCGTTCCGGGTCTTCGCCGTCACCGATGTGCAGCGCCCGGCAGTAGAAGGATTCCTCGTTCGCGTAGTAGAACTCGAATCCAGAGACCCATTCCTTGCCATCCGACAAACCATGCACAACCAGCTCGATGAGCACATTGTCGGTGCGTTGCTTGCCGGTAGCGCGGGTGGTCTCGCGGGTGTGCAGGTCCTTCCAGAGGAGATTGGCACTGGGGATAGGTAGCGCCATCAGGGCCTTCCGGTTGATCGTCACTCCGGGCCGCTTCTTGGGAACCTTGCCGCTGGTGCCGTACTCGGTGACCCATGCGCGCAGGCCAGCGTCCCACAGCGCCAGTGCTTGCAGCGCGGTGGTCTTGCCCATGTTGTTGGGTCCGATGAAAACGACTGCCGGCCCCAGATCGACGGTGGCAGCGCCAAATCGCTTGAAGTTCCGCATCTCAAGTTTTGTGAGCACGCCTATTCCTCCTCCTCGCCGCCGTCGCGGCCCATGCGGTACCTGATGTCGTAGTTGATGATGAAATCCAGTTCCTCGTCCGTGA
>CAYOQM010000371.1:0-2569 GCA_964406065.1 uncultured Verrucomicrobiota bacterium
CGGTGGTGTCAAAGCTATAGTCTTGGGCGGTGCCGCCGGTGGCGGCAACCCGCAGCAGTTTTTCCACCGGGTTGCCGGCCGGGTTACCGGCCAGGTCAAATAGCACCTGGTAGGTGGTCCCCAAAATAGTGTCAAAGGTTTGCCCGATCTGCCCTGCCCCTGCACCACTGAGGTCTAGGCTGCGACTACCGTTCGAGGCTGCCCAGTATGAACCGATATAGTCGATGGCTCCACTGGTTACGGTCCAACCGGTTAGGTCGGTGCTGCCGGTTGGCAAGGGCAGCACCGACCCCGGATCGAGACCCAGCTCAAAGCTGCCGTTGGTGAAGTTGGCGGCCTGGGTAGAGGGGGCGATTAGGGTAAGACCACCAATACCCAGGGTGGCAGTCAGAAGAGCAGAGTTAAACAGGGTGTTTTTCATGGGGGCTTTGCCTTTCATAGAATCAGATGAAGTTTCAATGAATTTATTGTTTATATAGGGCAAGGTTTAGGAGTTGTCCAAAGAAATACAGAAAGGCTTCATGAACTTCATAGGGACTTCATAATAGCCATGGACCCCTCACGAAGCGTCTGCTTCGCCGTAGAGATAGGAATTTAAGGCAAGGCTACTCCCATTTAGGATCTGCGTGATTCCTGGCGTAGCAGCTTGAGTACCGGATGAGCAGATTCCCGCCAGAAGACGGGTTGAGACTCTGTTTGAGCATGCCTGCCCAGAACGCCATAAAAAGTAGGAAACTCTAGCAACCTTCCAAGCTGCGCTAGCTTCTAGCAACTGACCATAGGGCAATTCATCAACACCCCCCAAGAAGGTCGTAAGTTTGGTGTACATTGATAGGACTGATGGCCCAGGGAGCCATAGTGTTTAGTCGATTGGACAGATAACCACCTTTTCAGTGTTCAGCCCCACCAGGGTCAAGGTTCGGTTCTGAGCTGATTATTTGGTGGCGGATGTTTTTTAATGGCTGACCACAAGTCGCAAACCTTCTATAACTTTGCCAGTTTAGTCTCACCACCCTAGCGTCCCGATGCAGCAGTTTAGTCTTTCTCCCCGTGAATTAATCGCCAGCTTCTGGCGTAATCGGGAGCTAACCCTGGCCCTAACCCAAAGGGAGATTTTAGGCCGCTACCGGGGCTCGGCCCTGGGGATTTTATGGTCCTTTGTTCACCCCCTGTTTATGCTGGCGGTGTATACCTTTGTGTTTAGCGTGGTGTTTAAGGCCCGCTGGGGCAGCGGCAGCAACTCAAAGGCGGAGTTTGCCCTGGTGTTATTTGCGGGGCTGATCATTTTTAATCTTTTCGAGGAATGTATTACCCGTTCCCCCAGTTTAATTTTGGAAAATGCCAACTATGTCAAACGGGTGGTGTTTCCCCTGGAGGTTTTGCCCTGGGTGACCATGGGGGCCGCCCTCTTTCACGCCATGATTAGTTTGGTGGTGTGGTTGGTCTTTTATGTGATTTTATTTGGTGTACCGAAGTTGACCGTACTGCTGGTGCCGGTGGTAATCTTGCCGACCATTTTATTGATTATGGGTTTAAGCTGGTTTTTCTCCGCCCTGGGGGTTTATCTGCGGGATATTTCCCAGGTGACCACTATTTTGGTGACGGTCACCATGTTTTTGTCTCCGATCTTTTACCCAATCTCAGCCTTACCCCAGCATTTCAGGTCTTTATTGCTCTTAAATCCCCTCACCCTCAGTCTGGAAAACTTCCGAGGTGTCCTGATCGGGGGCCAAATACCAGAGGTTAAGTTTTGGATACCCTATCTAGCTATCAGTGCCCTGGTGGCCTGGTTAGGGTTTGCCTGGTTTCAAAAGGTGCGTCGAGGGTTTGCCGATGTCCTCTGATGTGGCCATTCAGGTTAGTCACCTGAGTAAGTGTTACGAAATCTACGAAAGACCCCAAGACCGTCTGCTACAGATGCTATCTCGAGGTCGAAGGCAATACTACAAAGAGTTTTGGGCCCTGCGGGATGTCTCCTTTGAGGTTAAGCAGGGGGAGACCTTTGGCATCATTGGCCGCAATGGCAGTGGCAAGAGCACCCTACTGCAAATCTTGGCGGGCACCCTGGCCCAGACCCGTGGGGAGGCCCTGGTCAAGGGTCGGATAGCCGCTCTGTTGGAACTGGGCAGTGGGTTTAACCCGGAGTTTACCGGGCGAGAAAATGTCTTTTTAAATGGCAGTGTGTTGGGGCTGACCCAGCGGGAGATCGAAGATCGCTACGATCAGATTGTTGAGTTTGCCGATATTGGGGAGTTTATCGATCAGCCGGTCAAGACCTACTCCAGCGGTATGTTTGTGCGGCTGGCCTTTGCGGTACAGGCCCACATTGAAGCTAATATTGTCATCATTGACGAGGCCCTGGCGGTGGGGGATATTTTCTTCAGACAAAAATGCTATACCCGACTGAATCAACTGAAGGAATCTGGGGCAGCGATTTTGCTGGTGAGCCACTCTATGCCAGACATTGAACAATTTTGCCAGCGGGCTCTGCTCTTGAATAAAGGAGAACCTTTGCTAATTGGCCCTTCTAATGAGGTCACCAAGCACTACTATCTTTTAAACCAACAGC
>CAYOQM010000372.1:0-2567 GCA_964406065.1 uncultured Verrucomicrobiota bacterium
GCGAAATCCTTGTCCGGATCTTTTCCCACGTATTCGAAATGGCTGACGAGGTATTTTTTCCCGTTCACCTCCTGGATGTAGATGTTGAAGTCGCGGATGTTTGCCTTTCGGATGGCGGCGCGGACTTCCGGCCACACGTTGGCGTGAAGCTTCCGGTATTCTGCCTCTTTTTCCGGACGGAGTCCGATAATGGAGCAGTAGCAGCGGGGAGTCGATGCGGCCGCTTTGGTCGGTGATGGATTGGTGGGGCCATAGACAGGTTTGACGGCGGATGGTGTCTGGCAGCCCGTGAGCAGCAAGGTCGAGGCGAGTAGAATTGCGTGGATTTTCATGGTGTTGGCTATTTGAAAAGGAAGTAGAGGACGACAAAACAAACAGAGATTGCGGCAGCGAGGATCCGGTAGTCGCCAAGCCCGGGCCAGCCGGGAGTGCGCACGCAGTCGAGGGGATTTTTCCAATAGAGCTTCTGCGGGTCCTCATGCGCGGCCTTCGGAAACAGTATCGTGAGCAGGATCTGAAATAGCACGCACGCGGCGAACAAATAGAATGCCATGAGCATGAACGGAGTTTTATGGAAAAACGGAGACATCCATCCCATGGCCTCCGGCAGCCAGTTGTAAAGGGTCTTGAGCGAGTAGATGACAACTCCCGCCACGGAACCGATCCACATCGTCCACTTGGCACTGCGGGCGGAAGCTGCCGACCAGAGGACGCCAAGGAGGAAGACGCAGGTAATAGGCGGTGCCATGTGGGCCATGATATCAGAAAGTCCCTCAAAGATGCTCTGATACCTGTCGAGAAGCGGGACGAGCGCGATTCCCAGCGCGAAGGAACCCAGAGAAGCCATGCGCCCGATCCACACGAGGCGGTGCTCCGGTGTCTCCGGACTAAAACGCTTCCAGATGTCGTAGCTGAAAAGCGTCGCGGTCGAGTTCGCCGCGCTGGCGAGATTTCCCATGAGGGCCGCCATGAGCGCGGCGGCAATCACACCGAACAATCCGTGCGGGAGCAGGCTCTTGATCATGATCCCATACACCTCCTTGCTGTTAGCCACCTCGACACCGGGCAGACTCCCCTGCTTAAGGATGGCAAAAAACAAAAGCCCGGGCAGGACAAAAATGAAAAGTGGAAGGATCTTGATCGCCGCGCAAAAGAGCGGGCCGACGCGGGCGTGGTTTTCGTCCTTGGCACCCAGCACGCGCTGCACGATGGTCTGGTCCGCACACCAATACCAGACACCCAAAACGGGGTAACCCAGAAGGATCGCATACCACGGGAAGTCGGGATCCGCCTCCGCCGACCTCAGCATCGAGAGTTTGCCCATCTCCCCGGAAGCCTGCAGCGTGGCCACCATTCCGTCCCAGCCGCCGGCTTTGTCCCACGCAAACCACGTGATCAGGATCGCTCCAACCAGAAGGACGATTGCCTGGACCATCTCCGTGACCACCACGGCGGCCAACCCACCAAATACGGTGTAGGCGGCGGTCAGCCCACAGATCATGAAGATGCAGGTCCATTTTTCGATGCCGAAAACCCCGTGCAGCACGACCCATCCGGTGACGAGTGGAAAGGCGATGTGAAAAATGATCGCGGCCAGCATCGAGACGACCGCCAGCCAGTCGCGGCATTCGCGGCTGTAACGGCGCTCGAGAAAGTCCGGGAGGGTGGTCACTTTGGACCGGATGTAGAACGGAACGAAAACCAACGAGAGCAACACCAGGGTAAATCCTGCCAGCCACTCGAAGTTGCCCATCAGGAGCCCCTTGTCAAACCCCGCCTGCGCCAGGCTCACCAGATGCACACAGGAAATGTTTGTGGCAAACAAGGCAAGCCCGATTTCCGGCCATTTCAGGCTGTTGGCGGCCAGAAAATATCCGGTGGCCTCGCTTTTTCCCCGCTTCTGACGGAGCCCGGCATGCACGCCGATTCCGACAATGCCGAGGAGGTAAGCCGCGATGACCGCGTAGTCCAAGGCATTGATCTCGATGCTCATTTTGGCAGGAGGGCGATGAGGTCCGCGTGCGGACGGGAGATCACGTGGGCCGCGATGATCTTGCCGAGATCGCCGACGGCTGTGCGGCCCGCATCCACGGCAGCACGGACCGCGGCGACGTCGCCCCGGACGATGATCGTGACATACGCGGCCCCGATTTTCTCTTTTCCGACGAGGGTGACATCGGCAGATTTGAGCATGGCGTCCGTGGCTTCGAGTGCGGCTGTGAGTCCCTGGGTTTCCAGGATTCCGAGTGCTTGCTGGTTCATAGTATTTGAGGTGTTGGGATAGTCAGTGGGCAGAAACTGGTCCCGTCCGCCATAGAGGGGGTTTTCGGCGTTGGGAAAATCGACGAGACCGGTCATGCCGGGCGATGGGGCGGCCATGCACGTCGTGATGGCCGAAGAGCCGAGTTCCATCGCCTTCCGGCTTGCGGACTCTATTGCCGACTGGACGGCATCGGTAAGGCCTTGGAGCCGGATGAGAATATTTTCGTTACCACACGTTTCGAATCCCGTGACCCGCACGAAGGCCGTCTTGGCCGCATGGTCGGCGAGCACTGCCGCCACGCTCA
>CAYOQM010000373.1:0-2562 GCA_964406065.1 uncultured Verrucomicrobiota bacterium
CCAAGTTCCCCAAGAACGGCCTCGAAGGCTATTCCATCTTCCAGATCGGCATCGCCATCGCCGACAATCCCCTCGGTCCCTACAAGGAAACCACCGACAAGCCGCTCATCAACGCCCCCGATCCCCATCTCTTCCGCGACGATGACGGCACGACCTATCTCACTTATGGCCACGGCCACATCGTGAAGCTCAAGCCCGCTCTGGATGGGCTGGCCGACGTTTCCCGCCTGATCTATCCGGGCAACGCACCTTACCCCTGCAACGAGGGCTCCACCCTTTTTAAGGTCAATGGCAAATACTACTTCGGTGGTGCCTTCTCCACTTACTCCTTCGATGAGAAAGGAAAAATGCTCGGGCAGACCTACGACTGTGTGCTCACCGAGGCCGATCACATTTACGGCCCCTACGGTGACCGCTATATCGGCCTCAAGAACGCCGGCAACAACTCGTTTTTCAAGGACTCCGACGGCAAATGGTATGCCACCATCTGGCAACCGGGCAAAATCACGAGCCTCGTCGAGATGGAACTTGGACCCGACAGCAAATGGCGCCCGGCCTCAAACTACACGGTCGTGTCACCGGAAGTCAGGTATTGAACAGCATCAACCCAATCCCACCGGCACGGACTATCGTGACGCCCGGCAAAAAACCAGACAGGATTTCCCCATGAAGAACGTAACAATATGTTCTCGCCCTACGACGCAGTGAACAACACGACCAAACCATGACATCCCGCGAACGCATCCTGACTGTTCTCAACGGTGGAATTCCCGACCGCGTGCCGGTCGTGCCATTCATCCAGGAAGAATACCTTGCTTGGTATTATCCGGAAAAAACGCACCTCGACCGTGTCGATACTGTCATCGAGTTGGCTGGGGAATTGGCGTTCGATGTGATCACCAAGCACAACCGCTTTATGACGCCGCCGTTCCTCGTCCGTGACCATCCAAACTGGAGCGTGAAGCGCACCCGGGAACGCGAGGGCGACTTGTGGGTCACCCGGGTGAAAGTCCAAACGCCGGATCGCGAACTCACCATGGAAAGCGTGGTGCCGGACGCCGGGGCCGCTACCCACGGGCTGATGCCCAGCATCCGGAAGCACCTTTTGGAGTCGCCGGAAGACATCGAGTCCTTCATCAAATGGGTGCCCGAACTCGAGTCTGCGGACGCGGAAACGATGCGCCAGACCGCCGCCCTATGGAAGCGCCAGACCGGCGATCTCGGAATCAATGCACCCTGGGGCTGGGCCGGAGTCTTCAACTATGCGGCCGACCTGATGGGGATGGAGCAACTGATGATGGCCCCCTATACCGAGGAGGATCTCTATCACGGGCTCATGGACAAGCTGACCCGCCAGATGATCTCCTACAACATCCCGCTGGTGGATGGAGGTGCCGACGCCATCGGCATCCAGGGCCACATCGCCAACGCCGGTTCGGTCAGCGCGGACTATTTCATGGAATACGTCTTCCCCTACGAGCAGCGCCTCATCCACGGCATCCACGAAGCGGGGGCGTTCTCCGTCTATCACAACTGCGGCCGCGCCCGCGCTTTCTATCCGATCTACCGCAACCTCGGCATGACCCTGTGGGAAACCGTCTCCCCGCCACCGCAGGGCGACAACGACCTCGCCCTGGCCAAAGCCACCGTGGGCGATCGGATTTGTTTGTTAGGGAATCTCGACCAAATCCGCTTCCTGAAATCCGCCACCCCGGAGGAAGTGGAAGCCGCCACCCGCGAGATCGTCCGCATCGGCAAACCCGGCGGTCGCTACCTCTTCGCCGCCTCGGATTTCCTCGAAAAGAACACCCCGATCCAGAACGTAAAGGCCATGCTCGACGCGGCCCGCGACGAAGGAGTTTACTGATCGCCACCGCCGGACGCGTCCGACGCGCATCCCGGCTGGGGAGTGGCCGCGTTTCCAGACCCTGTGGGCGGGTTTTTCCACGTCGATATCTTGGCACCTCTGCTTGGGGGGATTGCTGCCGCCGTCTTTTTTGTCCGCGTGCTGGAGCCACTGATGAAACACGGTCCGGGAGACTGCTGTGGCGGACCAAAGAAACCGGTCCATTTCAACAACCTCGAAACGCCAGTCATTCCGCGCAAAGTGCTCCCCGGCCTTGGGGATAACACCGAACTCTCACGCCAGGCCACCGACCCGACGGCCTCGCTCATGGCGCTGAATTTCCAAAGCACCTGGATCGGCGGCTACCACGGAGCCACTCCTCCCGGAGAAGCTGATAATACGTTCCAATTCGCCTTCCGCCCCGTCATTCCCTTCGAGGTCCTCGGAAAGCCCAATATCCTCCGGCTCACCATGCCCTATCAGACCGGTGGTCGCGGCGAAGAGGCCGTCTGCATCCGCCCCAACATCGCCGACGCGGCCGATCAATGCGTCGCGGTACGCGAACCGGTCGTTCGCGCCAGCGCCCACGCCCGAGACGATGCCGACATCGTTGCTCGCGTTGGTGAGCTGCACGTAGTCCACGGCACGGACGCCCAACGCCGCGGCGGTGATCGGCGCGGCCTGGAGCACCGGCCCAGCCGACACGATGCGGACGG
>CAYOQM010000374.1:0-2561 GCA_964406065.1 uncultured Verrucomicrobiota bacterium
ACAGAGCATGAGCCTCACCGTTTCCTTTGCTCCTTATAACCCGTGGGGAGGGGTAAAATGGTAGGTTCATGGCGCCCCTGCCTAAACTACATTTGGAAACGGACTGCCCTTCAGACTTTGATAAGTTTGCGGCGCAAGCCCGCAACCCCCGCAAGCACCAGCCCAAGCATACCGATGGTGGAACCTCCATCCGGAACGCCGGTTGACGGGTGCTATCGTCAGCGCGGACAAGGAAACAAAGAGATACTTCACCATCCCATTCAATGTTGTGGACGGGAAATTGAATGGCGGATTCATGGTGTTGAAGAAATGGGAGTATCCATTTCCCCTGTTTCCTCAATTGCAACTCATGAAACTGACCTCCAGCCAAATGGCAGAGGATCTCGGCGAGGAAGCCGCGCATCAGCCTCAACGCTAATGTTAGCCCATCTCCACGTGTTATAAGGAGCATCCCTGACGATATTCCACCATGGTGACCAGCCGTGTGGTTTATGCACAAGATGCATAAGCGGCAGGAGCTTTCAGGAGGCTCATCTGAGTCTCGCGGAATAACCGCACTTGATACTTCCACTCTAACTGATTAACTTGCACTCAAAGCGCGTAACTGAGAAAAACAAGTTGTTCATCAGGAGGATTCCGATCAAAGCCTACACGCTCACGCCGATGATCCTCATTGTTGCTGGAATACTATTTTATACTATCCAGAGCCTCGCCTGGCCTTTGAGCCCGGGACGGGATTTTATGACCTATATGGTCTACTTCTTTGATCTACTCAATCCTCACCCAGTCTATCACTTGCTCATGCTATACAGAACGCCCCTGACGCCGGTTTTCTGGGGGCTACTCTTGACTTGGGGTCAGCCATTCTGGGCTGAGATTGTAATGTGTATTCTCTATGTGGTCACGCTTATGCTTGTCCATTACATCGCAAACTACTGGGGACGCCCCGTGGCCTGGCTTGCCTCGATCATATATTTGGGCAGTTCAGCCCATGCATGGCTCTATCATGTTGCCAGTTCAGAGGCCCTTTTTTCATTTGCGTATGTGGTGTGGATTGCCTTGATTGTGCGTACATTTTATCGCGGAGCACCTGTATGGTGGTTTGTGTTTCACGGATTGCTGGTATTTCTTCTGACGATGATCCGGCCCATCGCTCAACTCTATGTGCCCCTGTTTGTCCTTTTCGTTCTTCTGTTGCCCCAATTGCCGTTCAGTAAAAGATTGATTCGGGCGACCGTGTTCTTAACTGTCATTATTTCCTCACTCCTCCTCTATTCGTCTTACAATTCTATGCGATATAATGACTTCACCATTTCAAGGACGACCTCGTTTCACATCCCTTTCTATCGCCTGTTTCTTGAGGGAGCAATTCATCCGGAAAACGGCCCGGCCTCACGTATGCTTTATTCAACGGTACGAACAAACTTACTCGAAAATGAACCGTATCGATCACGTCATATCGATGAAGAGTTGTTTTTTCATGGAGAATCCAAGGCTCATCGTATCCGAATGCTCTATGATATTGTCGGACTTTCGGACCGGGAGTGGGGATGGGATTCGGATTACATAACCCTTTCTCGTGTATCACTTGAAGCGATCACAAGCCGCCCCTCTGAATGTGCCCGTTTCTTTATACTCAGTTTCATTCGTATGCTTAATGCAAAGCCTGAATATCCTGCCGCCCGAAAAATGAACTTGGGTAGATCAGTTCAAAACGCAACCCCAATCAAAGCCATCATCGATGACGAATGGATTCCGCACAGTTTCTTCCAATGGACAATGTCTTCACCGTATATCGATCCGAAAAATGCCATTGAGCCCGTGACGACTGAATTGAACCAACGAATGTCGGCCAAACTGCCTCAATTACCCACTCGCAACGGTTCTGAACTTCTCGCCAGTTTAATAAACCTTTTTACTGTTGCCCTTCCCGGAATCGGCGCATGGGTGTTTCTAGGCTTGCTAGGACTCATTATACGCCCACATACCCATCGCCGTCTTCTGTTGTTTCTCTTGATACTGACACTGGCGGCACCCTGTGTTTCATTTCATGGAATTGATGATATTCCGGAATTCAGGACAATCTTTGATCCTGTATTCATCATCGTTGCCTTAGCCGCGATTTGGGGCGGTCGACTCGTCGTAGGAGCCAATAATAGTAACATCGCGCATTGGAGTTGTCCTTGATGCCTATCGAAATAAAAATAGTCGAGCGCCTTAAAGGGATTGCTGTTCTAGTAGCACTGATAACATTAGTTGTCCTCTTGTTGCCTTCGTGGCCGGGGAGGAGGATGGTTGCGAAAGCAACCCCCACTCTTCCGGAATGGGCCATAGCCGATCGTGAACACTCCCTCACCTTCCCCCCCCTGTCTTTTGGAGCATTTACCGGCCAATCGGCTACTGTTTTTCGAACTCCTGGCGCGGGGCGTTTTCAAAGGATGCCCTTGAAGTCATGGGGGGGGCCTAAGGCGCTTGACGAGGCGGATGCCTTCCCCGCCGGTTATATGGAGCAAAGGAAAACGGTTGGGCCACCCACGTGACTGCCCAAGGAACCAGTGGAG
>CAYOQM010000375.1:0-2540 GCA_964406065.1 uncultured Verrucomicrobiota bacterium
TTTTCCCCGCTCCTGCCTGAAAAATTCCAAGGCTCACCATGTTTTCGGCTTGGGTTACATCATTCCCGTCTGCCTGCACATGTTGCTGTTCAAGTGGTTCCGGTGTACCTATTGCGGAACCCCGGTGCGGCTGAAGAAATAGGGGGAAGAGGTATTGGTTATCAGTTATCAGTTATCAGGAGAATGCCGCGATGAACGACTTGCTGGGATACTTGGGGTTGCTGGGGGTGGCGGTGGGCCTCACCGCCTGTGGCACTACGGCCACCAAGGAAAAGCCGCCCATGACTGAGGAAGAAAAAGCGTTCGGGCCCACCGGAATTCCACCGTTTTTGCGGGCCACCGGCGCTTCTGACACCCCCGGAACCACCGTGGTGCCGGGTGGCAACAAACGCATCCCATCCGGGACGCGGACGCCCATCAAGGACATCGTCTTCACCACGGATGAGGAAAAATTGCCCGAACTGGCGGAGTTGCTCGCCGCACCCAAGGCCAAGATTTGGGAGGAAAGCGACACCATCGCCCGCCGCCGCTCATCCCGCGAGGGCAAGCCCTTGCTCATCTGGTTCACCAGCTCCAAGTTCAGCCCCAACTGCAAGGCGCTCGATCAGGAACTCTTTTCCAGAGAGGATTTCGGCAAGTGGGCAACCGAGAAATTGGTTCGTCTGAAGGTGGACGCTACCTATCAGGTCAGGGATCTGGACCTTTCCATCGACGATACCGAAACCCGCGAAATCGACGCCAAGCACTACGCGGAGAAGCTGAAGAAGCGCTACCGGGTGATGGGGCACCCCACCTTGGTGATGCTCAATCCCAGTGGTGAAGTGCTCGGCCGCTGGAACGGCTACAAACGGGGCACTTCGGATTTCACATGGGGCTTGCTGAAGCATGCCGAAACGGTCTCCACCCGCGCCTACTCGAGTTGGCGGGCGGACATGGAAAAAAGGGGCTATCGCGAATGGCAGGACCGCATCGGCCGCAAGATCTTCGCCAAGCTGTTCTCGTATGACAAGGGCGACCTGATCCTCATCGACCCCGATGGCTCCCCCTTCCACACCCAAGAGGACAAACTCTCCGATGCCGACCGGGCTTGGCTCACCGAGCAAAAAGAAGCCCGCCACCTGCCGTGATGGCCGGGTTTGGGAAACCAACCGAGGATGAGAGCTTGAGATGATACCGAATACCAAGATTGGCGGCGGGCAGAAGACCCGCGCCACCGGTGGCCCGGGCATTCTGCCAGGAGCCAAGCTGGGTCAACCCTCTGCTTTGTTATTCGCCGCCTGCGGACTCCTGCTGGCCTCGGTCGCGTCGGCCGGTGAACTCGGCGAGGGTGTCTTTGGCTCGGCGCTGGATGCGAACCAGGCTTCGGTAAGCGTCGCCGCCACGCCGGCCTTCGCACAGTGTCCGCTGACCTTCGAGTGTCGGGTTAGACTGGACGACCGCAGCGGATTTCAGATCCTCGCCGCCTGCAACCCGAAGTCGTCGCCGCATCACTGGGAACTCTTCACCACGCCCGGCGACGGTTTCCTTTGTGCCTACCTGCCGGGGCGCACCCCCGATCATACCCGCACGACGGTCAATCTCGCCGATGGCCGCTGGCATCAGATCGCAATGCAACTCGACACGAACCGCGTGATGCTTTTCATCGACGGCATCGAACGGGCCGCCGTGGCGCTCTCGCCAGCCCCGGGTAATCCCGCCGCCGCAGAGTTCTCCATCGGGGCGTTGGTCGAACGCACGCTCTTCTGCAACGGCCGGCTCGATGAGGCGCGGCTCTCGCGCGGTCTCCGCCCGATCAGGGGCGTGCCGGATGTGCCGTTCGCGGCGGATGCCGAAACCATCGGGCTGTGGTCGTTCGACCAAGCGGTTGCCGGTCAGATCGCCAACCTCGTGACTGGCGGCGCGCCCGGCAGACTCATCACGCGGGCGGCTTCTGGCATTCCGCAGATGCCGACTGCTCTTCAGCCGCTGGCGCCGGGCGACGATCCCGCACCGGCGCGCGTTCTCTTTCAAACCTACCTCCACCAAGCCGATCTAACCAGCGTGGCGGCCGACCCGCGCGACGGCATCCTGCGTGCTTGGCTTCGCGACTACGCGGCGCACGGCAACCTGGATTACCCACAACACCGTGCCGCCAAGCTTCCAGATCGAGACGAACTGGAACAGCAGGTTTTTGACAAGCATGCGCTGGTCTGGCCTAACGAAGGTCCGCTCGAAACCGTCCTGCGCCGCACGCAGGCCTTGGCGGAGCACCTGACGGCGGCGCAGGATGCCAGCAACCAACTCCGCGCGTTGGCCGCCGACCTTGAGAAACTGAAGCGGAATGTCGCGCAAGCCAACCCCGCCCGCGATTCGGAGGGCTACCGTGGCCGATACCTCGCAGCATGCGCGCTGCGCCGCCAACTCGCGTTCGCCAACCCATTGTTGGATTTTGACGAAATCCTCTGCGTGGCACGCGGTACTTTCGCCGGTTCGGTGCGCTCCAATCCCACCACGGCCGACTCGCAGGGCGGACATTTCGCGACCCAATACTTCGGCTGCAA
>CAYOQM010000376.1:0-2534 GCA_964406065.1 uncultured Verrucomicrobiota bacterium
CGCCCCGAAGATCGCGCTCGCGGCAGGGCTGTTTTGCCAGGAGGCGGTGGTCCAGTTGGGGGCGGTGGTGCTCCAGTTCATGGTGGCCGCGCCGTTGTCCCAAACCAGCTCAGGGCCAACCGGCGGCAAGGTCGGGCCGGTCAGCAAATCGGTGGCGGGATCAAACTGGCCGGGGAAAAATGTGAACACTCGGACCTCGTCGATGCTGCCTTTGAACCAGCCTTCAAACGTCGGGATCGTGGTCCCTTGATTCGCGCCGATGGTGAGTGTCGTTGGAGTCGCCCGCGGCGCGATGGTGGTGGCGGTCTGCGCCACCCCGTTCTTATAGACCGTGGCCACTCCGCCGGCGCGGACCAGTGCCAACCGCACGGGAGTGCCCGGCGTGGCGGCTCCCGCGGAGGTGCCAAACATGCCCGCGCCCTCCGCAATGCCTTGGTAGATGCCCGCGATTTGCAGTAGCCCCCAGCCGTTGTTGGCCCCATTGTTGAGCGAAACGGAGAAGTTGAAGGCATCGTTAGCCGCGGGCGTGCAGATGACCTCGATCGCGAAGTTATCGGTGGCGGTCAGCGGGGTCGGGATTTTCAATGCGGCGGTGCCGTCCAGCACGAGTTGGCCACCGCCATACCCCGGCGTGCCGGTGCCCACGACGCTGAAGCCAGCCGGAGCCTGGTCGTCGTTGAACGTGTAATCGTACAGGTTTTGAATCCGCGGCACCACGTTGATGCTAACGGTTTTGGGTTCCGGAGTGTTGTAATTCGCCGTAAGATCCGGCGTGAACTGCACGCTCAGGGTGGTGGTTCCCAGCGGGAGCACCGTGCCGCTGGCGGGCGTGTAGTCGAAGGTGCCGGACACCGTGGTGGTGGCATTCAACTGAATGTCGTCCAAAGCCGTGCCAACCATAATGTCCGCCGGAGTGGCCCAGGTGATGATCGGCGTGCCCTTGCTCACCGTCAGCGTCTGCGACACCTGGGGCGCGGGATTGAAGCCGGCATCGCCCGCCTGGTCGGCTAGAATATGGGCGGTGCCCGGTCCCATGATGGTCACCATGCCAGTGGCAGAATCCACCGTTGCCACGGTTTGCTCCAACAGCGGAATCGAATACGTTACCGGCAACAACGAGGTGGCCGTCGCGAGATCCGCGAACTCGGCATCGACCGTGGTCTTGGCCAACGTCAGCCCCAAGCCAAAGGTGATCGTCTGGTCGAGTTTGATGGGTGCAGGCGTCGCGCTCATCTCGGCGGAATCCGCGCCCTCGCCCCCGGGGTTGGTGGCCGAGACCACATAATAGTATGGGGTTCCATTGGTCACCGCGGTGTCGGTGTAATTCGCCACGGATGGCGTGCCGATCGTTACATAGCCCGTGCCTTGCGTCGTAGAGCGTTTCACATTGTAGCCCGTTGCCCCGGTCGAGGCCGTCCACCCCAAGACGACCGTGTTGTTGGCGGGCGTGGCGACCAGCCCGGTCGGTGCCGCCGGCGGGACCGTCGGACCGGCCAACAAATCGCTGGTCTGGAATTGGCCGGCGGCAAAGGTGAACAGGCGGACCTCGTCGATGCTGCCTTTGAACTTGCCTTCAAAGCTCGGAGTCAGGGCGTTCTGATTCGCGCCAATAGTAAGCTTGGTTGGGGTCGCCCGGGTGCCGGTGTAGGTGGTGCCAACCGCCACCCCGTCTTTATAGACCGTGGCCACCCCGCCGGCCCGGACCAGCGCCAGCCGGACGGGAGTGCCAAGCGTTACGGCGCCTGCCCTGCCAAATTCGGCGGCGCCCTCGGCGATCCCCTCATAGTTGGCGCCGCTGCCGTTCTGCAGCAGTCCCCAGCCGTTGTTGGCGCCATTGTTGTTGGAAACGTAGAAGTTAAAGGCATCGTTGACGGTGGGCGTGCAGATGACCTCGATGCCGAAGTTGTCCGTGGCGGGCATCGGAGTTGCCATGTGGAGGCAATTGGTGCCGTCCAGGATGAGCTGGCCGCCGCTATAGGCCGGGGTGCCAACGGCGGTGAATCCCACGGGCGTCGCGTTGTCGTTGAACGTGTAATCAGCCACCGTCGTGATGGTTGCCCGGGCGGGTGACAGCCCCAGGATGACCATGGCCGCGGCCACGCCGTGGACGAACCGAGTCATGGCAACGCGGGTGTTTATGAGGAACTGCTTCATTTCCATCAGCACCGGCCTGGCGGGTGCTGCTATTTTCATAGTCTCGGGTTGGGCTGCCTGAATAATGTCGAATGGTTTCATGGCGGGAACTTGGATTTCGGGTTCTCTTCGAAGGATACGGCCGGTGCTTTTGCACACGGCGACCCCGACCATAACACATTGCGGGACGCACGCAACCGCAGGAAAATGTGAATTTTCAACTACCCCGGTGGACGCCAAGGTCCGAAATTTGTTAAAATGCGGGGACCGACCCCAAAAAATGGGAGCGAATCCAAAAAATCTCATTTTCCGCTGATTGTCGGCTTGACAAGCGGGTCGGGCTGGCTAGGCTGCGCGTCCGCCCGGCGGTCCCGGCGGCCATTCCAACTCTTCACCCCAGG
>CAYOQM010000377.1:0-2531 GCA_964406065.1 uncultured Verrucomicrobiota bacterium
GTCAATTCCCCCGTGGTGCGGGCCGAGGATCTGCGGTTTTCGGAGGCCGGCGTCCAGGAATTGATGCGCAATCTGCTTATCCCGCTCTGGAATGCCTACGGCTTCTTCGTGACCTATGCGAATGTGGATGGATGGCACCCGGATGCCGGAACCCGGCCGCCGGATGTCAAAGCCCGGCCGGAGAACTTGCTGGATCGCTGGATCCGCAGTTCGCTGGAGACCCTGTCGGCCAATGTGACGCTGGCGATGGACAACTATGACCTCCAGAATTCCGTGAGGCCGTTCGTGCGGTTCATCGAGGATTTGACGAACTGGTATATCCGCCGCAGCCGACGCCGGTTCTGGAAGTCGCAGGATGATGGCGACAAGGCGCAGGCCTACGAGACGCTGTACCACGTGCTGCTCCAGCTGTCCAAGATTGCCGCGCCCTTCATTCCCTTCGTGAGCGAAACCATCTACCGCAACCTGCGGACGGCGGGGATGCCGGACTCGGTTCATCTGTGCGATTTCCCGCAGGGGGATGCCACCCGGCGCGATGAGGCGCTCGAGCGGCAGATGGCGGCGGTGATGACGGTGGTGGCGCTGGGGCGCGCCTTGCGTTCGGCGCATGACCTCAAGGTCCGCCAGCCGCTGAGGACCCTGCATGTGGCCTGCCGGAATGCCGCCTTGCTGGCGAGCATTGCCGAACTGAAGGACATCATCCTGGAGGAGTTGAACGTCAAGGAGGCTTCCTTCGGCGCGCACGAGTCCGAGTTTGCCACCCTGCGGGTGAAGGCGAATTTCGCCCGGCTCGGCCCGAAACTGGGCCCGCTGGTGAAGAAGGCCTCCGGGGCCATTGCGGCCCTGACACCGGAACAGGTGGAGGTTCTCGCCGGAGGTGAACCACTGGCCATCCAGGTCGAGGGCACGACCGTGGAGCTTGTGCCGGAGGATATCATGGTTGAGCATCTGCCCCGGGAGGGTAGTGTGGTGGCGGCCGAAGGCGGACTGATTGTGGCGCTGGATACCGCCCTGACGCCCGAGTTGGTCGAGGAGGGGTTGGCCCGCGAGTTCGTCAGCAAACTCCAGAACATGCGCAAGACCGCTGACCTGGAAGTGACCCAGCGCATCCGGGTGAAATTTTCCGGCGATGAGGCCGTCCAGTCCGCCGTGGCGAAACATTTGGACTATATCACCACCGAAACCTTGAGCCTTTCCTGCGAAGCGGTTCCTGCCGTTCCGGCGGGCGCGGTGGAATGGGATCTCAATGGGCACCTCTGCGGCATCCTTCTGGAGTGCCAGAGCGTGTGAAGGCTGTCATTCTCTCCATCGGCGATGAACTGATCCTGGGCCAGACCGTCGACTCCAATTCCGCCTGGCTGAGCGCCGGCTTGTCCGGCCACGGGGTGATGACCCTGTACCATAAGACCGTTGCCGATGACGTGGAGGCCACCGTGTTGGCTCTGAAGGAGGCGTGCACGCAGGCTGATGTGGTGATTGTCACCGGAGGGTTGGGGCCGACTGAGGATGACCTGACCAGGCAGGCGTTGGCGCAATTCACAAACAGGCCTCTGGATATGCATCCCCCTTCTTTGGAACGCATTCGCGCCTTCTTTAAGTCGTTGAATCGCGAAATGCCGGTCAAGAACCGCATCCAGGCCATGGTTCCGAGGGGGAGCGAGGTATTGGATAACGACTGGGGCACGGCGGCCGGCATCAGGGTTCAGGTTGGAAAAACGCGGATTTATGTCCTGCCCGGGGTTCCCCACGAGATGATGAAGATGGCCGAGCATCATATCTTTCCCCACTTCAGGCGCGGAACCGGATCGGCCTTGGCCGTGGAGGCCCTGCATACGTTCGGGGCAGGCGAGTCGACCGTGGCGGAGACACTGGGGGATCTCATGCGCCGTGACCGGAATCCTTTGGTTGGCACCACGGTTTCAGGGGGGATTGTAACGGTCCGGATCCGGAGCGAGAGTCCGACGGTGGCGCTGGCCCGGAAGAATCTGGCGACGACGGTCAAGGCGGTGACGACCCGGCTCGGGTCACTTGTTTTCGGGCAGGGCGATGACACGCTGCCGGGTGTCGTGGCTCATTTGTGCAGGGAAAAGCACGTGAAGGTCACGTTGGCGGAAAGTTGTACCGGCGGGCTGGCGGCGAAGATGCTGACTGATTGCGCAGGGTCAAGCGCATGGTTCCTGGGAGGGTGGGTCACCTATTCCAATGCCATGAAGACCTCGGAACTTGGAGTCCCTGCCGACCTGATCAAGCACGAGGGGGCCGTCAGTGAGGCGGTGGTGGAAACAATGGCCCGGAATGCCTTGATGAAAAGCGGGGCGGATCTGGCGTTGTCTCTCACGGGCGTTGCCGGACCGGCGGGAGGCACTGCGGATAAGCCTGTCGGCACGGTCTGGATTGCCTTGGCCTCCCGGCACGGGGACGGCGCGAAGGTGAGAAGCGAGAGGTTCCAATTTCCAGGCACTCGTGACATGATCCGTGACCGTGCGGCCAAATCCGCCATCAATTGGCTCCGCCTGGAGCTCCCTCACTTT
>CAYOQM010000378.1:0-2527 GCA_964406065.1 uncultured Verrucomicrobiota bacterium
GGCAGGAACGTGAACCCGTATGGCGTCAACGCCATACCCCGCTGACCGCGTGCGGTCACGGCTCCGGGGACATCCTTGGCCGGGTCGGTGAGCTTATGGCACCAGTGCATCAGCTCGTCCCAGGTCTGGGGCGGATTGTTAGGGTTCAGACCTGCCGCACGTACCAAGTCGGTACGAAAGATAACCCCCATATGGCTGCTGCCCGCCTGAGGAATGCCATACACCTTGCCGTCAAGCATGGCCACGCGCCGCCAGAGCGGCGGCACTTGCTTCCACGGCTCCCAGGTTGTTTCGTGATCATCGATGACGCCGCTCTTATCGGTGTCTTCGCCAATCCATTCGTTGAGCGGATAGAGAAAGCCGTTTCGGATCTCGGCCCCGATGATATGGAACCAGGATTCACCGATATCCGGCGCGGTCTTACCGGCAATCGCCATCATCAGGCTCGCCTTCGCTCCGCCGCCGGGAAGCGTAATGCCGCCCCACTGCTCCAACTCGAGTCCGGGATTCTCCTGCGCCAGGTCCAACAGCCGCCGAGTCGTTGCCCCCTCCGGCGTATTCGGGTCGTAGAAACGGGTGATGGACACCGTCGTCCGACTCTCAGGCCTTTCGGGGTTTGCAGCGCCAGCGGCTCCGCTGAATCCCATCCACGTCAGAAAACAAAAGATCGTGTAAAGTGTGCGTAGCCTTGATTTCGTATTGTTCATCGTCATGTATATACCCTTCACAGAGATCGTGGTTCACTCCCGACATTCAGGACCTGTTGTATGCTGAGCGGGACCGCCAGGACCTCGTCCAGCCACCGCCAGGCGCGGCGGTCGAACTCGGCCGACCAGTCGTGCGCATGGCCGTCGAGGGCGACGGTCTCCTTCGCCGTAGTTCCGAGCCCGTTGTAGACGGCCCACACGCTGAAGGGCGGCGAGACGGGATCGATCAACCCGGCGTTCATCAGCACCGGGCAATGGATGTCCTGCGCATAGTTCATCGGATCGTAATAGGCGAAACAGCGGGCTTCCGGCGTGTCGGGCACGGGGGGCGCCGACGCAAGGTCCATGCCGTCGACCTTGGCCGCGTTGCAACTCGACACCCACGCCACATGCGGCTGGTTCGGCGAGTTGGCGATGCACGACACCACGGCTTTGATGCGCGGATCCAGTCCGGCCACCACGATACCGAGCCGCCCGCCCTGGCTGCCGCCAACCACGACGATGCGAGAGGGATCCACGTCGGGGCGCGACAGCAAATAGTTGATCGCCTGCAGGCAGCGCAGGTGGACGTTGTAGTAATAGTACGCTGAAACCGGTTCAAACTTGCAGTCGTTGTAGTAGCCTGGGAGTTGCGGGTACGCCTGCAGATCAACATCCTGGCCATGCACCTGGATATCCAGCGTCACATAGCCGTGCCGGGCGTGTTCGAGCGGGCGTGGCCGAGCCGCGAACCCGGCGCCGGGCAATACGAGCATGGCGGGAAACTTCCCCTGGCCCTCCGGTTTCGCCAGCCAACCGTAGACGCGGCCACCATCGGGGCCGGCAAAGTCAACCTTGCACGACTCGACCTGCTCCGCCTTGTGTCCGGCCGGATCGTAGTCCGGCGGCAGGCAGGCGCTCGCGACGTTGTAGTCGTTAATCTCCTTCGGGCCGAACACCTGCGTCGGGCCTTCTTTGGCGTCAAGCGGAACTTTCGCCAGCTTCACCTTGGCGACATCCCAGAACGCCTTGAAGTCCGACGGTCGGGTGTCGGCCACGGCCATGGATTCGGCCTTCCATCCGAACGCGCAGACGCCACGCACCGGGCGCTTCGCGAGCGGGTCTTTGGCATCGTGGGTCAGCCCGGTATCCAGTTCGACCTTGAGATCATAGAACCCCGGATGCAGTCCGGCCGTGCTGATTCGGATCGCGAACCGGTTGCCCGGCAGTGCCTCGGCCGTGCCCGAGCGGAAGGGCTTCTCGATCATGTTGCGGTGCAGCGTCCACCGCAGCGCGACGGAGCGCAGTCCCGCCTGGCAGCGCAGGTCGATTGTGTTGCCCGACGCAAACAGCAGGTTGTCGCTCTGCGGGCTATAGAATGAGAGGAAAGGTGTCTGTGGCGGCGAACAGCCATCGCCCCAGGGACAGGCAAGATTAAGATTCATAGCAGATCCTTCTAATTGTTTATAGTTGTCATCAATCAGTGAGCCGGTTCTCCAGGGATCCAGAACGAGGTTTGGGGTGTGAGCGTCTCGGGGTCACCCTCGACTTGTAGAACGATAGTCGTGGCGAGGAGATCGCGCAACGGCAGGGGCAGGCCCCTCAATATCAACCGATCCGCATTCTGCTCGAAGGCAATAGGCCCACCACCGTCGAGAAATTTGGCGGACAGCACCCGGTTCTTCATCTCCGCGAAGCAGAGTTCCGGGCCTGTGTTGTTCCAGATGTGGAGATAGACCTTGTTCCCGCGCGTGGTGACTCGGCCCCAATTGTTCCAGGTAAATGGAGAGCGCGAGGAGTTATAAATGGACTCCCCATTGCGCCGCAACCAGGCACCCGCT